>JAOXSB010000276.1 GCA_025800345.1 Mangrovicoccus sp. | reverse complement strand
CGGTGAGATATACGAGTGCCCTGCGCGTGGCTGGGCCAGGCAAAGGAAGAGTAGATGCCGATTTTTAAGGCCGGATCAAAGCTGGTACTTTATGCCCATGTGCCCAAATGCGGGGGCTCTTCGGTCTCGCAATATCTCACCCAGCGATTTGGCCTGATCGCCTTTAATGACAAACGCTATTTGCGCCATTCTTCGGAAACCCGCTGGTCGCGCACCTCGCCCCAGCATGTGGATGCGCTCAGCCTCAGCCGCATGTTCCCCGATGGGTTTTTCGATGCCAGCTTTACCATTGTGCGCCACCCGGTGGCGCGGCTGATCAGCGCCTATCATTTCCAGCTTGAGGTGGAAAACCGCATCCCCAGCGAAACCGGCTTTTCCGATTGGCTCGAAGATGTCTCTGAATTGATGTCCGAAGATCCCTTCACCTATGACAATCACGTGCGCCCCATGGATGAGATCGTGCCCGAAGGCTCCATGGTCTTTCACATGGAACATGGGCTGGATGGTTTGGTGCCTTGGTTTGACGCGCTCTCAGGCGATCGCGCCGCGCCGCGCTCTATGCCCATGCGCAACAAGCGCGGGGCCCAGGCCGGGGCGCCCGCCGCAGGCGGGAACGTGACCCCATCGGAATGGGATCTGGCGCGGATCTCGGAGCTTTATGCGGCCGATTTCAAACGCTTTGGCTATCGCATCGAGGACAAAGCCCCTTTGAGCCCGCCGCCTGAGCTTTCGCCCGAGCATTTGGCCGAGCGCGATGCGGAATGGGCCGCCAAAGCCCGGCGCAATAAAAACCCGCTGATCCGCATGAAACAAAAACTGCGCCGCAGCGCCGGGCTCTGACCCCGCAACAAGGCTGCCGGAAGGCAAAAGGCAAAAGGCGTAATCTCAGGCCGCCCCCCAGGCCGGGTGTTTCGCGCGCGAAACATCCCGCATAAGACCTGGGCTTACCGGCGCCGTTTCGGGGGCACTTTATCGCCGTAACGGGCCAGCAAATAGCGGCCATAAAGCGTGCAGAGCCCATAGGCGAGCGGCCCATAAAGATCGCGCACCGCCCTCAGCTCGGCCAGATCCAAATTGCCATAGGCTTTGACCTGTTTCACACAGCGCAGCAGATCCTCGAACAAAGCCCGGTCCATGGGCAATTTGCGCATGGCCACCGGCCCGTAAAGCGCCACCCGATCCGGCTGGCCCTTTTGCCGATCTGCATAACAGGCCAAAGCCATGCGGGTGAAAGCCAATTGGCGCAGGCTTTTCTTCAGATCCGGGGCGATGCCATCGCCCATGAAAATCCGCCGCTCATATAGAAATTCTTGCAGCACCCCAAGCTTATGCTTGGCTCCCATGCGCAGCCATAGATCGAGATCCTGGGTATTGGCGAAAAAGCTGCGATAGCCGCCCAGCTCTTCATAAACGCTGCGCCGCATCATCACTTCGCCATGGCTGAACGCATTGACCCGGCAAAGCTCATCATTGCTGGGGCTGCGGGCCAATATGCCGGTTTCCGGCCAAGGCGCGCCCGGTTCAAGATCCCAATTGTCATGGGATTTGCCCGGCTCTGCATCGGCCTCGGCCCCAACCCGGCAGCTGCGAAAGCCGCAGCCGATCAAAGCGTAATCGGGATGGCGGGTCAGGAAATCCGCTTGCAAGGCGATGCGATGGGGGGCGGAGACATCCCCGGCCCCTTGCAAGGCGATGAACGCGCCATCGCTTTCATAAATCGCCCGGCGCAGTGCCTGCACCATACCGCTATTGCCTTGATGGATCACCCGCAGCCGGGGATCTTCATAACTGTCAAGGATCTCGCGCACCCTTGGATCGGGGCTGCCATCATTGACCAGGACGATCTCGAAATTGGGATAGGTCTGGGCCAACAGCCCAGCCAGCGTGTCCTGCAAATAGGCCGCGCGGTTATACCAGGCGGTGATGATGGTCACCTTTGGCAAGCTGTGATCCGTCATGGGGCGGGCTCCTTTGCCAAACGCTTAGGCGCTGATCTGCACATTGCCGCCAAGGCTTTGCAGCTTTTCGACGAAATTCACATAGCCCCGGGAGATCTGCCAAGCATCGGTCACAACGGTCTCGCCCTCGGCCATCAGCCCGCACAGGGTCAGCGCCGCCCCGGCCCGCAGATCCAGCGCCCGGACCTTGGCCCCGGCCAGATCCCCGCCCGCGCCGTGGATTTTCAGCATATCGCCCACCACCTCATGGCGCAGGCCCATTTTCGCCATTTCCTCCGCATAGCCATAACGGCCCGGAAAGCGCAGATCGACAATCCGGCTTTCGCCCCGGGCTTTGGCCCCCCAGGCCGCCAAAATCGGCTGCACATCGGAATTGATGCCCGGATGGGGGCCGGTGGAGATCTCGATCGGATAGCAGGTGCCGCCGCGCACGATCAGCGAGGTCTCGCCGCGATAAAGCTGCGCCCCGGCGGCGCGCAAATGCGCCAGCACCACTTCGAGATCCTCATAGGGGAAATCCAAAATCTCCAGATCCCCGCCGGTGATCACCGCCCCCACCAGCCAGGTGATGGCTTCCATATTATCCGGGATCACGCTGTGATCGGCCCCGGAAAGCGCCTCAGAGCCGATGATCTCAATATGCTCTTGGCCATAGACCGTGATCTGAGCGCCCATTTTGCGCAACAGCGCGATCAGATCGAGGATTTCCGGGCGGATATGGGGGTTCCAGATCCGGGTGATGCCCCGGGCCAAAGAGCCGGCCAGAATGGCGTTTTCCGTGGCCCCGGTAGAGCGCAGCGCCAGATGGATATCCGCGCCCACCAGCCCCTCAGGGGCCTCAGCATATAGATAATCCCCCTCATCCCAGACCCGCGCGCCCAAATCTTCCAACAGCTTCACATGCAGATCATATTTCCGCTCGCCCAATTTGCACCCGCCCGGCAATGGCACCGCGCCGCGCCCATGGCGGGCGGTGAGCGCGCCCAGGATCAACAGCGTGTTGCGGATCGAGCGCCCATCCCAGGCCAGCTTATCGGCGGTGGGGCCAGGTTCGGTGATGGTGATCGCCTCAGCCCCGTCCAACACGCAGCTTTTGCCCAATGCCTCCAGCATGCCCACATGGACCTGGGCATCAAGCAGCTCGGAAGGGTAATTGCGCAAACGGATCGGCGCATCGGTCAGCAAACTGGCGGCAAGCAACCGCAGGGCCGAGTTTTTCGCCCCAGACAGGGCCACTTGCCCCGCAAGGCGCGAGCGGGAAATGGTCAAATTCGGGAACTGGTCAAGCATAAGATGTGTTTCCACGGTCAGTCTAAGAGGCAGGCCAAAAGGCGGGGGTCATACGCGCTGAAAAGCTGGTCGAGCGCATCACGGGGCCTTGGGCAATAAATCTACTGGCGCTGGTTTAGGCGCTCTGGGGTTCTAAAGAAAGCATATGCACATAGGCAAACCACAAACGCGCCTTTGATGCTACAAATTCACGGCGACCCACAGGCGCAAAGCCTGCTTGTCATGCCAATCCCATAGCCAGGTTAGGAAACGGCAAAGCCAAAAGAAATATCCCCCCGATTTTTCCCTCGGCGCGGTTTATTATTCCGCCCGCCTGACCATTCCCCAGCCGCGCAGGGGATTGTTGCGCTGCCCGGGGGGCTTTACACTTGGCACCGGGGCCAGGCCGGATGGGGATCCGGCCGGTTAGGGATATATGTGGGAACAGGGGTAGATCATGACCACCACAGCGCCGCGCGTCAGCCTTTGCATGCCCGTCTATAACGGGGAAAATTACATCGCCCAGGCGCTGGATTCCATCGCCGAGCAAGGCTTTGAAGATTACGAATTGATCGTCACCGATAATGCTTCTAGCGATCGCACCGGAGAGATTGTCCAAGCCCGGGCCGCCCGCGATCCGCGCATCCGCTATGTGCGCAATCGTGAAAATCTGGGCGCGGCCCCCAATTACAATCTGGGCTATGAGCTGTCCCGGGGGGAATATCTGAAATGGTTTGCCCATGATGATATGATCAGCGCCAATTTCCTGGAATTGATGGTGGCGCTGCTGGATCGCGATCCCAGCACCAGCGTGGCTTTTGGCCAAACGATCTGCATTGACAGCCAGGATCAGAAAATCCCTGGCACTGGCTATCACACCCCGCCCATTGAAGAGCCCGATGCGGTGGCGCGGTTTTACGCGGGCATGCGCCAGACCGGCAGTTGCTATCCGATTTTCGGGCTGTTTCGCAAAGCGGCATTGGATCGCTCCATGCTGCATCTGTCCTATTATGGCTCGGACAAAGCCCTGCTGGCCGAGATGCTGCTTTTGGGCAAGCTGCGGATCGATGAGGATGCGATCTATTACAATCGCGAACATCCCCGGCAATCGGTGCGCATGACCAATCGCAGCCAGCGCAGCTTGTGGCAAAGCGGCAAATCCGGGCGGTTGGCCAGCGCCGAGCGGATCCAGCTGTTCCGCCATCTGTTCCAGATCGCTGGCCGCCACAAGGATCTGGCCGCCCCGGGCAAAGCCCGCGCCGCGGTGCTGCGCTATATGCGCGAGCCAGTGCAAATGGGCCGGATTGTCACCGATCTGGTGGGGCTGGCCTCTCCGGGTGCCGCCAGCTTCCTGCGCCGCAGCACCTAACACGCGCCCAGCCGCCAGGGGCGCAGGGAAGATCAGACCTCGCCCTTATAACCGGCCCGGGCCTTATAACCGGCCACGCCCCTATAGCCGACCCCGCCCTCATAACCCGGGGGTTACGTGAACCCGGGTTTATCGGCGCCCGGGTTTGTCCGGAAAGCGGCTATAACGGCGGGCGCGGGGATCGGCCTCGGCCCCGGTCTCTTCGATCCCGCTCTCTGCAAGGTTTTCTGCGGGGCTTTCCCCCTGAAGCGCTTTGGCGCCAGAGCGCCGCTTGCGGCCCGTGCGGCCCGTGCCAGCTTTTCTGCCTGCCCCCGCGCCCGCGCCCGCAGCCTGGGCGCTCTCAGAGCCCTGCCGCGCCCGGCCCGAGCGCCGCCCAGGTTTCACCGGTTGCAGCGCCGGGGCGGTGCTGCTGGGCTCATACAGCAAAAACACCGCGCCCCCGAGCAAGAACAAGATCATGGAAAACGTGCTGACAAAAGCGGCCACCGTGCATAGGGCAATAATCGCCCCGGACATAGAAAACACCACCGCCCGGCCCAGCAGGTAAGATTGCTCATTGGCAAATTGCTTGCGCGAGATTTTATAAATGATCCAGATGAACGGGCCCAGCAGCAAGAAAATCCCCGGCAGACCAAAACGCATGGCCATAAGCAGCCAGTGATTGTCGATACTGTCGGACATGAAGAAGGGCCGGATCCAATCGCTGAACAGCCCCATGCCAAAGATCGGGTGGCGCATCACTTCGGCGCTGCCGAAATCCCAAATGCGGATCCGGTTATAGGCGGTGGAATTGCTAAAGGTCAGCCGCGAAAGCACCGCTGCAAAAGGGCTCCGGTTAGAGACCAGATCAATCACCACATAGAAAAAGGCCAAGATGCCGAAAAAGATTTTCCAGCGCGCCGCATTGGCCCGCAAAATCCAATCCCAAGCGATCAGCATGATCTGGGTGGCCACGGAAACGATCGCCCCGGCGGACATGGAGCTGATCGTGGCCACGGTGACAATGGCGGAGGAAATAACCCGGCTGCCAGTGCCGCGCCCTTTGGCTTTGAGCACCAGCCAAGCAAAGGAAAAGGCGGTGGAGACCACCACCCCGTAAAGGATCGGGTGATGGAACGCGACCTGGGCCCGGTGCAGACCCATGCGCGGGCCGTAATTCACTGATCCTGGCGCATCCAGACCTGGCAAAGAATCTAGTAAATTCAAATAGATAACTTCGCCCGTGAGGTTTTCGTAAATGCCGATGGGCAGCAGGAATAAGATCAAAATCAGATAGGCGCGCACCATGAACATGAAACAGGCCCGCGAGATGATGAAGGCCCGGCCCACGAAATAGGCCCCCACCACTTCGACAAATTGCGAACCCCAATAGACCCCGGTGCGCCCGATCCCTTGGTTCAAAGCCAAGCTGATCAGCATCCAAACCCCAAAGCCCAAAAACATGTAATCGGGCAAGATCGGCTTGCCGACTTTGCCGCTGGCCCAGCGGATCAACGCTGGAAAGATCAGCACCATCAACAGCAGCCGGCTGGGATTGAGCAGCACCCCGCCCATATAGAAAGACACTGGCAGCACCGTGACGATCAACATCATCAAGGTGATTGCGGGAAAGGCGGCTTTTTCCGCCGGCGCTTTGACCCCGGCGCGGCCCATCGGGGCCTTTGCCTCGCGCGCAGACCTGCCCTGCCCGGCCGCGTCGCTCTGATCCGCTGCAATATCCATGACCACTCCCCGGGGACCGATCCCCGGACCCTGCGCAAACCATATGCCGCATCAATTCTTAAAGCGGCCCGAACCGGGCCCATCGGCGCATTCCCCCATGTGATAGGCCAGCGCGCCGGTATTTTCCATCCTCGCAAAGCCAAGCTTTGGCAATTGTGACCCAATCCCTGGCAAAGCCCGCTGGCAAAACCGGCCATGAGAACAGGCCATAAAAAACGGGCCCGGCAATGCCAGGCCCGCAGCGAAACCAGGAAGGCCCCTAGCTTAGATCTTCGCGCCGTTTTGCGCGGCCAATTTGCGGCGCAGATATTCAGCACGCGTATCATCCAGCGGGCGCTGGCAGGCGACAAAGCCGCTGATATAGCCAGTAAAGCGCGGACCATTAGAGCCGCCGCCCAAACGGGTCGACCCCGACGCCCCGCTGGTGCCGATCTTCGTGGTGCGGAACCCGCCTTTATTTTGCATGATATCGCCGCGATTGCGCTCGCTATCCCAACCGGCCATGGTCACGGTCGGGCCCGAGGGGCGCGGCAAAGCCGAGCACAGCTTGCGGATGGTGAAAATACTGCCCCGGGCATCGCCTAGGAAATTCACCCCCAAGGCACAGCCCATATTGCGGTAATCGGTGGTCGAGCCGCCATCGCGGAACACATAGCCCGGCGCTGTGCTGGTCAGCTCATAGGCCGCCCCAGCATACCGGGTGCCGGTGCTGCGATCGAGCGCGCTCATGGCGGTGCATTCCATCATCTGCCCGCCAGAGAATTCCAGCCGATACGTGCCAGGCACATCTGGATTGCTGCGCAAGATCGGGCGGGCGCTGTCGCTGGTGGCCACGAAGACCAAGCCGCGATAGCTGCCCATCCAGCTGCCCACCCGGTCGCCCACCTTGGCCGGTTTTTTCGGCGATGTGCTGCGATCGGTGAAGAATTTGCTCAGATCATCGGCCAGCCAAATATCATAATCGGTGGATTTCGAGCCGAACGCATCCCCCAGATCATAGCCGCTGATACTGGGCATCACTTTGACCTGGGCAAAGTGCTTGGCCTGGTAATTGGTGCCGGTGAGTTTCAGCTCGGTCTCATAAAGCCCCGCCCCGGTCGCGCCCAATTTCAGCGTCCGCCCGGACAAAGAGAATTTCCCGCTTTGCCGACCTGACACTTTCGCCACTTTGGTGCTGACACTGGGGGTGCCGGGCACCGAGAAACTATACGCGCTGTTCTGCTTGGCCAGATGATATTGCGGATAGGTGTCGCTATTGACATCAGAGGCCGCGTTCAGCTGGGCCATCTGCTTGGTGAAATTGCCATCGCTGATCGCCGTTTCCAAAAAGGAGAAAGCGCCTTTTTTCTTGGGATCGATACTATAGGTCTTGGAGCTGGTATTCACCTTCAGCTCGATATCCTTATAGGCAAAGCGCCAATTTTGCGGCCGGGTGCCCAAGGCGTAATGCAGCGCCATACTGTCATAAGAGGGCCGGGTAACCGTGCCGCGCTGGAACCAGCCCAGGGTCAGCGGGTTGTTATGCACCTTCCAAGCCGCAGGCGGGCCCGATTGCACTGGCACCGCTTCATCGGCAGGCATGATGATCACCGGCACGCCCAAACGGGTGCAGCGGTTATACACATCCGCCGAGGCCCGCGGGTTCTTGCCCCAATTAGAACCCAGCTCGGATTTCTTCACATTGGTGGGGCCTTGGGTGACGATGCGCTCGATACGCTCGGCAAACAGCGCCTCGCCGCTGCCTTTGACCCCATCATCGCCATCTTTGGACAGGATGAATTCGGCCATATCCGTGGAAAAGCCCACCACCACAATGGTCACTTTCTCGCCTTTGGGCAGGGCCGAAAGGGTCTGGCGATAGATTTTGCGGGCACTGGGCAGATCATCGCGGGTTTGCCCGCCATCGCCAAAGAGCTGCGCCAATTCTTCTGTATAGCGGTCCTGGCTGGGCACGCCGCCGCTGCCTTTGTAAGCGCCCACCGGCACATCCGCGAGGCCAAAGATATCCGCGGCCATGCGCAGGAAAGGGGCCATATGGGCGGTGCTGGCGCTGGCCATCAAAGCCACCAATTCAATCTCGCCTTTGCGATGGGCGGTAAACACCTCGCCCATGGCCAGCAGATCATCCACATCCCCTGCCGCATCGGTGGAAAAGATCATTTTGGGCGGCCCGCCGGGATTGGGCGGCGGCGGGGTATCATCATCGTCATCTTCCGGGGGCGGCGGGGGCGGCGTGTCATCATCGTCCTCTTCCGGGGGCGTGTCGCCATCGCTGGCGGCCATATTGGCCCCGGCATCGGCCATGGCGCGCACTTGGCCGGACCCTTTGATCCAGATCCCGCCGCCGCGGCCGGCCACATCCCACAATTGCAGCGCTGTGGGCCCTTCCATCAACGAGCCCGAACTGCTGCTGGGGGTGGTATCGGCCCCGGTAAAGACCCGCACAGAGCCCTGCAGGGTCATGAGCATATTTGAGGCATTGCTGGCGATCTGCTTCCAAGAGCTTGTCGCTTGATAGGTTCTCATCACATGTCCTTTCTGATCTTTGCGCAAACAGGGGGCGGGCCAAGATCTTTCGGCCGGGCCCAAGGCCCGCCGCCACCGGTTTGATCCTTCGCTGCGAAACTGGGGCTTAGGCCGCCGAGCTTGTGGGGCTGGCCAGCAGCCGCACTTGGCCCGAGCCTTTGATGAACAGCTTGCGCCCGGGCACATTCCAAAGATGCAGCCCGCCGCCGCCGCTCAGGGCCACGCCCGCCTCGGATTCCGAGGGTTTCCAATCGCCGGTAAAGACCTGCACATCCCCCAGGCTTTCGACCGAAGCCGCGGTGATGCTATTGGCAATGCGCACCCAGGAATTTGTGGCCGTATAGACCCCAGGGGCATCTGCGACGGGCGGTTTGGGCGCGGCCACACCGCTTTCGCTGGCCGCCAAACTGGCTTTGCCATCGGCCATGGCGCGCACGCTGCCCGAGCCTTTGACCCAGATACAGCCGCCGCGATCGGCCACATCCCAAAATTGCAGCGCCGCGGGCCCATCGACAATGGTGCCTGACCCGTTTGAGGGCGTGCTGGTGCCGCCTTTATAGACCCGCACCCGGCCTTCAATGGTCAAAAGCGCCTCCGAGGCATTGCTGGCAATCCGCTTCCACGAACGGGTCACTTGATAGGTTCTCATCACATGTCCTTTCTGATCGGGCGCGCAAACCCCCTGGGCGAGCAGGCGCATCGCCTGTCCGGTTCGGCCCTGGGGCCGCGCGATCGGGTTTGGAAATCTTGCCTGCGGGCAGGCGTGGGGTTTTTGGGGGCTTAGGCCTCGGCGCTGGCCGGGCTGACCAGCAACCGCACTTGGCCCGAGCCTTTGATAAAGACCCGCCCGCCAGGCACATCCCACAGATAGAGCCCAGCACCGCCGCTGAGCGAGACCCCAGCATCTTCCAGATCAGAGCTCGGAGCAGCGCTGCCGGTATACACGGTCACATCCCCTGCGCTTTCGATCGATGCGGATGTGGCGCCATTGGCAATGCGCACCCATGAAGTCGTGGCGTTATAGACACCCATAAAGCTTTCCTTTCTTGAAACAGGGTCGCTGTGGGGAATTTATTTATGGGGGTTTTGCGCCGTTGCCTGGAGCGCCGAGCAACGCCCGGCCCTAGATGAAATCGCTAAGGGTAAAGCACGATGGCTTAGGCTTTGGGAAAGGCCGGGATGTTTCGCGCGCGAAACATTTGCGCGCGCGCGTGAGGAAACCCCCAGGGCGGGGGCGGGGCGGGGATAGAGGCCAGGAAACGGGCAGCAGGGCAGGGAGCAGGAATAGGGCAGGTGTCGAGATAGGGAGAGGGGGCGATCAGCTCTCTTTGCGGGCCCGGCTGGCGCAATAGGCGATAAAGGCTTTGGCCGGGTGATGCAGATGCGGCCGGCCGGTGCTCTCCCAATAGGCCCGCCAATCGGCCTCGAGCGCGTAAATATCCCAGCCCGGGGCAGCGGCCCGGGCGGCGTCGAAATCGGCCGCATCCAGCTTGGGGCCGCTCTCCAGCACCACCGCCCGGCGCGGGGTGACCAGCACCAGATCGCCCGGCTCGACGCTGAGTTGATAATCGGGCAGCAGATCGGCCGCCGCGATATCGCGCACCATTTTGCGAAACACCCGCAACGGCGAGGCCGAGCCGGATTTGGCGCACAGCACCGCCATGCTCACCTGCCAGCGGGGCTGACGGCCGCAATGTTTGCGCGCCAGCTCGTAAAGCCGCCGCTCCAGCGGTTTGCGCAGGGCGAAATAATCCCGGCTCAAAGTCAGCACCGAACGTTCCAACACCGCCCGATACAGCCATTCCGACAAGGTCACCGAGACCGAGACCATGCGGCCCGACCGGGTGCGGCGCACGATCTCCCAGCTTTCCAGCAGGCCAAAGCCGGTGGTGGTCACGGTCTCGCCGGTGGGGATATTGGTCACGATCCGGGTGCCTGCCAGACGCTCAAAGGCCAAGCATAGCCGGCGGTAACTATCGCCAGAGGTTTCGCGCCTGGTGGCCAGCAGCAAATCATGGGCCACCAGCTCCAAATGCCGGGCCGTGGGCCGGCCCGCATTCAGCGCCGCCACCAGCTGCGAGATGCAATAGATCAGCACATCCTTGTCATGGATCGTGGCCAGGCCTTTGACCGATGGGGTGATCTCTACGGTGGCGGGCCCATGCTCATAGCGCAGCACCCGCCGGTCGGGCCGGGTGGAGAGCGAAAAGATCGGATGCTCCATACTGGCCATATCATCTTTGGGAATGGCCCCGGCGATATCGCACACAAAGAAATCCCCTGGCGGCAACCCAGAAGGCGCGCCAGAGCCAGCCCCCCCCGCAGATGCGGAAGCGGCCCGGGGCGAGATTGGCCGGGGCGAGATTGGCATTGTCACTGCTCAGACATTTTCGTCGTTTTATTTACGCCAAAGTAAAAAGCCCAAGGCGCGTACTCAAGAGAACCCGGCGCGCAACTTCGTGGCTCTAGAGTCATTGGATCGGGGGTCTGGAATCGCAGCTTCGTGGGTTTAGAGTCGCGTGATTGAAAATCAGTGCGAAAAAGGCTTTTGAAACAAAAGGTTAAAAAATCCACTGCCCTGCGTAACTATAAACTAACTAACTCTTAACAAAACTTCTTCCAATCCTAGAGACAGATCCTGCCAAGGAACGGATGGAAAAGCCCTTGTTTTTCAAAGAAAATACAGATCCTGTTTTCATTTTTGTTTCATGTGCGCAGAAAATGCGTATACTAAGCAAAAGAGAGCATATAGAGCAGCGTTTTACAGGATCTTCCATGACCGGATCTCGGGGCTTGCCGCCTTATTTCAACATTTGCCCCGATACCGCTTTGGCGGATTTGGGCGATCCCACGGGCACAGCAGGCTTTGCCCAAGTGGCGCAGATGGCCGCCCAAGGGCGCGATGATCTGGTCTCGCGCGGGCTCAATCCCGAAGGGCGCAAAACCCTGCGGATGTTCTCCACTTGGGAGATCACCAAATATCTCATCCCCGTGGCCACGCCGCATTTTCGCCGGGTGCTGAAAGCCAATCCCGATCTGCCCCAGGGGCGTTCAGACACCGCCAGCGGCGCCAAATGGTTTACCTTGGATGAGGTGCTGCGCTTGCGGGCCTTCTTTGCCGCCGAAGGATCGAAAGCGAAAGAATACTTGCCCTACCGGCCCAAAGGCTTGCCCGCGAAAATCACCGCTGTGGCGAATTTCAAAGGCGGGGTGGGCAAGACCTCCACCGCGGCGCATCTGGCCATGTCCGCGGCGCTGGATGGCTATAAGGTGCTGGTGATCGATCTTGATAGCCAGGGCTCCATGACCTCGATCTTTGGCGGGCAAGTGGCCGATGAATGGGCCACGGTGTTTCCGCTGCTGGCCCGGGATTACGCCGAAAGCTTGCAGGCCGAGAACCGCGCCCGCATGGGCCGGGGCGAGCCGCCCTTGCCTTTGGATGATGTGCTGGCCGAAGCGCTGAAATTGCGGGCCAGCGATTTGGTCGCCCCCACCCATTGGCCCAATATCGATCTGATCGGGGCGCAGCTGAACCTGTATTGGGCCGAGTTCCAAGTGCCGGTCTGGCGCATGGGGCTGAAGACTTGGAAGCTTTGGGATGCGCTGACCAATCAGCTTGAGGCCGATGGCATTCTTGATCGCTATGATGTGGTGATCCTCGATACGCCTCCGGCGCTTGGCTATCTGACCATCAATGCCCTGGCCGCCGCCGATATCTTGCTGGTGCCTTTGGGGGCCTCCTTCTTGGAATTTGATTCCACGGGACGGTTTTTCGATATGCTCCACGCCACGTTCAGCTCCATTGAGGAAGGCGAGAACCTGGCGGCCCGGGCTTTGGGCACCCCAGAGCTGCGCTTTGAATGGGATGCGGTGCGGGCGGTGGTCACCCGTTTTGATGCCAGCCAGCAGATGGAGCTGGCCAATCTGATGCAGGCCTATATCACGCCCTTCATGTCCGCTTACCGGCAAGATTACACCGCCCTGGTGGGCCAAGCGGGCGAGCAAGTGGCCGGGATCTATGAGGCCGATTACCGGGATTTCAATCGCGAGACCTATATTCGCGGCCGCGAGACTTTCGATTCCACCTATGCGGAATTCAAACGTTTGCTGATCGGGGCGTGGCGCCGCGATGAGATCGCCCCGCAAGAGGAGGCCGCGCAATGAGCGCGCCCTCTCTTCGTCCAATTTTGAGCCCCATTTTAAGCCCCGCTGTTTCGCGCGCGAAACATCTTCTTGATCGGAAAGGAGCCTGATCATGGCCCGTCGCCGCCGCCTGACCCCGGCCCAGCCCGGATATTTGGACAGCCTTTCCGACAGCGCCCCAAATGCCAATCCGAGTGCCAATTTGGGCGCCAATGCCCCCAGTTCCGGCACCCCTATTCCAAACACTGCCCCAAATGCTGCCCCGGGCACGGTGATCCCGCCCATCGCCCAGGTTTCGGGGCAATCGGCAGAGGCGGCGGCCCTGCGCGAGCTGACCCAAGGGCTGCAAGCGGCCCGGGAAGAAGGCCGCATGGTGGTGGAAATCCCCTTAGAGGACATCGCCACGGGCTATCTCACCCGGGACCGCATCGCCCAAGACAGCGAGGAACTGGCCGCCCTGAAAGCCTCGATCCAGGCCCATGGGCAGCGCAGCCCGGCGGAGATCACCCCGCTTAAAGACGCCCCAGACACGCCTTTTGGCCTGATCTCGGGCTGGCGGCGCTATCAAGCTTTAAGCGAGCTTTTCGCGGAAACCGGCGAGCCCCGCTTTGCCCGGCTGCGAGCGCTGATCCGCCCGGCCGAAGAGGCGGCCCAAAGCTATGTGGCCATGGTCGAGGAAAACGAGATCCGGGTGGGGCTGAGCTATTATGAGCGCGCCCGCCTGGTGGCCGAATGCGCCAAGCAAGGGGTGTTTTTGGACCAATCCGCGGCGCTGCGCAGTCTCTTTGCCACGGCCAGCCGGGCGAAACGCTCTAAGATTGGCAGTTTCATCGATATTTATGAAGGGCTGGGGGATGTGCTGCGCTTTCCTGGGGAGATCCCCGAGCGGTTGGGCCTGGCTTTGGTGGGGCGCATGCGTTTGGGGGCCAAGAACGAGATCCGCGCCGCGCTGATGCAAGCCGCCCCGCAAGAGGCGGCGGCGGAATTGGCACTGCTCGAGAAACTGGCGGCGAAACCGGCCAAACCGGGGGCGGATGTTTCGCGTGCGAAACCGGCCAAACCGGCGCCCCAAGCGCTGCGCCCAGGGGTGGATATGGCCTTAAAACGAGCCGGTTCGAAATTGACTGTGACCTTATCGGGCAAAGCGGTGGATGAGGCCTTTATGGCCGAGGTGGAAGCGCTGTTGCAGCGATTGCAGCAGCCGATTTCTAAAGGCTGATTGGGGCTATCGGGGGGCTTGAGCCCGGTGCGTTGATCGGGGCGTTGCGGATCTGTGGCTCTGTTGCCTGAGGGATTTTTGCGATTCTGCCCCATGCTGTTGGCCCGTGATCTTGGCCTTTTGCCTGTGTTTTGGGCGGAGTTGACCTAAGGGGACGTGGGATATTTTGCGAGGATCGCGGCGCGCCAGAGTGCAAAAGCTGCATCGCGGTATCAGGGCAGGGGCGCTGTTTACCTTTGCTTAAAAAATCTATTGCGTTGCGGTCGTAACTGGGGGTTTACCGGTCGCGCGCGGTTTCCCGATCCTTGAGATTTGGCGACCAAAAGAGTATATTACCGGGTGTGGGGAACAGCGACGCAGCTTTGAGATGATGTGCCAAGCAGGGTGCTTGGTGGTTTAGAACGGGCCAAAGACAAGCATCTTAAAGGGATCATCCCAAATCGATCAGCGGCGCGATGGGGGCCTCTCCCAGCTTAGAGAATTGTTGCGGATGGACGCCATGCGCAACCGGGTTTGCGCCAGCATGGCGTTGTCACGGCGAGCGGCGCTTTACGGCGATCCGCGGGAATAAAGGGTTACTCATATGAGTATCAATTTTGATACGGTCTACATTTTTGGCGACAGTTTTTCCGATACCGGCGCCAGTGGAGATCAGCGCACCAATGGCAGCACTGCGGCAGGGTATTTGGCGGCGGCTTTGGGCTCGCCCTTAGTGCTGCCCATGGCCAATAATATCGGCACCAAATCGATCAATTTCGCCGAGACCAGCGCGAAGGTGAATACCCAATCGGCCAATGGCCCCACCAGCCTGACCAATCAGGTGAATAATTTCTCGCAGCTTGTGGGCAATGGCAGCGCCAGCTTTGACAGCGATGACACGCTGTTTTTCCTGGCCGGGGGTTTGAATGACCGTACCACCAACCCCAATAATGTGATCAATGGCTATAAGCAGCAAGTGGCCGAGCTGGTCAGCTTGGGCGCGCGCTTTATCGAGATCACTTTGCTGCCCTCGGAAATCCCGCCATTTCTGGTCTCGGCCGATAAGTTCAACGATCTTTACGCAAATCTGGTGGCCGAGCTGAACGCGCTTTACAGCCATGTGAGCATCACCCTGAGCGATTGGGGCACGTATTTCGACGATATCATCCTAAATCCCAGCGATTACGGCATGAGCAATGTCACGGATGCGTATCTGGATGTGGGCCAGCCAGGCGTGGATGATCCCGACACTTTCTTTTACTATTACCCGGCCCACCCATCGGATGCGGCCCATGAAATCGTGGGCGATAAGCTATATGATGAGACCCTGACCCTCACGGAAATGTCCCCGGAATTGCAAATCTCCGGCCAGGGCTATGAGGTCACCACCTTTACCCATCAAAATAACAGCTATGATTTCACGGTCAGCGGCGGCAGCTTAAGACAGGGCACCAATGTCTGGACCGCTGTGGATATCGGCACCTATGTGGTCACGGCAAACACTGTGCTGCGCTTTGAGTTTTCCTCCAGTGATGAGGGGGAGCTGCATGGGGTGGAGTTCGACAATGACGGTCTGCCCAGCGGCGATTATGGCTTTCAGCTGTTTGGCACCCAGACGCTCTATCACCAAGATTACAACAATTACGCGCTGAGCAATGGCACCCGGGTCTATGAGATCGCCGTGGGCGCGTTCTTCACCGGCACCTTCGACAGTTTGGTGTTCTTCTCCGATGATGATCGCGAGCGGGGCAGCAATTCGACCTTCTCCAATATCGAGCTGTTCGAAGACACTGGCAGCGCCAATAAGCTGAAAATCTCGGGCCAATCCTATAATATCGACACATTCACCCATCAAAACCCCAATGCCAATCACAGCTTGGCCGATGGCGGCGCCAGCTTGGTGCAAGGCACCAATGCTTGGACCGAGGTGGATATCGATTATGTGGTCACGGCAAACACGGTGCTGCGCTTTGATTTCTCCTCCACGGATCAAGGGGAAATCCACGGGGTGGAGTTCGACAATGACGGTCTGCCGAGCAGCAATTACGGGTTCCAGCTGTTTGGCACCCAGACCATCTATCACCAGGATTTTAACGATTACCGCCTGAGCGATGGCACCAAAACCTATGAGATCGCCGTGGGCGAGTTCTTCACCGGCAGCTTTGATAGCCTTGTCTTCTTCTCTGATGATGACCGGGGCCGGGGCAGCAATTCGACCTTCTCCAATATCGAGCTGTTTGAAGATACCGGCAATGGCGGTGGTGGTGGCGGCGGCGGCACGCCGAGCAAGCTGAAAATCTCGGGCCAGTCCTATGACATTGCCGCTTTTGCCCATCAAAACCCCGTCGCCAATCACAGCTTGACCGATGGCGGCGCCACTTTGGTGCAAGGCACCAATGCTTGGACCGAGGTGGATATCGATTATGTGGTGACGGCAAACACCGTGCTGCGCTTTGAGTTTTCCTCCACCGATGAGGGGGAGATCCACGGGGTCGAGTTTGACAATGACGGCTTGCCCAGCGGCGATTACGGGTTCCAGCTCTTTGGCACCCAGACCATCTAT
>JAOXSB010000128.1 GCA_025800345.1 Mangrovicoccus sp. | reverse complement strand
TTGCCGAAATTCTTGGGATTGCCCAGATAGGCTTCGGCGCGGATGCCCGCCGCGCGCAATTCCGAGACCATGCCCAGATAATCGCCCATGCGGTCGCGATCCATCACGGTGACCACCACCGGGCCTTGCACGCCGGTTTGCATCCGGCCCTTGGCCTGTAGGGCGGCCAGCAGCCGGTCCACCCCGATCGATACGCCGGTTGCAGGCACAGCCTGTCCGGTGAAACGTTTGACCAGATCATCATAGCGCCCGCCGCCGGCCACCGAGCCAAACTGGCGCGGCCGGCCTTTTTCATCGAGCACTTCAAAGGTCAGTTCGGCTTCAAAGACCGGGCCGGTATAATAGCCCAAACCGCGCACCACTGAGGGATCGATGACGATTCTATCGGTTTGATAGCCTTGGGCTTCCAGCAGATTTGCGATAGTCTCTAGCTCGTTTACGCCTTCACGGCCTTCTTCGGAGAAGGCGACTACGTCGCGAAGCTGGGAAATTGTTTCTGCATTGTCTTTGCCTCTAGCGTCCAAGAAAGTGCAAAAGCTATCGATTTGATAATCGGGCAGATTGAGACCGGGGATTTTGGCACCAGAAGCGTCTGTGCGACCTGGCCCAAGAAGTTGCCGGATCCCTTGGGTTCCAACCTTATCAAACTTGTCGAGAGTACGAAGGATATCGTCGGACTTGTTTTTGTAGCGCTCTATCAGGCCATCAAGCGCATCGTCGTGAATATCCGGGCGTGTCGCTTCGGCGCTTGGATCTTCGGCTTGCCGGCGTGTTGCGCTTTCCAAGATGCCATTGAGCACTTTGCGATTGTTGATCCGCACCAGGTAATCGCCGCGGGGGATGCCCACCGCTTCGAGTGTGTCGGACAGCATGGCGCAGATCTCGGCATCAGCGGCCACGGTGGGTGCGCCGACCGTGTCTGCGTCGCATTGATAAAACTGGCGAAAACGCCCGGGCCCGGGCTTTTCATTGCGCCACACCGGCCCCATCGCATAGCGGCGATAGGGGGTGGGCAGATCATTGCGGTGCTGGGCATAGACCCGGGCC
>JAOXSB010000127.1 GCA_025800345.1 Mangrovicoccus sp. | reverse complement strand
CCGGCCGGGCCTTTCACCGGGCTCAGGGCAACATGGATGCGCGGGTCTCTCTCCGCATGTTCCAGCACTTCGATGCAGCTTGCCCGAGAGGGGCGATCCCCAATGCAATAGGCCTCCCAATTGGTAAAGCTTTGCGCGCGGATGCTGTCCAATGTCTCTTGGATGGTCCCAGCATCATTGTGGAAGGGGATGATAATGGAAAACCGGGTCATGACAGGCCAAACCTTTCTACAGTTTTGGGAATGCGCGGCAGAAGCGCCCAAGATGCGCTCAGCATCAAAGCAGCGCTGGTGATCAAATATCCCAGGGCGAGGGGCAGTAATCCGAGCGGGGCCAGAATTGCGGTGGTCAAGATCAAGGCCAAAGCGAGCGCTGCGCTCACCTGCAATTCGGTGCCGGTCCGGTCATGGGTCCGCAGCCATCCCGCCACAGCGGACCAGAGAACACTGGGCAGGGCGACCAAGCACAGCGCCGACACGACCGGCGAAATCTCTTGCCATTGCGCGCCCAAAAGCAGCGGCACATAGACCGGGGCCAGGGCAGCTTGCAGCAGCACCAGCGGCGTGAGCAGCAAAAGCGATGCGCCAAGCCCATGATAGAGCGCCTTGGTCTTGTTGCTGGCGGCGCAAAGATGGGGGAACAGCACGACTGAAAAGGCTTGTGTGAATGACGTGGCCAGCCCAAGCCCGGCATTGAAAGCCATGAAATAAAGGCCCAGGCTTTCCGCCCCAAGCATGGCCCCGACCACCAGCTTATCGGCTTGCAGGCGCAACACTTTGACCAGTTCGACCCCTAAGACCGCACGGCCAAAGGTGAGGAAAGGCCCAAGCGGCGCGCGGCCTTTGCCCGAATGGCGCGACCAAGGGCGCAAACGGCGCATAAGCACCAGCCAAATAGGGGCGGCCAGCAAGCGGGGCAGCACCAATGCCAGGGGCGAGGCCCATATGATGGCCAATAGAGCGGCAATAGCATTTGCGCCCACCACCTGCCCGCCCGCGATGGCGGCGGTTTGCTGCAACTTGCCCTCGCGCATGGCTAGGGCGGCCTGCACCAAACCTGCGGGCATGAACAGATACTCGCCCGCCAGAATGGCCAGCAACAGCGCCAGGCTGTGATGCCCAAGCAGCGCCAGCCCCAAAGCGATGCTCAATTGCAGCGCAAACAGCCCCAAACAGCAGATCCAAAAAAGCCCCTGAGCGGTGTTACAGCGCTGCTCTAGCTCTGCTGAAGGGGCTTGGATGATCCGTTGACCGATGCCGTTTTCGC
>JAOXSB010000255.1 GCA_025800345.1 Mangrovicoccus sp. | reverse complement strand
CATCGGCGGCCTCGGCCCCGGCCTTGCGGGCGGCGCTTAACAAAGCCTCGGCCAGTGCGGCGAGATCGGTTTCTTGATCAGGTGCATGGGGAGTGCTGGGCAAAGAGGCTGTCACAGATCGGCGCTCCACTAGATCGGGTTTGTCGCAGCTAGACATCCAAACCCATTGGCACAAGAGGCCAGGGCTACATAGGGCCGGATGGTTGCGGAATATTTGGCTAAATTTCTCGCATATTCTGCGGGCAATTTAACTGCGGCGTGTTTGCCGCCTTAGAAAAAGCCGCGCCCCCGCCAAGCATGTGCTGGCCAGGCAGGGGCGCGGCGAAATTATTAACGCAGGCGGTTGCCGTTCACGAAAAGCGCGCCTTCCGGGGTGGTTTCCACCCGGCTGGCCAGGCTGCCATCCTCTTGTGGGGTGGCGAACATGCCCAGCATCATCTGCGCGCCCATCAACTGCTGTTGTGGCACCAAACCCGATTGCCCCAATTGCGCCAAAAGCTCGGGCACACCGACCAAGATCACATCCAATGCGCCCACGGGCTGTGTAGCCGCATTACCGGAGGCCATCTCAGCGGGGCTGGGCATGGTGAAGCTGCCTGTGGCCTGGGCTTTTGCCTCGCCCAACTGCAGTTGCAGATCT
>JAOXSB010000252.1 GCA_025800345.1 Mangrovicoccus sp. | reverse complement strand
CTCTAGGGTCCGCAAGCCTGATCGCCTTATCCCAAGCTAAGGTTTGATATGCAGAAAACGAGTGATCACTCAACAAAATTGACCTACCCTCACCCAAACGTGAAACGCGCCCGCAAATTCATTGCGAGCGCGCAGCACCGACCCAGCAAATCCCCGGTCACATGCAGAACAACGGCTTAGCCGGCCACGGACCAGGGCTCTTCCACCCCGTAAAACACGCCCGCATCCACATTGATGTCACCGGCATCCACTTGCACGCCCAGCAAGATCACCGTGCCGACCTTATCGCCATCATGGGCCCCGCCATTGGCCTGTTTCGAGACGAAATCCAGCACCGTATCAGTACGGCCATCACCATTCACATCTTCATAGCTGGCGGTGTCCAGGCGCACTGTGTGCCCTTCGAACACCAAACTGTCTTGGGCGGCATTATAGTCGGTGACGGTTTTCAAACCGATAGATTCCACCCAATGATCATGCACATTGTCATTCTCACCGGCCACGCCATTCATGGAATAGTCGATATCGCCATTGGCATCGGTATGTTTGGCGATGATCTCGTCCTTGGCATCGATCAACAAACGGAATTCAAAAGTGTCGGCCCCATCGCCGCCGATCAGCAGGTCGTTATCTTCCACCGGCTCATCGGCATTGACCAGCGCATTGGCGTCTTGATCGGGTACCGGCTCGCCTGCCCAGGAAAAGGCCAGCAGCAGGTCATCGCCATTGCCGCCCTGAAGCACGTCATTGCCCGCGCCGCCTTCGAGCGTGTCATTGTTGTTGCCGCCATAGAGCTTGTCACCGCCATCGCCGCCATAGAGCGCGTCATCGCCACCGTCGCCGTAAAGGCTGTCGGCACCCGCGCCACCTTCGATGACGTCGGCCCCGCCATTGCCGTTGATGCGATCATCGCCCGCATCGCCGTTCAGGCTGTCATTGCCCGTGCCGCCAGTGATTTTGTCATCGCCATCGCCGCCGCTGATCAGGTCATGCCCCGCTTGGCCCGACAGGCTGTCATTGCCCGCGCCGCCATCGATGATGTCGGCCCCGTTATTGCCGTCAATCTTATCGGCCCCATCGCTGCCATCAATGTCATCGACCCCTTTGCCGCCTGCGATCGTGTCATTGCCAGCGCCGCCCGTGATCAGGTCATTGCCGTCACCGCCCGAGATGTCATCATTGCCGCCGGCGCCATCAAGCGTGTCATGACCGCCAAGGCCGATCAGCACATCTGCCAGGCCAGAGCCCGACAGGATATCTGCGACAGCGCTTCCCGAAAAAGTTGCCATGGTTCATTCCCCTTATTTGCTGGTTGAGGTGCCTAAGGGGCTAGGCGGAATTAACGCTAGGCTCCATCGAATGAATATGACAAATTATGACCAATATCAGAGGTTTACCATTGGTAAATGGGCGAAAAATTGCCGTTAATCTAGGCATTTTTCTCGCGTATTTCTGATCTGGAATGAGTGCTTTATTCTAACATGCCGACCTGGGTATGGGCGGATCCGACCATGCCGCTATGGGCTTCAATCCAGTTTATTTCGAGCCCTTCCAACACGTCGGTATCATCGACCAAGGCATCATGATCATAGATGCACAGCATGGCGGGATCTTTGGGGCTTAGCATCACGGGAAAGATTGATGTGGTGATACTCCCGCCCAGATCGCTGCGGGCTTTGCGCAGAATCGGTTTGTATTGCGCAGTCGCCATGGCGATCTTGCCCTGAAAAAAGCCGCAAGCGGTGAGAATCTCAATGTGTTTGCGCGCAAGATTATGGCCTTGCAGGAAATCCTTTTCGCTGCGCCCAATCAGATCATCGTAATCGAAGGTTTGGCGCAGCTCCCGTTCAAAGCGGGGGGAACAGCCGCGTAAAATCACTTTCTGATCCCAAATTGCCACTGCCGAGCTGCTTTGATTGAGCAGCATTTGCAAGGACAGGTCGAGACCGGCGCTCCCCGCTTCGATCAAGTCGTTTTGAATGGCGCGTTTCACCGACAGCGGCGGTTCGCGATTGCCGCGTTCCCAGCGGCTCACCAAAGATTGACCAACGCCGAAATCCTGCGCCATGGCCTCTTGTTTCAAGCCGTGGCGACGGCGGTATTCGCGGCAGAGTTCCGGCCAGTTGCGCGCGTCTATGAGCATTTGCCAGTAATCCTTTGCTTTTTTGACCCGCTCACCGGTTCAACAGCGCGCCTATGATAAACCGGGTGTGCGATCTGGGAAAGCCGGTCCGGGGCAGGCATGGCCGATCAGGTCAAGTTTTGTCCGTTCTCATCCATGACGGGACGCGGCGGGATTGCTATATCTGATTTGCAACATGCCAATTGGCAGTGTCTCGACAGCGAAATGAAAGCGATCTGATGGACATCACGGTGAATGGTCAGCGGCACATGCTGGATGTGGAAGAAGATATGCCCCTGCTATGGGTGTTGCGGGATGAGCTGGGGATCACTGGCCCAAAATATGGTTGTGGCGCATCGCTTTGCGGGGCCTGCACCGTGCATATTGACGGGGAAGCGGTGCGCTCCTGCCAGGTGGCCGCGGGCGATATTTGGGGCGAGGTGACCACGATTGAAGCGTTGGGCCGCCCGGAGGCCCCCCATGCGGTGCAAGCCGCCTGGCGGGAGCATCAAGTGGCCCAATGCGGCTATTGCCAAGCTGGGCAGATGATGGAGGCTGCGGCTTTTTTAACGCAAAACCCCAATCCCACAGAGGCCGAGATCGATGAGGCGCTATCGGCCAATCTATGCCGCTGCGGCACCTATCCGCGCATTCGAGAGGCGGTGAAAACCGCGGCACGTAAGCTACAAGAGGAGGCCTAAACCATGGCAAGTTTGGGAAAAATCACTCGGCGTAGCTTCTTGGTCAGCTCTGTGGCGCTGGCCGGGGGCGTGGCTTTTGGCATTTACGCTGCCCGGCGCGAGCCTGCCAATCCGTTGCTCAAAGATCTGCCAAATGGGTCTGCCGCGCCCAATGCCTTTGTGCGGATCGATGGCGATGGGGTGACCTTGATCACGCCTCGGGCGGATAAAGGCCAGGGGGTGATGTCGGTGCAAGCGCATTTGATTGCCGAAGAGCTCGATATCGACCCCAAAACCGTGCGCACCGATCCCGGCCAGCCGGATCAAGCTTATTTCAACGGCCAGCTATTGGCCGATGTGCTGCCCTTTCCGCAATATGACAACGGCACTGTGGCCGAGGCCGCGCGGGGGATCACAAAGGCCCCGTCGAAATGGCTCTCGCTGCAAGTCACCGGGGGCTCGACATCGGTGCCCGATCTGTTCGAGCGATTGCGCCTGGCAGGGGCTGTGGCGCGCGAGACGCTGAAAGAGGCAGCGGCCCGGGAAACCGGGCTGGACAGGGCTGATCTGAGCACCGAAGACGGCGCAGTGATCCTGCCGGATGGCGCACGGATTGCTTACACGGCTTTGGCCGCGCGGGCGGCAGAGATTGCGCCTGTGCGCAAGGTTCAACTGCGCCCTGAAAGCGCTTGGCGCTATTTGGGCAAAGAGATGGAGCGGCTGGACATTCCCGCCAAATCCTATGGCCGTCAGAATTACGGTATAGATATGCGTTTGCCGGGGATGCTCTATGCCACTGTGCGCAGCAATCCGGGCTGGGGCGGGGCGATGCTGTCTTATGATGCTGCCGAGGCCGAGGGCATGCGCGGGGTCAAAGCGGTGGTGCCGATCACCAATGGTATCGGGGTGATTGCCGATAACACCTGGCGGGCCTTTCAAGCGGCTGAGGCCGTGGCGGTGGAATGGGGGCCTGCGCCCTATCCCGCCAGCTCTGCCGAGATGTGGGGCGTGTTGGAAAGCGCCATAGGCGATCCCGAGAGCCAAGATAGCCGTCCGGTGGATGCGGGCGATATGGACAGCGCGCTGGCCGAAGGCACGGATGTGGAGGCGGAATATCGCGTGCCCTATCTGGCCCATGCGCCATTAGAGCCGATGAATGCCACGGTCTTGGTCAGTGACACCCAGATTGAGATTTGGACCGGCACCCAGATCCCAGTATGGGCGCGGAACAATATCGCCAAGCTCACCGGCTATGCTCCTGAAAGCATCGTGATCCATGCACAGATGATGGGCGGCAGTTTCGGGCGCCGTCTGGAGGATAGTTATCTGGGCCAGGCGGTGGAGGTCGCCATGCAGATGAAGGGCGTGCCGATCAAAATGACCTGGTCGCGGGAGGAAGATTTCACCCATGATTTCCCGCGCCCCATGCAATTGGCGCGCGGTCGCGGCCGGGTGCAGCAGGG
>JAOXSB010000240.1 GCA_025800345.1 Mangrovicoccus sp. | reverse complement strand
GCGGCCTTGGGTCTGGGCAAAACCCTCGATCTTGTCTTCTGGGCCAAGGCGCAGAATTTCTCCCCCATGGGTGGCGGTATAGATCATCCCATCGGGCCCGATATCAGCGTCTTCCGGGCCAATCCGCCCTTCAAGATCAATCATGCGAAGCGCCGCCAGGTGATCATTGGCGGCAAAACCCCCTTGATACCCGGCATCTTCCGGTGCCTGCCAAGCCACCGGGCGCACGGAAACAGGCCAAAACGCCAAATAGAGGATCACACAAAGAAGCGCCGCCGCAGATATTTTGAAAATGCTGGTCATCCCGGGGCCTCGATCTTTTGGGTCATTGGCAGGTGTTGCGCGAAGTTTCACCGTTGATGATGCGCCGGTTCAGATCAAGGGCTCTGTGCTTTGCCAGGCCAATGCCCCCGATGGGCGCGGTCATGGGCGGTGGTTTCTTACAAAACTGTATAGCTCGCCACAGCCGGGCGAGAGATGCGCGGGCCATCTGAGGGATATGTCGAAATTGCGAGGTATCCCCATGCAGAAGAAATCCATACTGATCGCAAGCGCCTTTGTGCTGGCCCATATCGGTTTTGTCGCCCCATTTGTGCCCGCGGCGAATATCCTGCCTGCAGGGCTTGGGGCGCTGTCCATGTCATCCATGGCGTTGACCTTGATCCTAGCGGCCCGCTGGCGGGTGGTGGACCGGATCATGGGCGGGCCGGATAAATCCTATCACGCCCATCGCTGGCTGGGCTTTTTCGCCTTGGGCGGCGCGCTTGGCCATTGGGCGCTGGCCTCTCCGGTGGGGCTTGGGGTGTTGCCTGTGCTGACCGAAAGCGGCGAGCAATTGGGCACCATCGCCGCGCTTGGCTTGGTGGTGATGAGCGCCGCTGCCATGGTGCGGGCCATTCCGTATCATCTGTGGAAAGCCAGCCATATGCTGATGGGACCGATCTTTTTGCTGGCGGCCTATCACACATTTTTCGTGGCCAGCCCGTTGGCGGTGGGCGCGGCACCTTGGACGCTGATGGCCATTGCCAGCGCTGTGGGGCTTGTGGCTTGGGGCCAGACTTTGTGGCGCAAGCGCAGCCCGACCCGTTTGGTCATTGTGGAGAAAGCCACGCGTTTTGACGGCGGCGTGGATCTGACCTTGGTTGCGGAGAAACCACTGAGCCCATTCCGGCCGGGCCAATTTGCCACCATCGCCCGCAACCATGCCCGCGCCGAGGCCCATCCCTTTACCATCGCCGGGGGCGATGCCCATGGGCGCCGCTTTGTGATCCGCGATGCGGGCGATTGGACCGGCGACATTGTGAATAGCGTCAAACCTGGGGATCAATTTCGCCTGGGCCGCGGTGTGGGCCGGTTTTTGCCGCAGATCGGCGCCAAGCGCAGCGAGCAGCTTTGGGTGGCGGGCGGCGTGGGGGTAATCCCCCCGAAAATTAGTGGTGTTCAAAAGTAGAATTTTCTCGGCAAGATATCTGAGGAGATTTTGAATGAAGAACGGACGATACAGCGACGCGCAGATCATGGCGATCCTGAAGCAGGCAGAGGGTGGTGTGCCAG
>JAOXSB010000118.1 GCA_025800345.1 Mangrovicoccus sp. | reverse complement strand
GATCAGCCATTTGAGGTCACCATTTGCGAGTTCAGAAGCGATAATAAACTGATCAAATGTGCTTCTGATTATCCTCAAAAACGGTCAAACTAAGCAGCCGTAATGCATCCGCCTAGTTTGGATACTCCGAATTTCGTAAGGTAAAGCAAGCGTGCCCTGTGACGCAGGCTTTAGCCCTTGCCTTATGCCTACGGCGATATCGCCGCTTCGGCGCGCTAACGCAAAACCAAAGCGTAACCCCGAAACCATCATAAATTATGCAGCGCATGCCGTCTTGAGGTTCTTTTAGGGCCAGGACTCATAGCCAATAAATGACGAGTGCTACGAGGGCGATAGCTGACAGGAAGACCTTCGGGCATCGGTCGTACCGGGTTTCCACGCGCCGCCAGTCTTTCAGCCTGCCGAACATGATCTCGATCCGGTTGCGTCGTTTGTAACGATGCTTGTCGTACTTGACCGGTTTCTTGCGCTGCTTCCGACCTGGGATACATGCACGTATCCCTTTGTTTTTCAACGCTTCCCGGAACCAATCAGCGTCATAGCCACGATCTCCAAGCAGCCAGTACACCTTGGTCAAACTGCTCACCATGGCCCTCGCGCCAATGTAGTCACTGACCTGTCCCGCGGTGACGAAGAGGTTGAGCGGTCGGCCATGGCTGTCGCAGACGGCGTGCCGTTTCGTATTCATACCGCCTTTGGTCCGACCGATCAGGCGTCCACGCCCCCCTTTTTCAAGCCCATACTGGTCGCTGTTCGGAGGGCCTTGAGATAGGTTGCGTCGATCATAACGGTTTTCTGTTCGCTTTGCTCGGCTGCCAGACCCGCCATCATCCGCGCAAAGACGCCTTTGTCGCTCCATCGCTTCCAACGATTGTATAGCGTCTTGTGCGGTCCATATTCCGTGGGCGCGTCGCGCCAACGTAAGCCATTGCGATTGGTGAAGATAATCCCACTCAACACTCGCCGATCATCGACGCGCGGCTTGCCATGGGATTTGGGGAAGAAGGGCTCAAGACGCGCCATCTGCTCGTCACTTAGCCAGAAAAGGTCAGACATGGTCACCGCTCGTTTTCGAGCCATGAATCACGAGGACAAGCCAAAATCAATGGGGCCTGAGCCTAGCCCACGCAGCACATCATCCCGCGCCAGTTGCCCAACCAGTCGCCCCTGATCCAGCACCGCCAGGGGGCCGTCTGAAGCGATGATCTGATCCAAGGTTTCGCGCACCAATGCGCTGGCCTCGATCGTTTGGGCCCTATCTGCGGCAACACCTGCCGCAACAGGCTGCATCAGATCGCGGGCCCGCAGCACGCCAAGCGGGTTCATATGCTGCACGAACTCGGCCACGTAATCGTTTTTCGGATCGGTGAAAATTTGCTGGGGCGTGCCGGTTTGCACGATCCGCCCCCCTTCCATGATCGAGATGCGATTGCCCAGTTTGAACGCCTCGTCCAAATCATGGCTGACAAATAAAATAGTGCGTTTGAGCCGGGATTGCAGCTCTAGCAACTCATCTTGCAGCTTTGTGCGGATCAGCGGGTCCAGTGCCGAAAACGGCTCATCCATCAGCAAGATCGGCGCTTCAGTCGCAAATGCCCGCGCCAGGCCCACCCGCTGCTGCATCCCGCCGGAGAGCTCGCCGACTTTGCGCTCGGCCCAATCGCTTAAATGCACCAGATCAAGCTGGGCCTCGACCCGCTCGCGCATCTCGCGGCGGCTCATCCCCGAGAGCTCAAGCCCCAGCCCGACATTTTCCCGCACGCTGCGCCAGGGCAGCAGGCCGAACTGCTGGAACACCATGGCCACATGATGCAGCCGCACCCGGCGCAAACTCGCCGCATCCGCATGGGTGACATCGACCATGGTACCGCCACAATTCACCTCGACCTTGCCGCGCACCACCGGGTTGAGCCCATTGACCGCCCGCAGCAGCGTGGATTTGCCCGATCCCGACAGGCCCATCAGCACCAAGATCTCGCCTTCGGCCACATCCAAGCTGCAATTATGCACGCCGAGCACTTGATCCGTGGCTGCTTGAATTTCAGAGCGGCTTTGGCCTGCATCCATCAAAGGCAACGCCGCCTGAGGGTTATTGCCGAACACGATGGAGACATTGTCGATATTCACAGCGCTCATGATTGATCTCCCCGGTTCAAAGTCCGGTCGAGCAAGATCGCCACCACCACGATGACAAAGCCCGATTCAAAGCCCAGGGCTGTGTTCACTTGGTTCAGCGCCCGCACCACCGGCACGCCCAGCCCATCGGCCCCCACCAGCGCGGCAATCACCACCATCGAGAGCGAAAGCATGATGGTCTGATTGAGCCCGGTCATGATCTGCGGCACCGCATAGGGCAGCTCGACCTTGCGCAGCACTTGCCAGGGGGTGGCGCCAAAGGCACGGGCGGCCTCAAGCAAAGCAGGCGGCGTAGAGGAAACACCCAAATAGGTCAGGCGGATCGGCGCGGGCAGCACGAAAATCAGCGTGGCGATCAGCCCTGGCACCATGCCGATGCCAAAAAACACAATCGCGGGAATGAGATAGACAAATGTAGGCAGGGTCTGCATCAGATCCAGGATCGGGCGCAGCACCGCATAAAGCCGTGGGCGATGCGCTGCAGCAATGCCAATGGGCACCCCCAGCCCCATACAGACCAGACAGGCCGATAGCACCAAGGTCAGGCTTTCAGTGGTTTCTTCCCAATAGCCCTGGTTGATGATGAAAAGGAGCCCCACAGCCACACCAAGTGCGATCTTCCATGACCGCCGCAGCCCATAGGCCAGGGCCACAAACACCGCCACCACGATCAGCGGATGGGGGGTTTGCAGCACCCAAAGGATCCGCTCAATCAGCCAATCCATCCCGTCGGCCAGCCCGTCAAAGAACCACGCGCCATTGATTTGCAGCCAATCAAACAGGGCCGCAGCCCATTTTCCCACGGGGATCTTGGTCTCGGTCAGCCAGTCCATCGGGGCTCCTTTTTCTTTAGATATATCGCGTGAGCCCAGCGATTAGCGCATTTTCATATGGATATTGGTCTGCGCCGTGGTCAGCGCTTCTTGCCCGTCTTTGGTGCTCACCCCGTCCAACCAGGTCTCGAGCACGCCGATATTTTCCTGAAGCCAAACCGTGGCCGCGTGATCAGGATCAGAGCCATCATTGAGGATTGCGCCCATGATCTCGTTTTCCATCTCAAGCGAGAATACCAGGTTCTCCAGAAGCTTGCCCACATTCGGGCAGCTTTCGGAAAAGCCCGCAGCGGTGTTGGTATAGACCGTGGCCCCGCCCAGATCAGGGCCAAAGAAATCATCCCCGCCGGTCAGATAGGACATCTCAAAATTGGCATTCATCGGATGCGGCTCCCATCCTAGAAACACCACCGGCTCGCCCCGCCGGTCAGCGCGGGCCACTTGGGCCAGCATGCCTTGCTCCGAGCTTTCCACCACTTCAAATTCCGACAGACCAAAAGCATCGCCATCGATCATGGATTGGATCAAGCGGTTGCCATCATTGCCCGCCTCGATGCCAAAGATTTTGCCTTCCAGCGCGTCTGCCTGGGCGGCAATATCAGCAAAATCAGCAATCCCCAGATCTGCGGCGGTTTTGTTCACCGCCAAAGTGTATTTCGCCCCTTCCAAATTGGCGCGCACGGTTTCGACTGTGCCAGCTTCGCGATAGGGGGCGATATCGCCTTCCATGGTAGGCATCCAATTGCCCAAGAACACGTCCACATCCCCATTGGCCATGGAGGTATAGGTCACGGGCACCGAAAGCACTTTGACATCGGTTTCATAGCCAATGGATTGCAAAACCACACTGGTGGCAGCGGTGGTTGCGGTGATATCAGTCCAGCCAACATCGGCAAAGGTGATTGTATCGCAATCGGCAAAGGCAGCCCCAGCAGCGCAAATCGCGAGGGCGGAAACGGCAGTTAGGCGGGTCATGATGTGGCTCCCTGTGGCCGGAGTGTGATTTATTGATTGACGGATCAAACAATGACGGATTAGCTGCATATTGCAAATGTTTTTTCGGAGAGCCGATGAGCGTCGAGGCCAAACGTAAGGCCCAATTGGTCCAAGCTGCGATCACAGAGATCGGAATGACCGGGTCGATGGATGTCCCTGTGGGTAAGATCGCCAAACGCGCGGGGGTCTCTGCGGCGCTGGCCTTTCACTATTTCGGCGACAAAGATCGTCTGTTCCTCGCCGCGCTGCGCCATGTGCTGACCAATTTTGGCATGGATGTGCGCGCCAGCCTGGCAACAGCGCATAGCCCGCGCGCCCGTCTTGAAGCGGTGGTGGCGGCCAGCTTTCATCCGGTGAATTTCGATCGCAATGTGGTGGCAAGTTGGCTCAATTTCTACGTCTTTGCCCTGCGCTCGGAAGAGGCCGCGCGGCTTTTGGCCGTTTATCACCACCGTCTGCATTCCAATCTGGTGCATGATCTCAAACCGCTGATCGGCGCCGATGCGGCCCCTGGCGCGGCCAAGCGTTTGGGCGCGGTCATCGATGGGCTCTATCTGCGCTGCGCGGCCCAACGCACCGCTGTCACGGCCGATGAGGCCACTGCGCTGGCCCTAACGGCCCTGTCCAATGAACTTGCCCAGCACGGGCTGCCCGGCACCGGCGCGAACACTTAAGAAAGAGACAACGATGGCTTATTCTGTTCAGCCCAAAGCAAGCCATTTTGTGGATGGCGCTTGGCGCGAGGATACGGCAGGCGCGGTGTTGCCGGTGATTTATCCCGCCACTGGCGAGACCTTGGCCACGCTGCATGAAGCCACTCCGGCGGTGATTGATGCGGCCTTGGACAGCGCCGCGCGGGCCCAAGCGGAATGGGCGGCTCTGTCAGGCCGTGAACGGGGCCGGGTTTTGATCGAAGCGGCACGTCTGATCCGCGCGCGCAACCGCGATCTCTCGGTGCTTGAAACCTATGACACTGGCAAACCCTTGCAAGAAACCTTGGTGGCCGATGCCAGCTCTGCCGCGGATGCGCTGGAATATTTCGGCGGGCTGGCCGGCAGCCTGACCGGCGAGCATATCCAATTGGGGGCGGATTGGGTCTATACGATCCGCGAGCCTTTGGGGGTTTGCGTCGGCATTGGCGCGTGGAACTACCCCACCCAAATCGCCTGTTGGAAAACCGCCCCTGCCTTGGCCTGCGGCAATGCCATGGTGTTCAAACCCTCAGAAACCACACCGCTTTGCGCGCTTTATATTGCTGAGATCTTGATCGAAGCAGGCGCGCCCGCCGGGCTGATGAATGTGATCCAAGGGCGCGGCACTGTGGGGGCATCGCTGGTTACCGATCCGCGGGTGGCAAAGGTCTCGCTCACCGGCTCAGTGCCAACAGGCAAGCGCGTTTATGCGGCGGCCGCTGCCGAAATGAAACATGTCACCATGGAGCTGGGCGGCAAATCTCCACTGATCATCTTTGACGATGCGGATTTGGACAATGCGGTAGGTGGCGCGATCCTGGGCAATTTCTATTCTTCGGGTCAGATCTGCTCCAACGGCACCCGTGTCTTCGTACAAAAAGGCATCAAAGACGCCTTTCTGACGCGCTTGTCGGAACGTTTGCAGGATGCGGTGATTGGCGATCCGCAAGATGAGGCCACCAGCTTTGGCCCGATGGTATCGCAAAACCAGCTCGATATCGTCATGGGCTATCTGGAAAAAGGCCAGGCCGAAGGCGCGCGGTTGGTCGCCGGGGGGGCGCGTCTGAACCGCCCCGGCTATTGGCTGACCCCAGCGGTTTTTGCTGATGTCACCGATGATATGAGCATCGCTCGCGAAGAGATTTTCGGCCCCGTTATGTCCGTGTTGGATTTCGACGACGAGGCGGAGGTGATCGCCCGCGCCAATGCCACGGAATTTGGCCTATCGGCAGGGGTGTTTACCCGCGATCTCGCCCGCGCCCACCGGGTGATCGCCCAGATGCAAGCCGGATCTTGTTTCATCAATTCCTATAATGACGCGCCGGTGGAAGCCCCCTTTGGCGGGGTCAAAGCCTCGGGCGTGGGGCGCGAAAATTCCAAAGCAGCGATCGCGCATTATAGCCAGCTTAAATCCGTCTATGTGCGCATGGGCGATGTGGAGGCTCCGTTCTGATGCAAGCCGAATATGTGATTGTCGGAGCAGGCAGCGCAGGCTGCGCCATGGCTTACCGGCTGGCTGAGGCGGGCAAACGAGTGCTCGTCATCGAATATGGCGGCTCTGATGCGGGCCCGTTGATCCAGATGCCCGGCGCGCTGAGCTATCCCATGAATATGCGGCGTTACGATTGGGGCTTTCAAACCGAGCCAGAACCCCATCTGGGAGGGCGGCGTTTGGTGACCCCCCGGGGCAAAGTGATCGGCGGATCCTCTTCGATCAATGGCATGATCTATGTGCGCGGCCATGCCTGCGATTATGATCATTGGCGCGATATGGGGGCCGACGGCTGGGGCTATGCTGATGTGCTGCCCTATTTCAAACGCCAGGAAAATTGGCATGATGGAGGCCATGGGGGCGATGCCTCTTGGCGCGGCCAAAACGGCCCCCTGCATGTGAGCCGAGGCAAGCGCGACAACCCATTGGTGCAAGCCTTTGTTCAGGCCGGGCGCGAGGCGGGCTATGGGGTGACTGGCGATTATAACGGGCACCGCCAAGAAGGCTTTGGCCCGTTTGATATGACCGTGTGGAAAGGCGCGCGTTGGTCGGCGGCCAAGGCCTATCTGCGCCCTGCCCTGAAACGCCCAAATTGCGATCTGATCCGCGGCTTTGCCCGGCGGGTGTTGATTGAAAACGGCCGCGCTGTTGGGGTCGAGATTGAGCGCGGCGGCAAGATCGAAGTGATCCGCGCCGAGGCCGAAGTGATCCTAGCGGCGTCTTCCATCAACTCGCCCAAGCTTTTGATGCTGTCTGGGATCGGCCCTGGGGCCCATTTGGCCGAGCATGGGATCGATGTGCTGGCCGATCGCGCGGGCGTTGGGCAAAATCTGCAAGATCATCTGGAACTTTATTTGCAAATGGCCGCCAGCAAACCGGTGAGTCTATTCAAATACTGGAACCTTCTGGGCAAAGCCTATGTGGGCGCGCGCTGGCTGCTGAACCGCTCCGGCCCTGGCGCCAGCAATCAATTTGAAAGCGCGGCTTTTATTCGCTCTGGCCCCGGGGTGGCGTATCCCGATATCCAATATCACTTCTTGCCAATCGCTGTGCGCTATGATGGTCAAGCGGCCTCTGAAGGGCATGGGTTCCAAGCCCATGTGGGGCCCATGCGCTCGCCCTCGCGCGGGGCGGTCAGCTTGAATAGCGCCGATCCCGCGGCCCCGCCGCGCATCCAGTTCAACTATATGAGCCATGAGCAAGACTGGCAGGATTTCCGCAAATGCATCCGCCTGACCCGCGAGATTTTTGCCCAGCCCGCCTTTCAGCCTTATGTGCGCCACGAAATTCAGCCCGGCGAGGCGCTGCAAAGCGATGATGAGTTGAACGGCTTTATCCGTGAGCATGTGGAAAGCGCCTATCATCCTTGTGGCACCGCCCGCATGGGCCGCGCCGATGATCCCGGCGCTGTGGTGGACCCGCAAGCGCGAGTGATTGGGGTAGATCGCCTGCGCCTGGCCGATAGCTCGATCTTTCCGCGCATCACCAATGGCAATCTCAACGCCCCTTCGATCATGGTCGGCGAGAAAGCCGCCGATCACATCTTGGGCAAACCCGCTTTGGCCCCAGACAATGCCGCCCCTTGGATGCACCCAAATTGGGAAATTGCGCAGCGCTAAGAACAATTTGCCGAACATTGCCCCTGCGGCAAGAACGGCAGTTGGAAGATCCTCCCATTACGCAGAAACTGATCAAGTTTCGCGGGGAAGGGGCGGCGAATGTCAGATGCAGAGCAGCCCACAGCGCTGACCCAAGCGGTCAGTGCGCAGCTTAAAACATTGCTAGAGCAAGACCCATCTCCTAAGGTGCTCAACCAAGCCTATCGCTTGCTCGCCAAATGGCGCGCGCAGCTGATCGAGAACACATTGGTGCGAAATCAGGGACCCCATATCGCAGGCGGCCCTTTTGCAGGGATGCATTACCCTTTGCCCGCAACCGAAGGCGGACGCGTGCCCCGGCTCATGGGCAGCTATGAAACCAGCCTGATCCCGGTGATCGAAACCATTATCAAGCGCGGCTATGGGCAGATCATCGATATTGGCTGTGCCGAGGGATATTATGCGGTGGGCCTGGCGCGGCGTTTGGATCAAGCTAAGATCTTGGCCCGCGATGCCTGCCCTAAGGCGCAAAAGGCTTGCAGAGAATTGGCCATGCTCAACGGGGTTGCTGAGCGGGTCCATATTGGCGGCGCTTGGTGTCACGAGGATTTCACGATCTGCGCCAAAGCAGACACGATGGTGATCTGCGATATCGAAGGAGCCGAGGCCGCTTTGCTTGACCCAGCCAAAGCCCCTGGCCTGCGCAGCGCCGATATTTTGGTAGAGGTGCATGAGTGTTTTTCCCCAGGTCTTTGCCAAGAGATCGCAGCGCGCTTTACATCCAGCCACCGGATCACAAAACTGGAACGGCAATTAAACTCTGAGGCTTTGCCAAACTGGATGGACAAGCTAAGCGATTTGGACCGGCTCACCGCCTTATGGGAATGGCGGTCGGGCCCGACCCCTTGGCTTTGGATGGAGCGTCTGAATGCATGCGCGTAACGCTGCCATTTGGTATGCAAGCGATGGGTATGAACCCGAAAGCAAGGGGATCAATGGCCGCCGGGTGGCCGGCGCGTCGTTCCTCAAAGGGTTTTTGCGCCATGGCGATGTCGATGAATTCGTCTCGGTCAGCCAGAGCAATCGCGGGCACGCAGCCTTTGCAGCGGCCTTGGCCCAAACCCGCCCCGAGATCACCCACCGCGCGGTTCACACCAGCCAGCTAGCCAGGCTTGCGCCCGTGGGCGCGCTCTATTTCCCATCCCCAAATTTCGCGCAACAATGCTGGCAACGGCAAGCCTATGGCATGGCCCGTTATTCCATTTGCGGCATCACCCATACCACCGCGACCCAAGGGGTGATGCGCGGGGTATTCGATCTGCGCGCCGGGCCACAAGCGGAATGGGATGGGATTATCTGCACCTCACGGGCGGTGCAGCAATCAATGCTGCGCAATATGGAAATCGCTGATGATTTTCTGCGGGCCCGCTTTGGCCATGTGCCGCCGCGCCCGCAATTGCCGGTCATTCCTTTGGGCATCCATTGCGATGAATTCGCCCATGATGCCCCGGCCCGCGCGGCTTTGCGCAACCGTATGGGTTGGGGCGACGATGACATTGCCATTGTCACGCTGTCCCGTCTGCTGCCCTATGGCAAGTTTGATCCCGGCCCGGTGTTTTTGGCCTTAGAGCAAGCCCAAGCCCGTTTGGGACAAACAAAACGCCTGCATTTCCTGGCCTGTGGCACCTTTTCGGATAATTATAGCGAGAAAGTCTTTCGCGACTGCGCCGCCAAACTGATGCCTTCGGTCAGCTTTGAGCATCTGCCTGGTGATGATCCCCAAGCGCGCAAGGAAACGCTCTCGGCTGGGGATATTTTCGTCTTTCCCATCGACAATATCCAAGAAACCTTTGGCCTTGCGCCGATCGAGGCAATGGCCGCCGGGCTGCCCGTGATCACCTCTGATTGGGATGGGATGCGCGACACGATCAGCCATGATGTGGGCATCCGCGTGCCCACAACCAGCACCAGCGCCGCCGCCAGCCGCCCCGAAGCGCTTGGCTATTTGTCCGAAGATCTCAGCTATGGGCAATATGGCAATCGGCTGTCGATGATGACAGCCATTGATCTGCCAAAATTGGTCGAGGCTGTGGGGCAACTGGCCAGCGATAAAGCCCTGCGCGACAAGATGGGCCAAGCGGGAGTGGCCCGCGCGCGCAGGCTTTATGATTGGCGCGCGATCATCCCGCAGATGCAGGATTTTTGGGCCGAATTGACCACCATCCGCGAAACGCAGCTGGGGCCATCCCAGGACGCGCGCCACAATCCGGTGGGCCCGCTGCCGATGGATCTGTTTCGCAGCTATCCCAGCCAGACGCTCGGCCACGGCCAAACCCGTTTGATCGCCGCCGGCACCCCTGAACAGCTTGATGTAATCTTTGCCGCGCGGGCCTATGACAAGCTAGGCCAACCCGCCGAAAAACAGACCACATTTGAAGCGCTGCTGCGCGCCTTGTCCCGCCATGGCGATCAAGGCGCCAGCCTAAGCGAGCTGAGCGAAGAGCTTGGCTTGAACCCGCTTTCAGTAGAGCGCGGCTGCGCCTTCTTGCTGAAATATGGATTGGCCGCGCGGAAAGACCCCTAAACCACCGGGCGCCCCGCCGCATTCCCCCATGATCCCTGGCTTGTGATCACATCGTGATCATGGAGGGGCCTGCTCAATGTTCTTTGCGTTACATTCTTGACGTATAGATTTGTAAGGTTCATCAACCATGGGCGCGTTGTTTTTGAACCAGTTGCACTTGTTCCGCCCACGGAATTCAACTCGTTCAATGAGGCCTCATTTGCCCCAGCCACTCTCCGCCCTGAACCCATCAGATGTCACAGATCTTTACACCAATACCCGAGCGCAAACCGAGGCTTTGACAGCCAATCTGCGCCCAGAAGATATGATGCTGCAATCCATGGAGGATGCCAGCCCAGCCAAATGGCATCTGGCGCACACAACCTGGTTCTTCGAGGAATTCATTCTCAAACCGCGGGTCAAAGACTATCGCAGCCCAGACCCGCGTTTCGCCTTTTTGTTCAACTCCTATTACGTTCAAGCCGGTCCGCGCCATGCGCGCGACAAGCGCGGGATGGTATCGCGCCCGGACACAAGCGAGGTCATGGACTATCGCGCCCATGTGGATGCGGCGTTGCGCGATCTGATGGACAGCAATCAAAGCGATGACGCCGAGATCACCGCCCTGGTCGAGCTGGGCTGCCACCATGAGATGCAACATCAAGAGCTGCTGCTCACCGATCTGTTGCATGGGTTTTCATATAACCCATTGCTGCCTGCCTATCACGCGCCCGAGCCCATGCCGGTCAGCTCAGAAATTCCCCTGACCTTCAGCCATTATAAAGGAGGGCTGATCGAGATCGGGCATGACGGGCCAGGCTTTGCCTATGATTGTGAAACCCCGCGCCATCAGCAATTCTTGCGCGATTACGCTTTGGCCGACCGTAAGGTGAGCAATCGCGAATGGATCGCTTTTATGGAAGATGGCGGCTATCAGACCCCGACCCTTTGGCTGATGGATGGATGGGCCTGTTGTCAGCGTGAAGCTTGGGAGCATCCGCTATATTGGTGGCAACAAGATGGCACCTGGTGGAGTTACAGCCTGCGGGGGCCGCAACCGCTCAATCTCGACGCGCCAGTGGTACATGTGAGCTATTATGAAGCCGATGCTTTTGCCCGCTGGGCGGGGGCCCGCCTGCCGGTCGAAGCGGAATGGGAACATGCGTCGCGCGGCCAAGACATCGCCGGAAATTTCCTAGAGAACGGCAAATATCGCCCCCTGCCCGGCGGCGGATTTTGGGGCGATGCGTGGGAATGGACCCAAAGCCCCTTTGCCCCCTATCCCGGTTTTCACCCCTCTGACGGGGCCATTGGCGAATATAACGGCAAATTCATGGTGAACCAATTCGTGCTGCGCGGCGGGTCTTGTGTCACGCCCCATGCGCAGATGCGCCATAGCTATCGCACATTTTTCTACCCCCATCAGCGCTGGCAAATGTTGGGCCTGCGTTTGGCCAAGGATATTTGATATGGATATTCAAACGGTGAAAAACCAAGACCTGCTACGCGCCGCTTTGGCAGGTCTGTCGCAGCCGCAAAAACAGCTCGAAAGCAAATGGTTCTATGACCAGGCAGGATCAGAGCTGTTCGAAGAGATCACCAGATTGCCGGAATATTACCCCACCCGGACCGAGCTTGGCATTCTATCCCAGCGGGCCGGTGATCTGGCCCAATGGGTGCCCGATGGGGCTGCTTTGTTGGAATTGGGCGCAGGGGCTGGGCGCAAAACCCGGATCTTATTGGATGCGCTGCCAAATCTTGGCGCCTACCTGCCTGTGGATATCTCTCAAGAATTTCTTGCGCTCACCGCGACCCGGCTGCGCAGCGATTACCCAAACCTGCCCGTGCATCCAATCGCCGGTGATTTTCACGACCCCATTGATCTAGCCGGGCAAAACGGGCGCCCCATCACCGGGTTCTTCCCTGGCTCGACCATCGGCAACCTGACCGGCGATGAAGCCCAAGCGCTGCTGGCCCGCATGCGTGCCCTGCCCGGGATGCGCCATTTCATCCTGGGCTGCGATCTGGTCAAAGACCCGGCGCGTTTGATCGCCGCTTATGATGATGCGGCAGGCGTGACCGCAAAATTTAATCTCAACCTGCTCAAACGGCTGAATTATGAAGCAGGCGCGGATTTTGATCTAGACGCATTTTCCCATGAAGCGCTCTGGAACGCGAAAGAAGCGCGGATCGAGATGCATTTACGCGCCGGCCTGGCCCAATCTGTGCGCCTTGGCGGGCAGGTCTTCGAATTTGCCCCAGGCGAGAGCATCCATACGGAAAACAGCCATAAATATACCCAAGAGAGCATCACCGCCCTGGCGCTGCGCTCTGGCTGGGATTTGGCCGAATGGTATACGGATGCAGAGGCGCTGTTTGCTATAGCGGTGCTGCGATCAATATAACCGCCGCAGCATTGGGGCCGGGACCATCGCGGCCAAAGATTGACGAAACCCCCAACTGGGGCATCATGCCACGATAGGGGATCTTGAAAACCAACCCTTAATGGTATACTTTCGCATACAGCTAGCTTGACCCGGCACGCCAGACGATTCTGCGATCCGGTGATAAGCCTACTCCAACACTAATGCGCCGGGATCATCATGAGCTTGTACACTGACTATTTGAACGAGATCGAAACTCGGAAAGAGCAAGGCCTTGCTCCGAAGCCCATCGATGATGGCGCACTTGTAAATGAAATCATTTCGCAGATTAAAGACCGCGAAAACGCGCACCGTGAAGACTCTCTAAAGTTCTTCATTTACAACACCTTGCCCGGCACGACCAGCGCCGCGGGTGAAAAAGCCAAATTCCTTAAGGAAATCATCCTTGGGGAAAGCTTGGTGGAAGAAATCACCCCGGATTTCGCCTTTGAGCTGCTCTCGCATATGAAAGGTGGCCCTTCGGTCGAGGTGTTGTTGGATCTGGCCCTGGGGGAAGATGCCGCCACCGCCCAGCAAGCGGCCGATGTGCTGAAAACCCAAGTGTTCCTCTATGAGGCCGACACGGCGCGCCTGGACGAAGCGTTTAAAGCGGGCAATGCCATCGCCAAAGAGATTTTGGAAAGCTACGCCAAGGCGGAGTTCTTTACCAAGCTTCCCGAAGTGGACGAAGAGATCAAAGTCGTGACCTATATCGCCGCCGAGGGCGATATCTCCACCGACCTGCTCAGCCCCGGCAACCAAGCGCATTCGCGCTCTGACCGCGAGCTTCACGGCAAATGCATGATCTCGCCCGAAGCCCAAGTGGAAATCCAAGACCTTCAAAAAGCCAATCCTGATGCCCGCGTGATGCTGATCGCGGAAAAAGGCACTATGGGTGTGGGCTCCTCGCGGATGTCTGGGGTGAACAATGTGGCGCTCTGGACTGGCAAACAAGCCAGCCCCTATGTGCCATTTGTGAATATCGCGCCGATTGTGGCCGGGACCAACGGGATTTCTCCCATCTTCCTGACCACCGTGGGCGTGACCGGCGGGATCGGGATCGATCTGAAAAACTGGGTCAAAAAGCTTGATGCCGATGGCAATCCGGTGCTGGACGAAAACGGCGATCCGGTTCTGGAGCAAGCCTATTCCGTGGAAACCGGCAAGGTTCTGACCATCAACACCAAAGCGATGAAGCTTTATGAAGGCGATAAAGAGCTGGTGGATATCTCTGCCTCGCTGACGCCGCAAAAAGTCGAATTCATCAAGGCGGGCGGTTCTTACGCGGTTGTCTTTGGTAAGAAACTGCAAAACTTTGCCGCAAGCGCCCTGGGCGTTCCGGTGGAGCCGGTTTTCGCCCCCTCCAAAGAGATTTCCCATGAAGGCCAAGGTCTGACCGCGGTTGAGAAAATCTTTAACCGTAACGCCGTGGGCGTGGCCGAGGATGCTGTGCTCCATGCGGGCTCGGATGTGCGGGTCAAAGTGAATATCGTGGGCTCGCAAGACACCACCGGCCTGATGACCAGCCAAGAGCTGGAAGCCATGGCTGCAACGGTGATCTCGCCCACCGTGGATGGGGCCTATCAATCGGGCTGCCACACCGCATCGGTTTGGGATGTCAAAGCCCAAGCCAATATCCCCAAGCTGATGTCCTTCATGAACAAATTTGGCTTGATCACCGCCCGTGATCCCAAAGGCGTTTATCACTCGATGACCGATGTGATCCACAAAGTGCTCAATGACATCACCGTGGATGATTGGGACATCACCATCGGCGGCGACAGCCACACCCGCATGTCCAAAGGCGTGGCCTTTGGCGCAGATTCGGGCACCGTGGCCTTGGCCCTGGCCACTGGCGAAGCCACCATGCCAGTTCCGGAATCTGTCAAAGTGACCTTCAAAGGCACCATGGCCGACCACATGGATTTCCGCGATGTGGTCCATGCCACCCAAGCGCAGATGCTGAAACAGCATGGCGATAACGTGTTCCAAGGCCGGGTGATCGAAGTGCATATCGGCACCCTGCTGGCGGACCAAGCCTTTACCTTCACCGACTGGACCGCAGAGATGAAGGCGAAAGCCTCGATCTGTATCTCCAATGACGAGACCCTGATCGGCTCTCTGGAACTGGCGAAATCGCGCATCCAGATCATGATCGAAAAAGGCATGGATAACGAAGCAGCTACGCTGCAAGGCCTGATCGACAAAGCCAATAAGCGTATCGCCGAGATCAAATCCGGCGAGAAATCGGCCCTGACCCCCGATGCCAATGCCAAATACTTCGCCGAAGTTGTGGTGGATCTGGATCAGATCGACGAGCCGATGATCGCCGACCCGGATGTGAACAACGCGGATGTTTCCAAGCGCTACACCCATGACACCATTCGCCCGGTTTCCTATTACGGCGGCGATAAAAAGGTGGATCTGGGCTTTGTCGGCTCCTGTATGGTCCACAAGGGCGATATGAAAATCGTCGCTCAGATGCTGAAAAACTTGGAAAAAGCCCGCGGCAAGGTCGAGTTCAACGCGCCCTTGGTGGTGGCCGCCCCAACTTACAACATCATCGATGAGTTGAAAGAAGAAGGCGACTGGGAGATCTTGCAGAAATATTCGGGCTTCGAATTTGACGATGCAGCCCCGAAAAACACCGCGCGGACGGATTATGAGAATATTCTCTATCTCGAACGCCCGGGCTGTAACCTCTGCATGGGCAACCAAGAAAAAGCCGAGAAAGGCGATACGGTTCTGGCCACTTCCACCCGCCTCTTCAAAGGCCGGGTTGTGGAAGATGCCGAGGACAAAAAAGGGGAATCGCTCTTGGCCTCGACCCCGGTCGTGGTGCTCTCGGCCATTCTGGGACGCACGCCGAATATCGAAGAGTACAAAACCGCGGTGGAAGGGATCGATTTGACCAAATTTGCTCCTCCGCTGGACAAAGCCGGTAGCGGTCTTTCGGCGCATTACTAATCAGCGCCCGCCCCTGCGGCTATGATCATGGCCCGCGCATCTGCCCTTTATCCCTGGCAGCGGCGCGGGCTTTTTCGATCTTGCACGGCATTGAACCAAGTCTCTTTTACAATAAATGTCTTTTTGCGAGCACTATTCCTGAAAGATGCACAAAGCGTCGATGATAGCGCGTAGCGCCGCCCAGTAGCGGCGATGCCTTACTCAAATTCGTACGAGACGATTAATGTTTAAGAAAACGCCAATCTCTTATGTCCTGCGCATCACCTCCACCCTGTTTCCCGCGCAAAAGCCCCTCGTGTTTTCAGGGCCCGGCTCTACGCAAAAGCTCGCTGATTTTATGAGTGAGGGCGGCACGAAACGACCGCTTTTGGTGACGGATCGTTTTCTGCTGGAGCACGGGATGCTGGAGGATGTTTTGGCTTTCCTCAAAGGCCAAGGCTGTGAGGTGAGCATTTTTGATGGGATCATTCCCAATCCGACCTTTGCAGTGGTAGAAGCTGGGCTCACGATCAGCCGCGCGAATGACTGCGACAGCGTCTTAGCGATTGGCGGCGGCTCGGCCATTGATGCGGCAAAGGTTATCGCTGCAGCGCATCCTGATCCGCGCCCCCTGAACAAGCTTGTGGGCACTCTTAAGTTCAAAACCGCACCGCTGCCATTTTATGTGGCGCCCACAACCTCGGGCTCTGGCTCGGAAACCACATTCGCAGCGGTGATTTCAGAAACAGACACCCATAAAAAACGCTTTTTCGTGAGCCCCAAATTGCTGCCCTTCGCCACAGCGCTGGACCCGGATCTACTCAAATCACTTCCCCCAGCCATGAGCGCGGCAGTGGGAATGGATGCGCTGACCCATGCGATTGAGGCCTTTATCTCGACCAATCGTTTTGATGAAAGCGACCGGGATGCGCGCATGGCCATCGCCTTGCTGATCCGATATTTGCCTCAGGCGGTGGCCGATGGCGCCGATCTGACCGCACGCGAAAAAGTTGCGCAGGCATCGTTTTTGGCAGGGGCTGCCTTTACGAAATCAAGCCTGGGCTATGTGCATGCGATTTCGCATCAAATCAGCGCCCAATACAACACGCCCCATGGCTTGGCCAATGCGGTTCTGCTGCCACGGGTCTTGCGCTTTAATCTGCCTGCTGTGATCGATCGTTTGGCCCAGCTCGAACAGATGCTCGCGCCGCAAGAGAGGAGCACCGAAGCAGAAGCCGCTGCCCGCTTTGTCACCCGCATAGATGCGCTGAGCGACGAGCTGGGCATTCCAGACACGATCGCAGATCTGCGATGGACCGATTTTGCCAAGATCACCCAAGATGCCCTTGCCGAGGCCCGGATATCCTATGCGGTGCCCCGGGTTATGAGAGCCCATCATGTGGAAAAAATCCTATCCGCGGTGCAAATAGGGCGGCGTGATCTGGCCTTTGACTAAGCCAAACCATAGCTCGCACGAACGACAAAGACGCGCCTTTGACCGGTTCAATAAACGAATCGCGACTCGTATTTTCCCAGAAAATATTCCTTGAGCCGGCTCTCGGGTGCCCCCGGGCATCGGCTTTGAAGATCTGACAAGCATTTTTGCAACAGTCGGATTTGGCAAAACCGCTATGAAAGATGTCGCCCAGGCCACCGGCCTATCTCGGCAACTGGTCTCGAAAATTGGTTTTTGAAGGCGCGTGTTACCGCCAGAACCAGTGAGACGACAGGCACTGCATGCCCGTTAGGGTTGTCTTCGTAAAACTGGTAATATTTCCTCTTATACTTAGCTGCCACGGGATATTTTTTGCATTGCTGGCGCTGGCGCCACCCCATTCACCAATACATAATGAGGCCGAAGCATTTGATGATACTCACAAATCTACGGGGTTTCGCGTCAAAAGTTTACCCTAGGGCAACGGCAATTGACCATGTGCCTCTTTGTGAAAGCACCGCCTAAGCCCCTCAGAGCGGCAGACCCAAGGCCTCATATCGATACCATATGCCGCCGCAAACCACCCGGCAGCACAGGCCAAAATTGTACCAGAAATGCCCTGCGAGTGGCTCCCACGACCCGCCAAAACCGGCCTATTTTTTGTCTATTTAAGCGTAAAACAAAAACATCTTTGGACCAAAAAATCACTAACATGAATTTTTCATTAATGCCATTAATTCTATCTTGATAGTTTCCGCAAAGTCAGGGTATTTTTCTCCCATTCAATTTGGAGAATGTCTATGAAACCCTACATCAAGCCCCAAGTTGTGTTGCATGGTTCTGTGGAAAATCTGACCCAAGCAGGCAAAACTGGAACGATCCTGGATGCGTGCTTCTGTGCAGGTACCCCGGTTACGGAAATTACCCTGTCCTAATCTCTGCCAGTTTGAGTTTAGACAGATGAAAAACTGGCCCGACCTCCGTATTGGGGTCGTGCCGCATATTTGGCGCTCGCCCGTAGCAATGTCGCCAAACCCCTTCTCCCCTTTATAAAATTCGTCAAATCCGCTGGGATCACTACGCGCGCTTACTGATACGTGACCCGTGCTCAGCCCACTATTAAGCTTATGACGCTACGGAGCGACTATCAAATTCGCCAAAAACTGTACTAATCGGTACAGATTTTTCCCGGGCAGATCCGCCTTGGGGGTAATCGCGCAATTGCTGGCTGCCAGATCCATGTGCAGTTCCCTATGGAGAGATACCGATGCGTTTTGGATGGGTTTTAGCGATCTGTGCCGCCATGGTGCTTGCACTCGCAGATTTTGCAGGGGCAGAGGAACAGCCCCCTTTGGCCAAGATCATCGCGGTGGATGCCGCCGATAGCGCTGTCACGCGGCGGTTTTTCGGCCGGGTGGTGGCCCGCGAAACCGTGGATCTGGCCTTTCAGGTGGATGGGCAAGTGGTCAAATTCCCCGTCGTCGAAGGCGGCTCTGTCCCCAAAGACGGGTTGATCGCAGAGCTGGATCTTGAACCTTTTCAACTGGCGCTGGACCAAGCCAAAGCCCGGAAAGATCAGGTGGACCGCACTTTGGCGCGCCTGAAACAACTGAGCGGCAGCGCCGCCAGTAAGGTCAGCATTGATGACGCCACAACCGAGGCGCAATTGGCCGCGATTGCCCTGCGCAACGCAGAGCGCGCCATGGAGCAAGCCAGTTTGCATGCGCCCTTCGACAGTTTGATCGCTGTGCGCACTGTGGCCAATTTCACCACCATTGAGGCCGGCACGCCAGTGGTGCGTCTGCACGATATGTCCGAGCTGCATATCGAAATCGATGTGCCCGAGATCCTTTTTCAAGCTGCAGGTCAGAACCAGCCGCCAGAGCTTTGGGCGGAATTTCCCTTGGTCGAAGATCGCTTTCCTCTCACGGTTTTAGAATATAACGCGGAAACCTCTGAAGTGGGGCAAACCGTGCTGATCACCCTGGGCATGACCCCGCCCGAAGGGCGCCTGATCCTGCCGGGATCTTCAGTGACAGTTCTGGCCCAGCTCACCCCCCATGATATCGGGCCTGTGATCCCCCATTCCGCGATTTTGACCGCCAATGATGGACAATCGCAGGTCATGCTGTTTGAGCCCGCCGGGGCCGAAGAGGGCAGTTTGCGTTTGGTCAATGTCGAGATCGCCCCCACCGAAGATGGGCGTGTGCGGATACTCTCTGGTCTGGAAAGCGGGCAAGAGCTGGTGGCCAGCGGAGTCTCCATCCTCGCCGATGGCATGACCGTGCGCCGCTTTCGCGGCTTTGCGAATTAAGTGAGGCCAGCTGATGAGCATTGCACGTCTCTCTATTGAACGGCCGATCTATACCTGGATCATTATTCTGGCCTGTTTGCTGGGCGGGCTTTGGGGGTTTTCCTCCCTTGGTCGTCTCGAAGATCCCGCTTTCACCATCAAATCTGCCGTAGTCGTCACCCAATATCCGGGGGCCTCGGCTTTTGACGTGGCCCGAGAGGTTACGGAGCCAATTGAATCCGAGATCCAGAAAATGGGCGAGGTGGACGAGATCCGTTCCACCAACCAGCCGGGCCTGTCTTGGATCACCGTGGATATGAAAAACCATTTTGACGGCGAAGAATTGCCCGAGATTTGGACCAAACTGCGCAACCGAGTTGGCGATGCCCGCCTGCCTTCGGCCGCCTCGCGGCCCTTTGTGAATGACGGTTTCGGCGATGTGTTCGGGATCTATTACGCGGTCACGGCCCCTGGCTTTGAAGATCGCGAGATTTACGAGCTCTCGCGGTTTTTACGCCGCGAATTGCTCACCGTGCCGGGCGTTGCCGATGTGACCGTGGATGGGGTGCCTGATGAGGTCATCTATGTGGAGCCCAATGCGGCGCTGACCACCAATTTGAATATCCCGCCCCAGGCCCTGCAACAGGCCATTGCCACGGCGGATTCGCTGACCGATGGGGGCAGTATCCTGTCCGATGACGGGCGCGTGCTGATCCAAGGCCCCGATGGCAATGACTCCGTCGATGAGATTGCGGGCCTAACCCTGGGCGCGGCCGGTCAAATCCTGAATCTGTCGGATTTCTCGGATGTCTATCGCGGGCGCGAAGCTCAGCCGAACCTGCTGATCCGCTTTGACGGGGTCGAAGCCTTCACCCTGGGTGTGGCGGGTTTGAGCAGCGAAAATATTGTGGATGTGGGCTATCGCGCCGATCAGAAATTGGCCGAGCTTGCGCCGCTCATCCCGGCCGGGGTCGAGCTGCACCCGATCTATCAACAGCATAAAGTTGTGGAAGACGCTTCCAATGATTTCATGGTCAGCCTGGCCATGTCTGTCGCCATCGTGGTTGGGGTTCTGGCCCTGTTCATGGGCTGGCGCGCGGCGATTGTTGTTGGGTCCACATTGCTGCTGACCGTGGTGGGAACGCTGTTCTTCATGGCGATTTTCTCCATCGAAATGGAACGGATCTCGCTGGGCGCGTTGATCATCGCCATGGGGATGCTGGTGGATAACGCCATCGTGGTGGCCGAAGGTATGCAAGTGGCCATGCGCCGGGGCGTGAATTCCCGCGAAGCATCGCAAGATGTGGCCTCAAAAACCCAAATCCCGCTGCTTGGAGCCACGGTGATCGGGATCATGGCCTTTGCCGGCATTGGTCTGAGCCCTGATGCCACGGGCGAGTTCCTTTTCTCGCTCTTTGCGGTGATTGGGATCTCTCTGCTGCTCTCATGGCTTTTGGCCCTGACGGTCACGCCGCTTTTGGGGCATTATTTCTTTGTTCAGGGCAGCGCCGATGCGGGTGACGCTTATGATGGGGTGATCTTCCGAGCCTATGGCGCGATGCTGCGGGTTTGCCTGAAAATCTGGTGGCTGGTGATCCCGGCGCTCTTGGTGATCACCATCGCCTGTTTCGGCATGTTCGGGCAGATCCGGCAGCAGTTCTTTCCCGATAGCAACACGCCGCTCTTTTTCGTGAATTTCAAACTCGAACAAGGGGCCTCAATCCATACCACCTCTGCGCAGATGCAGGTGATCGAAGAATGGCTGGCCGAGCAAGAAGAGGTGGTGTCGACCACCGCCTTTATGGGCCAGGGCGCGGCGCGGTTCATGTTGACCTACGAAACCAAAGAGCCCAACCCAAGCCATGGTCAGGTCATCGTGCGCACCGCGTCGATTGAGGAAATTCCTGATCTGATCGACCGGCTAGATGCCTTTGCCGCGCAAACCCTGCCAGATGTCGAAGTGCGGGCGAAACGTTTGGCCTTTGGTCCGCCGGTGGGCGTGCCGATCCAAGCGCGGTTTTCTGGCCCCGATCCCGAAGTGCTGCGCGATCTTGCAGATAACGCCAAACAACGCATGATCGACAGCTCAGAAAACATCTTGTCGCCGCATTTGGATTGGCGGGAGAAGGAACAGATCCTGCGCCCGGTTTATGCCATTGAGCGTGCGCAAGAGGCTGGGATCTCTCGTGATGATGTGACCGGCACGCTGCGCTATGCCACCACCGGGTTGCTTTCGGGCAGCTATCGTGAGGGCGACCGCCAAATCCCCATCATCGTGCGGGCCGATCCAGAGGCGGAGATCGCCTTGGTGGATCACGGGATCTATAGCGATGCGGGCAATGTGTTGGTGCCCTTTGAACAGGCCACGGATGGGTTGATCTTTGAGCCTCAAGACACTTTGGTCATGCGCCGGGATCGGGTTTACACCGTGACCGTCGGGGCCGATATCGCGCCAGGCATGTTGGCCGCCACAGTGCATGGGGAAATCCAAGACGCGATTGAGGCGATGGAAATCCCGTCTGGCTATAAAATGGTCTGGGGCGGGGAATATGAAAGCTCTCGCGAAGCGCAGGTCAGCTTGGCCCGTCAATTGCCTGCCAGCTTGATCATTATGGTGCTGATCTCGGTGCTGCTTTTCAACGCGCTGCGCCAGCCGCTGATCATTTGGCTCTTGGTGCCCATGTCGGTGAATGGCGTGAGCTTGGGTCTTTTGGGCACGGGCTTGCCATTTACCTTCACCGCCTTGCTTGGGCTTCTTTCCCTATCAGGGATGCTGATCAAAAACGGTATCGTGCTGGTGGAAGAAATTGATTTGGTCCGCGCGGAAAACCCCGATTGGTCTTTGCCCGATGCGATCACCCTTGCCTCCACATCCAGGCTGCGGCCCGTTGTGCTGGCGGCCGCGACCACGATCTTGGGCATGGTGCCATTGATCACCGATGCGTTTTTCCAATCCATGGCGATCACCATCATGGGCGGGTTGGCCTTTGCCTCGATCCTAACCTTGGTGGCCGCGCCGGTGTTCTATTACGTGTTCTTCATGCGCGGGCAGCGGGATAAAACCGTCTTCACTGCGGCACCGGCCACCACATAGACGATGCTTGAAGGGGCGGTGCCACCGCCCCTTTATCGTCAAACTTTGCACGCCAACCGGCTTTCCCTGGTGCCAAGCGCCCTGCCATGCTTTCTAATGCCCAAGACATTGGGAGAAACATAATGCGCGCATTGGGAAAATGGCTGGGCCGCACCTTGCTTGTGCTGTTTATTGGTGCCGTGGCTTTGGGGCTGTGGAAACGCGAAGAAATCACCCGCCTGCTGGCGGTTAACAGCCTTTTTGACGAAGGCAACATTGTTGAAAACTTTTCCAATATGCAGGCGCTATTCCCCATTGCACCCCTGCCGCTCAGCTCAGCCACCCCAAGCCCATTGCCTCAAGGGGCGAAAGCGGAACTTCCCGCCACGGTTGATCAATGGCTCGACGCCCGCAGCGTGACCTCGCTTTTGGTCCTGAAAGACGGTGAGATCGTGTTCGAGGAATATTACCAAGGCACCAAACCCGAAGATCTGCGCATCAGCTGGTCCGTTGCCAAAAGCTATCTTTCCGCCTTGATGGGTATAATGCTTGAAGAAGGCGCTATTGCCTCGCTTGATGATCTCGCGTCGGACTACACGCCATCCCTGGCCGATGCCGCTTATGATGGGGTGACCATCCGCCAGGTGCTGACCATGTCCAGCGGTGTGGAATTCGACGAGGATTATCTAGACTATCACAGCGATATTAACCGTATGGGCCGGGTGCTTGCCCTTGGCCACACGATGGATGATTTCGCGCTGTCCATCACCCAGACATTCACCGAGCCTGGCAGCGATTGGCAATATACCTCTATTGATACCCATGTTTTGGGCATGGTGATCCGCGGCGCAACCGGGCGCAGCATTCCAGAGCTGCTTAATGAGAAAATCCTGCAACCCCTCGCGCTGGAGCAAGAGCCTCATTACCTGACCGATGGCGCGGGCACGGCCTTTGTGCTGGGCGGTTTGAATTTCACCACCCGCGATTATGCCCGTTTTGGCCAGATGATCGCCCAAGGAGGGGAATGGCGAGGTCGCCAGATTGTGCCGCGCGATTGGATCTTGGCCTCTACATCACCGCAAGCCCCCACCGGACCGGGAGAGTTCAAATACGGCTATCAATGGTGGATGCCCGAAGATCTGCGCGAACGGGAATATCTGGGCCGCGGGATCTATGGGCAATATATCTATATCAGCGAGCCCGAAGGGGTTGTAATCGTCTCCACCGCTGCTGATCGAAAATTCCGCAGCCCGGAGGTGTCGCGCGAGAATATTGATATCTTTCGTCAGATCGTGGACGGGCTCTAAGCCCCTTCCCCTGGCGCATCTTGGCCGCGCGAGCTGTTGAGCGTTTTAAAAAGCGAAATGGTCAGATCAAACATCCACAGCGCGGCCGCATCCGCATCCGAACGCTTATGGCGATAAAGGCGCAGCTCTAACCCGGGCAGCTGGATCGGTAAGGGCCGCACCTTCAGCCCCAGATGCCGAGCCAACCCTTCGGTAAGGGTCACCGCTAAATCGGTGCCCCGCACCGCATCATTGACCAGATTGTACTGCTGCATCCGCAGACTGATCTTGCGGGTTTTGCCCATGCGCCGCAGCGCAATATCCACCGGCGCGTCATCATTGGGCCGGTTGGAAACATGCAGATGCGACAGCGATAGATAGCGCTCAAGGGTCAAGCTGCCTTGGGTGGCCGGGTGATCTGGGCGCAGCGCGCAAACCCATCTGTCCATCTGGATCGGGTGATAAATCAGATCTGTGGTGTCTTTTAACGGCGCTTCTGCCGCGATCTCGACCCCGCCGCTTTCCAATGCTCGCAGCAGATCCGACCGGGCCGTGCGCGTGATGCGCAGCTCTACCTGCGGGGCTTCGGCCCGAATGCGGCGGATCAATTGCGGCAATACCAGGGAGTCATAGGGGTCTAGCAGGCTCAGGCGAAATACCCGGCGGCTGTTTTGTGGATCAAACAAGCTGCTTTGGGTGGTGGCCACGCTCATCAAATACAGGGCTTCGGAAATCGGGCCTGCAATGCTTTCGGCAAGGGCCGTGGGCTGCATGCCTGCACTTGTTTTCACAAATAGCGGATCGCCAAGCGCGTTACGCAACCGGCCCAGGGCATTGCTAACCGCCGGTTGCGTGACCGACAGCTTTGCCGCGGCGCGGGTGATATTGCGCTCGGCATAGATGGCGTCAAACACCACAAACAAATTTAGATCGAGCCGTGAGAGATCCATCGCCATTCACCATCAAAATACCTAGGATCAGTATAATAAATTTTATTAATGCCCTCCACTGGATTACGATGGCAAAAAACGACGACACGGGGAGGGTGTTGAACGTATGTCCGCGCATTCCATGGAGCTGGATACAGACCTGCTTTCCAACTATCTCAGCGCTCATTTGCCTGGTTTTGAAGGGCCGCTAAACGCGGAGAAATTCGCAGGCGGGCAATCAAACCCAACTTATTTGCTCACCGCCGCCTCGGGCGAATATGTGCTGCGGCGCAAACCGCCAGGCAAATTGCTGCCCTCGGCCCATGCGGTGGATCGCGAATATGCTGTGCTCAGCGCGCTAAAAGACAGCGATGTGCCGGTGGCAACGCCAATGCTGCTTTGCGAAGATGACAGCATCATCGGCTCGATGTTCTATATTATGAGCTTTGAAAAGGGCCGTATTTTCTGGGATCCTGCCCTGAAGGAACTGGGAAAAACCGACCGCGCTCCGATCTATAACGAGATCATTCGCGTTCTGGCCGCCCTGCATTCTGTGGATGTGGCCGAGGTGGGCCTGGCCGATTATGGCAAGCCCGGCAATTACTTTGAGCGGCAATATGATCGTTGGGTCAAACAATACCGCGCCGCCGAAGTGGATAAGATCGACGAGATCGAACAGCTGATCGATTGGCTTGGCCGAAACCTGCCCGAAGATGATGGGACAGTCAGTTTGATCCATGGCGATTACCGCCTGGACAATTTCATCTTCAAACCCGATGCGTCCGAGATCATCGCGGTTCTGGATTGGGAGCTCTCGACCCTAGGCCATCCCATGGCCGATCTGGGCTATATCTGCATGTGTCTGCGCTTGCCCTCCATGGGCGAGGTCCGGGGGCTTTTGGGGGTCGATCGCAGCGAGCTGGGCATTCCGAGCGAAGAAGAGCTCATCGCCCAGTATTGCCAATTGCGCGGGATCGACAGGATCGAGAATTGGCATTTCTACCTAGCCTTCGCCTATTTCCGCCTCGCTGCCATTGTGCAGGGGGTTTATAAACGCGCCCTTGGCGGGAATGCGTCTAACACAAAAGCGCTGGCGCTTGGCAAAGCCGTCCAGCCTTTGGCGATGCTGGCCCTTGGGGTGATCGCCGCGCCCACTCAAGCCTAACAAAGCGAGACGACAATGGATTTTGGCCATTCGCCCAGAGCGTTGGAATTCCAAGACAAGCTGAATGCCTTTATGGATGCGCATATCTATCCGCGCATCGCCGAGCATAAAGCCGAGATCGAGGCCGGGAATTTTCCAGTGCCCTTTATCGAAGATCTCAAAGCCTTGGCGCGTGAAGAAGGGCTTTGGAACCTGTTTCTGCCCAGCCTGCGCGATGACGAGCCCGGCACCCGGCTGAGCAATCTTGAATATGCCCCGCTTGCCGAGATCATGGGCCGCGTGGGCTGGTCTGCGGAAGTGTTCAACTGCAACGCGCCCGATACCGGCAATATGGAATTGCTGCATCTTTGCGCCACGCCCGAGCAGCGCGCCCAATGGCTGGTACCGCTGATGAATGGGGAAATCCGCTCGGCTTTCGCCATGACCGAGCCCGACGTGGCCAGTTCGGATGCCACCAATATCACCACCTCAATCCGGCGGGATGGGGATGATTATGTGATCAATGGGCGCAAATGGTTCATCACCAATGCCTGCCATCCCCATTGCGCGTTTTTCATCGTGATGGGCAAAACCGATCCCAAAGCAGAGCGGCACCGGCAGCAAAGCATGATCATCGTGCCGCGCGATGCGCCGGGCCTATCGATTGTGCGCAATCCCACGATCTTGAACATGCATGACCCCGAAGGCCATGCGGAGATCTTGTTCGAAAATGTGCGGGTGCCTGCGGGTAATCTTCTGGGCGAAGAGGGCAGCGGCTTTGCGCTTGCCCAAGCGCGGCTTGGACCGGGGCGCATTCATCACTGCATGCGCTCCATCGGGGCCGCAGAAGTGGCTTTGTCGCTGATGGTAGAAAGAGCCCAAGAACGTCATGCGTTTGGCAAATATTTGTCGGAGCAAGGGGTCACACGGGAATGGATTGCCCAATCGCGGCTCGAGATTGAACAGGCCCGTTTGCTGACTTTGAAAGCGGCTTGGAAAATCGATCAAGTGGGGGCCAAGGCCGCGCAACGGGACATCGCCTTGATCAAGGTGGTTGCGCCCAATGTGCTGGCAAAGGTCTCTGATCGCGCCATGCAGGTTTTTGGCGCCATGGGGCTGACCCCGGATACGCCTTTGGCGGTGAGCTATACCTGGGCGCGGGCGCTACGCTATGCGGATGGGCCCGATGAAGTCCATCTCCAGGCCATCGCCAAAATGGAACTGAAATCAAGCAATCGCGGCGCGAGCGCCCATTGGCTGACCCCGCCTGCCCGCTAAGCAAGGACGCAACATGACCACTTCATTGTTTGACCTGACCGGAAAAATCGCCCTGGTCACCGGAGCCAGCCGTGGCATTGGCGAAGAGATTGCCAAGCTATTGGCCGCTCATGGGGCCCATGTGATCGTTTCCAGCCGCAAAATCGATGGCTGCCAAGCAGTGGCCGATGCGATCACTGCGGCGGGGGGCAAAGCCGAGGCTATCGCGTGTCATATTGGCGAGATGGGCCAGATCGATGCGCTGTTTGACGAGATCAAATCCCGCCATGGGCGGCTTGATATCTTGATCAACAACGCTGCGACGAACCCTTATTTTGGCCATATCCTCGACACCAGCGAAGCCGTTTATCAAAAAACCGTAGATGTGAATATTCGCGGCTATTTCTTCATGTCCGTGGCCGCGGGCAAGATGATGAAAGATCAAGGCGGCGGCGCGATTGTGAACACCGCCTCGGTCAACGGGCTGACCCCGGGGGCCATGCAAGGGATCTATTCGATCACCAAAGCATCGGTGATCTCTATGACCAAGTCCTTTGCCAAGGAATGCGCGGTCTATGGGATCCGGGTGAATGCGCTGCTGCCTGGCCTGACCAAAACCGCCTTTGCCGGGGCGCTTTTCACCAATGACTCCATCTATCGCGAGGCCATTCGCACCATCCCCATGGCCCGCCACGCAGAACCAAAGGAAATGGCGGGCACCGTGCTTTATCTCGTGTCCGACGCCAGCAGCTATGTCACCGGCGAATGCATCGTCGTTGATGGCGGCATGACCGTTTGAGGAATTGACGATGTTTGAACACAAAACCGTAATGATCACCGGTGCGGCCAGTGGGTTCGGCAAACGGCTTGCCGAGCGGCTGTCGGAACAAGGCGCTAATCTGGTGCTGAGCGACTATAATTTTGAAGCGCTTGAAGCCACGGCAACGGGCCTGCCCAGCGAGCGCACCCGCATCATCGCCTGCAATGTGATGAAAGAAGACCAGGTCAAAGCGCAGGTGGCCCTCGGGGTGGAGGCTTTTGGCTCCATCGATATGGGCGTGAATAATGCGGGCACGGGCTCGCCCATGAAAAGCCTGATTGATGTCAGCGAAGACGAGATGGATTTCAATTTTGCGGTGAATGCGAAAGGCGTGTTCTTTGGCATGAAGCACCAAATCCCGGTGATGCTGGAAAATGGCGGCGGGCAGATCCTGAATGTGGCTTCCTTAGCGGGGCTGAATGCCGCCCCAAAGCTGACCCCTTATTGCGCAGCCAAACATGCGGTGATCGGCCTGACCAAAACCGCAGCCTTTGAATATGCGCGCAAAAACATCCGGGTGAACGCGATCTGCCCGTCTTATGTGAAAACGCCCCTGGTCACCGATAATTTCGATGATGAATTGCAAGCCATGCTGACAAAAGCCGTGCCCATGGGGCGGCTGGGCGAGACCGATGAGGTGATCGAGGTGATGCTGGGCGTTCTGAACCCGGCCAACACCTATATGACCGGTCAATCCATCACCGTGGATGGTGGCGTCAGCGCTGTTTAAGCCGGGCCCTGCCCGCGTCTTTGGCGCAAAACCAGCATTTAAAGATGCCATCGGGCGGCCTGCGGGCCGCCCAATTTCTTTTGTTACGCTCTATTGGAACGCCGCGCTTATGCGGCCTCAGCACGGGGCTTTTGCCGCCGTATGCCCAGAACCAGCGCGCCCATACCCCCAAGCATCAGCGCCAAAGCCGATGGCAGTGGCACCGCCGCAAGCGCGCGCAACTGATCTGGCGTGTAGAACACATCCGGCGCATCAGAGAAGCTGAACAGCTCAAACTGCCAGAAATTCAACGTTGCTAGTTCTTGGTTCAGGCTCTCGAATTCGAGCCGCAAAAACCCGCCGCGCCCGCCCGCATCAGCCAGATCATCAATCCCAACCGAGAACATCGCCGTATCCGTGCCTTCGCCGCCGTTAAACAGGCCGAAAAACACCCCATCATAGAGGATATTGCCGCTCGACCCGGTTTGCTCAAAGCTCAGCATGTCATCGCCTTCGCCGAAGATGGTCTTGCCCAGAATACCCTGCTGCCCGGCGCTGCTCTCGCCCATAAGCACATCATAGATCTGCAGATGATCCTCGGCATTGCCGAACGCGATGGCGACGCCATCCCGGCCTTCGATCAACCCGGAACTGGCAACACTGACCCCTGCAACAGGTGTCTCGAGCGAGCGGCCCGAATAAAATGCGTTGCTGACATCAAAACCTGTCATATCAATGCCGATGCTGCCCGAAGCTTTGCCGGTCAATTCCAGATCCACTGCTGTCTGTGCATACTCATCCAGATCACCGCTGACCCGAATGGCCGCGCCCCTTGCCTGGATATCGGCAGCCTTGATGCTGAGATCCTTGCCATCAAAACCGGAAACAGCAATGCCATCGCCGGTTTTGCCGGTCACTTTCCCGGCGGATGTGTCGATGGCATGAGCCTCGAAGCCATCACCGATGGCCAAGGCAATCCCATCCTTGCCACCGGTCACATCCCCCGTGGTGATGGAGCTTGCGCCAAAACGACCCAGATCCAGGTTGATACCATTCCCCCGCCGGCCGGTCACCTGACCTGCGGTTGTGTCGATTTGAACACCACTGCTGTCGTCTTGACCGACTATAATGCCATCGACGCGCCCGATGACATCTGCGGTGGTGATTTCAGTGAAGCCGCTGTCGAAAGAGAAACTCGCGATGCCGTCCCCGCGTAGCGAACGTATCGTGCCGGCCGTGGTGTCGATCGTGGTATCCCCGCCGGCGTATTGGTCGGCATAGATCCCGGTTCCATGGCTTTGGATATCCGAGGTGGTGATTTGCAGATCATCTGAATATCTGGCTGAAGCCGCAACACCCGCGCTCTGGCGCGAAAGCAGCTTGCCCGATGTCGTGTCGATCACAGTGGTGCCGCCATAATAGTTGCGGGTTCGGATCGCAATTTGATCGGCTGAAACGCCGGCGGTGATGATTTCGATATCACTGGAACCACCGCCGATGCCGAGGCTGCTGGCCTCAATGCCGATACCGGTTTTGCCAGCCACCTTGCCCTGACTCGTGCCGATACGGATATCGCCATTTTCATAGCCATAGGCCCGGATACCGCCATTGCCTTTGACATTGGCCGTGGTGATGGAGATATCGCCGTCGCCATATTTGCTGCTGGCCTCAATCCCCCAGGAGGTGCGGCCATAGACGCGCCCATCAGTGGTGGAGATGTCGATATCGCCGTTAGTTTCATTACGATCTCGATAAAGGAAGACCTCTGCAAAGATGCCACGTTTATGCTCGGTCACAGCGGCGGTCGTGATCTCGATATCGCTTACTTCTGCGAACCAAACCGTGGAATGGATACCATCCCCCTCTGTGGAGATTACCCGGCCAGCGGTTGTATCGATAGCCGTGTCAATATCCCAACCGGAAAAATGGTAAGCGTTATAACCGACGGCGTAGGTACGAATACCCGCCTGAGCCCCCGTTACATTCGCGGTGGTTATGTCAATCCCGTTTTCAACTGTTTTAGCGTTGATACCGAATCGTTTTCCATACACGATTTTGCCCGCGGTGGTATCAACATAAATACTTCCGCCAGATTCAGCGTTATAGATGTCGATACCGCTCGAACTATTGCTAATGACGTCAGCAGTTCTAATGCTAATTGTCGGCCCTTCGGTCGAAAACGCACTTACCGTTCCCTTCACAAGACCTGCTGTTGTGTCGACATCAATAATACCCCTAGCCCCGTGGGCGATAACGTCCCCCACAACATCGGCTGTGGAGATAGTCACTTCGTCAGTGAAGGCATAGACGTCGATACCTATGCCGTTACCTCCAACAACACTGCCGCCAGTTGTATCTATGATGACCCTTTCTCCGCCCCACAGTGGGGCGTATATCCCGGCTTCGCCACCCGATACTTCCCCGGTGGTGATTTTGGTTAAATTGGCTGCTCCGGTGTAAGTACGATACTTCAGATCAATCCCGTTCCCGCTCACTCCAGTAACGGACCCCGCGGTGGTATCGATGTGTATTTCATCCACCCGATCAGAGACGATGGCCACACCAGCTACGGCACCCGTCACATTCCCGGTGCTGATGGTGATGTCGTCAGTGGCCAGTGAAGCATCCGTTTCGACCTCGAGCCCATTGCCGCCTGACATGCTTGTGTCGAGACCGAAATCATCCGCGCTGACGATATTGATATCCCCCGTGCGGGGGCCAAAGCTCTGGGTGACATCCGCAAGCGGATCTGCGGCTCCTGAACACAGATATGTCCCCAATCCGCCGATAGGCGCGCAGGTTCCCCCATAGGCATTGCGCCCATAGCCGGAGACAATCGCGCCCGCAGCAACGCCTAAGGCCAGCTTTGTGACGGCGCGGCTGGCAGATTGTGAACGTGGGGATTTGGTCATCTTCAAACTGCTTTCGTTAAGGTCTTGGGGGGAAGAAAATCTTCGTGGTTATGGGTGATGAGATTGGCCAGTTCCGGCGCGCCGGGGCTGACGGACATGGCGCAGGCAATGCCGGGGAAAAGCTCTACATCATAGATTTCGGCCACTGGCCCATCCAGGCGCAGCCAATCCACACAAGTGCCAGAGGCCAGATCAATCACCTGCACCCCGCACCAAGGCGCGCTATCGGCCTCGCGCAATCGATCATCAAGCGCCAGCCCTTCGAACCGGGCATAGCGGGGCTTGGACAGGCCCACAAAGGCAAAGCCCCGGGCAAAGCCCAAACCGCGCAAGAACCCCGGGCAGAAACAGAGCGGCTCAAAATGCCCCATGCCGCCATCCTCGGGCAGGACCACCCGGCCGAGCTCGCCAGTGCCCGCATTCAGCACCCAAAGCTGACCTTGATGCATTCGCGGGCTATGGGGCATGGATAGCCCTTCGCAAATGATCTGATTGCCCGCGATATCGATCACCACCCCGCCATCGCGGCGCCGATCGCGCCAGCCATCAATAGCGTTTGACCGGCTCACGGCGCTGGCATAGCGCGGCACGCCGCCCTCCATAGCCAGCCCGTTCAGATGGCAACGATCCTCGTCAATGATCTGATCAATGAAAGGCGGGGCCCAGATGGCTCGGAAACTGTCCTTGGGATCAACCCGCGCTAGGCAATTAAAGCGCGTGTTGACGAAAACCGGCTCGCCCGCGTCATCAAGCCCGATATCATGGCTTTCCAACCGGCCCGTGAAATGCACCGTGCGCGGTGCAAAACAGGCGTCAAAGATCTCATTGGCCCGCTCGCCCGGGCGTAGCACATTTTCAAAGCGCAGGATTTGTTGGCCCGCGGCCAAAACCAGGCGGCAAGCCTCCGCATCAAAGCGCAGCCCCATAGGCCGTTCCATCCCCGCTTGATGGATATGCAGACCGCCTTTGCCATTGCGCCCGGCCAGATACAAAATATTGGACTGGTAAGAAGTAAACCCGAGCGTAGCATTGAGACCCGCAAGGCGGTTCACCAATCCCGGCGACATGGAAAATATCGTTTCCTGCGGCGCTTCTTTTGAGGGTGCTGGATCAGACAATTGACCCCCCATCTCTGTCTAAAAATATCTTTTATTATGATATTTTAAGCTATTTTTTCAATCAATGTGGCAAAGTCGCGAATAAACGCCAAGCGACCCGGAATTATTGCCGATTTCACCGGGATATTAACCGATATTTGCAGCGAAAATAACGGCAATCTATGGTTTCACACCCTCCATTTCTGCGCCGTAGGATCGCAGTTGACGAGTCAAAGGGCTTTCTGGCATGGAAAGGCTTATGTCTGGTTTCGGGGCGTGCCTCGAAAGCAATAGGGAATGCAGTGCGGTGTGATCAGGCACCAATGCTGCAACTGCCCCCGCAACTGTGAGCGGCGAGCACGGCTGACATGCCACTGGGTGATCCCGGGAAGGCCAGCCAAGTGTTGTGACCCGCAAGTCAGGATACCTGCCAGACATACGCCTCCGAAGGGGCGTTGAAACCCGGCGCCGGGGCGACCGCCGCAACCAGAGATCCAAACCGGATCTGGTGTGCTGTTCCTCGTCGTCAAGAAAATTCTCGTGCCGGGTGTGGCACGACCTGACAAGGACACTCCTTGATGAAGAAACTGCTATCTGCGGCCGTGGCCGCCATGGCATTGCCTGTGATGGCACAGGCGCATTTCCTGCTAGAATACACCACCGACACCATGATCGAAGCCCCCGGCGATGTGCCGGTAAAGCTGATCTTTTGGCACCCGTTTGAAAACGGCCATGTGATGGACATGGAAATGCCCGAAGAATTCTACATGATCCACAATGGTGAGAAAACTGATCTGAAGGACTCGCTGGAGCCGGTGCAATTCACCGGCGGTGAGAATGACGGCGCGGCTTTCAAAGGCGTGGTGCCGGTAAAACGTTCGGGCGATTATGTGCTGGTGACCGTGCCCGCGCCTTATTACGAGGAATCCGAGGATATTTATATCCAGCAGCTCACCAAAGCCTTCCTGAACCGCAATGAGCTGCCCACCGATTGGATGGAACCTGTGGGCCTGCCCACGGAAATCATTCCGCTGAACAAACCCTATAACATCATTGCCGGCTCGACCTTTACCGGCCGCGTGGTGGCAAATGGCGCGCCCGTTGCCGGTGCGGAGATCGAGATCGAATACATGGCCGCCGAGCCCGATATGGAAAGCGCGGCCTCTTCCGAGCCCAGCGTTTCCCCCATGCCGGGCGGCGCTGTTGTCGCGATCTCTGACGCCAATGGCTATTTCTCCTTTGGTGTGCCGAAAGCAGGCTATTGGGGCTTTGCCGCCCTTGGCTCTGGCCCGATCACCGAGCATGAGGGCAAAGAGCTTAGCCAAGATGCGGTGATCTGGATCCGCGCTTGGGACATGGAGTGATCCATGCATATCGTTGACGGCGCGCTTTCCAACCCTGTGGTGATCGGCGGTGCCATCGCTGCGGCAGGCGGGATCGCCATGGGGCTTAGATCTTTGGATCTCGACCGCATTCCAACCGCTGGGGTGCTCTCGGCTGCGTTTTTCGTGGCCTCGCTGATCCATGTGCCTATCGGGCCGTCTTCGGTACATTTGATCTTAAACGGTCTGGCCGGGCTTTTGCTCGGCTGGGCCGCTTTCCCCGCGCTTTTCGTCGGACTGTTGCTGCAAGCGGTGTTTTTCGGCTTTGGCGGGCTCACCGTGCTTGGGATCAAC
>JAOXSB010000210.1 GCA_025800345.1 Mangrovicoccus sp. | reverse complement strand
CCAAAGATCAGGTACATTACCACGCGCCCGATCCAATGGTTTACCGCGTCAACGGCGCGGATATAGCGCTGCATTACTCGTGTCATCTCACGGCAGTTGCCGTAACGAGAGGGAGGCTGTCAACTCCTCCATTGGTCTTGTGCTTTGCGCGACGTGGCGGCCCAAATCCCTTAGGTTGTGCCGTTCAAACAGCGCAGCGGCGATTTCGCGAATTATCGCCGCGAAATTGCGCAGATTGTCTGCGTTTCTGCTAACAATCTGTTCCCGTGGAATTTATAGCGCTTAGGCGTTTTGCAGATGCGCGTTGCAAATCCGCTCTTGCTCTTCGATCAGGCTGGTCAGATGGGTAATGGCGTCGGCCATTTCCTCAGAGGTCATTTTGCGCTTGGGCTGATAGCAGTCTCCCAGGGCGATCACGCCGCGCCCCCAGGGCAGGGGGATGACCATCCGGTCCCAGGTTTTCAGGCGTAAGGAATGGGTCAGGGCATAGGCCGCGGGCATGATCGGGGATTGCGACAGCCCACTGATCACCAAAGCGCCTTCTTTGGGCACCCGGGCCGGGCCCATTGGGCCGTCGACGGTGATGGCCAGGGAATTGCCGGCCCGCAGGCTGCGCACGGCCTCGCGTACCGGGCCGGTGTTGATCTCCGAAGTGCCCAGTTCGATGATGTTCAGCCCAAGGCTGCGCAGATGATCGGCCATGACCTGCGCATCGGCGTGGCGACTGACCATGGCCGCTGCGCCGTGATCATCCCAGCCGCGCAAATAGGGCATCATCACCAATTGCTCGTGCCAAAAACACATGATGCGCGGGCTGCCGCGCGCAATATCGATCTCGAAGCTCTCCAGCCCCAGCTTTTCCCAACGAATACGGCGGGCGCAGAAATTCACATAGCGGGCGTAAAAGGCTTTGAGCGCCCCTTGCACGCGCGCGCTTTTTTGCATGCGGATTTCGAAATTACGCCACCGGCGCTGCAATGCCTTCATTGGCGCCTGCCTCCTTTGTTGGCTCTGCTCTTAGCCTTGGGGGCAGAGCCGCCCAAGGGGGCTTTGTCCTGGGCGGGACTTGCTGCGCTGCGGCGCGATGCATATGCATCACACTGGGCACGCGCAGGGGCGTTGGGGCAGGGCAGCCCCGTGCCAGAGGGGCGTGACATTCCCCGGCACCGGGCCTATCACCCGGCCATCCTTGCATGAGAGCCGCGCCATGAGTTTTACCCTTGCCACTTGGAACATCAATTCGGTTCGCCTGCGCGCGGATCTGGTGTCGCGTTTGCTGCGCGAAGAAGCCCCCGATGTGCTGTGCTTGCAAGAATGCAAATCCCCCGTGGACAAGATCCCTACCGAGATTTTCGCCGCTGTTGGCTATGAGCATTGCGTGGCGCGCGGCCAGAAGGGCTATAACGGCGTGGCGATCCTATCGCGCTTGCCGCTGGAAGATGCGGGCCAGCGCGATTTCGTCTCTAAGGGCGATGCCCGGCATGTGGCTGCGCGGCTGGAAAATGGCGTGACCATCCATAATTGCTATGTGCCTGCGGGCGGGGATGTGCCCGATCCCGAGGTGAATGAGAAATTCGATCACAAGCTGAAATTCATGGCCGAACTGCGCGATTGGTTTGGGGCAGAGCGTCCGGAGAAATCCATTTTGGTGGGGGATCTGAACATCGCCCCGCGCGAGGATGATGTTTGGTCCCATAAACAATTGCTCAAAGTGGTCAGCCACACCCCGATTGAGGTGGAAGCTTTTGAAGAAGCCCGCATCGCTGGCGGTTGGGTGGATGTGACCCGCGCCGATATTCCCGAAGGGCAGCTTTATTCCTGGTGGAGCTATCGGGCGCGGGATTGGGATGCGGCCGATAAAGGCCGCCGCTTGGATCACATCTGGGCGACAGAGGATTTGGCCCCGGCGGCCCATAGCTCGCGGATTCTGCGCGAGGTGCGCGGCTGGGAAAAACCTTCCGATCACGCGCCGATCTTTGCCAGTTTCGATGTCTGAGCCCCAGCTTTATGGGCTCAGCCGGGAAACCGGCCCTCGGGTGGATGATTTGCTGCGTGCCATCGCTGCCCGTTTGCGCGATCAAGGCTTGGCGGTGGCAGGCTATGTGCAAGAACGGCTTGAAGCGACGGAATGCGGCTGTCCGGGAATTGTTTTGCATGATCTGGCCAGTGGCGCGGCCCATGACATCAGCGAGAAACGTGGGCCGGGCGCATCGGGCTGTAATCTGGATTGGGGCGCACTGACCCAGCGGGCGGCGGATCTTGAACGCAGCCTTGGCGACACCCCGCCCGCGTTGCTGATCATCAGCCGCTTTGGCAAAGCCGAGCTTGAAGGGCGCGGCTTTTGCAGCGTTATTGCCAAAGCTTTGGAACACTCCGTGCCGGTTTTGGTCGCCTATCGCGCGGGGTTCGCTGCGGGCTGGCAAGCTTATCACGGGGGCGTGGCCCAAGACCTCGCCGGGCAAGACATTCAGGCCATTTTGCGCGAATTGGGTCTTTGCGAGACAAAATTCTAGTTTTCCACGTGCCAAACCGGCTGGAGGCTTGGCCTTTGAGGCTCGCGCACGCATATAGAGCCTAAACCGCGATCCATGGGGATAAGTGATGCTTGAACTGGGCACCAATGCTGCCGCTGCGCCTGCGGGCGATCTGATCAAAGACACGACCGAGGCGACCTTCATGGCCGATGTGGTCGAGGCCAGCCAAGAGGTTCCGGTCATTGTCGATTTTTGGGCGCCTTGGTGCGGGCCGTGCAAAACCCTGGGCCCGGCGCTGGAAAAAGCCGTGACCGAGGCGGGCGGCAAGGTGCGCATGGTCAAGGTCAATGTGGATGAAAACCAAATGATCGCGGCGCAATTGCGCATCCAATCGATTCCCACGGTTTATGGGTTCTGGCAAGGCCAGCCGGTGGACGGGTTCCAGGGGGCGGTGCCAGGATCTGAAATCACTGAATTTGTGAACAAACTTGCCGCTTTGGCGGGCGATGGCGGGCTGGCCGATGCGGTGGCCGCTGCCGAAGAGATGCTTAATGAAGGGGCGGCAAGCGACGCGGCCCAGACCTTTGCGGCGATTTTGGGGGAAGATCCCAAAAACGCGGCCGCTTTTGGCGGGTTGGCGCGGGCGCATCTGGCCCTTGGCGAGATGGATCAGGCCCAAGCTTTGATCGACAGCGCCGAAGGCGATCTGGCCACAGCCCCCGAGGTCGAAGCGGTGCGGGCGCAGCTGGACCTGGCCAAACAAGCTGCGGATGCGGGCCCCTTGGGCGAGCTGCGCGCGGCGGTTGAGGCCAATGAAAACGATCATGAAGCGCGCTTTGAGCTGGCCAAAGCCCTGCATGCGGATGGTCAGATCCAAGAAGCGGTGGATGAGCTTTTGATCATTTTCCGCAAGGATCGCGATTGGAATGATGGGGCGGCCAAAGCCCAGCTTTTCACCATTTTTGAGGCGCTCAAGCCAGAAGATCCCATTGCGCTGAACGGGCGGCGCAAGCTCTCTTCCTTGATATTTGCTTGATCGCTGGTTTGCTCTAGCATTGTGCTATGATCCAAGCTGCTGATCTTCCCCAGACCATTCCGGTCTTTCCGTTGCCCGGGGCGCTGTTGCTGCCCCGGTCGCGCTTGCCGCTGCATATTTTCGAGCCGCGCTATTTGGCCATGCTCGATGATACGATGAAAACCTCGCATCGTCTGATCGGGATGATCCAGCCCCGCGATGTGCCCGATGGCGCTGAACGCAAATTGCACAGCATTGGCTGCGCGGGGCGGCTTACGGCGTTTTCGGAAACCGAAGATGGACGCTATATGATCACGCTCAGCGGGGCCTCGCGCTTTCGCATTCTTAGCGAGCCCGATGGCTTTACCCCTTATCGCCGTGCGGATGTGTCCTGGCAGGGTTTTGAGCGGGATTTGGGGCCTGCGGAAAAAGACAGTAGTCTTAAACGCGAGAAATTTCTGGGGCTATTGGGGCGCTATTTCGAAGCCAAAGGGCTTTCTACCGATTGGGAAAGCCTCAAAGAAGCGGAAAACGAGTTGCTGATCAATTCGCTTTCGATGCTGTGCCCCTTTGAGCCCGAGGATAAGCAAGCGTTGCTAGAGGCGCCCTCCTTGGCCACGCGCCGGGAAACGCTGGTGACGTTGATCGAATTTGCCCTGCGCGGCGGTAGCAATGAAGAGATCATGCAGTGAATGAAGACGAGACAGAGCCTAAAGCATCAGATGCGCCGGGCTTTGACCGCCATATGCTCGAAGTGCTGGTTTGCCCGCGCACCCAGGGGCGGCTGCACTATGATGCCAAATCCCAAGAGCTGATTTCCCGCGGCGCGAATCTGGCCTTCCCCATCCGCAATGGCATCCCCATTTTGCTGGTGGATGAGGCGCGGCTGCTCGATTAGCAAGACGGTGCTGATCCCCGCGCCATTAGGGGCTAAAGCGCGCCGCCGCGCATGATCCGAGGCAGATCACCGCTGAGCCCTGCAGCCTCGCGCATGAAAGCGCGGCGCAGCATGGGAGAGGCATTCACCGCCGCCAGCCCCAGCCCGCGCCCAAGACGCAGCAGGGGGTTGTCATTGGAAAACAGCCGGTTGAACGCATCGGTGGAAAAGGCCAGGGCCGAGCTGTCGGCGCGCCGCCAGCTTTGGTAACGATCAAGCACTAAGGGAGAGGCAATATCCTCGCCTCGGCGCTGGGCATCGATCAGCACTTCGGCCAGCACCGCCACATCGCGCAGCCCGCCATTGAGCCCTTGACCTGCAATCGGATGCACCCCGCGCACCGCATCGCCCACCAAAGCCACGCGATCAGCGATGAAACTGCGCGCCAAAACCCGGTTCAGCGGATAGGTGAAGCGTTTGCCCGCTAATGAGATCTCGCCCAGGAAATCGCCAAAGCGGGGGCGCAGAACCTCTAGGAAGTCCGCATCCGGCAATGCGTGAATAGCCTCGGCCTGGGCGCGGGTCTCGCTCCACACGATGGAGGAACGATTTACCGGCAAAGGCAGGATCGCCAAAGGGCCGGGGGGCAGGAAATACTGATGGGCGATGCCCTGATGGGGCTGCTCATGGGCGATGGCGCAGACCAAAGCGGTTTGTTGGTAATCGGTCACCTCGCGGGAAATCCCCGCCCGGCCCGCCACCGCGCCGCCGCGCCCATCGGCCCCGATCAGCAGAGAGCCCCGAAGGCTGTTGCCATTGCTCAAGGTAAGCTCAACACCCTGAGCATCGGTTTTTTGATCTTCCACAGTGACGCCGGAAATTTCGCTCAGGCCCGGTTGATCGGCGGTTGCCGCCAACAGCGCTTGGCGCAAAAACCGATCTTCGAGCATATAGCCCAGCGGGCCTTCTTCCAGCTCATTATGGTCAAATTCCATCACGAAAGGGCCGGGGCCGCGATCCACGCGCCCATCGCACACCTTCACGCCCAAAATCGGCTCGGCTTGATCGGCCAGCCCGGCCCATAGCCCTAAAGCCTCAAGCATCCGCTGCGAGGCCAGGGCCAAGGCATAGCCGCGCCCGTCAAACCCGCCATCATCACGGGTCTCGCGCGGCAAGCTGTCCAGCAAGGTGACGGGCAGGCCCGCTTGGGCCAGTTCTAGGGCAAGGGCGGTGCCATTGAGCCCGCCGCCGACAATCAGAATAGGATCTTGTGCCATGGGGGGAATATGCCCCTGGCTGCGGGATTGTCCATCACTCGCCGCGGCGTTAGCCTGAGGCTGCGACACTGGGTGCGAAACTGGGGCGCGCGCCCGCTTGGCAAGTAAGGGGTTAGCGATGTCAGAGAAATGGCTATGGATGAGTGCTGCGGATTTGGGCCGCGGCATCGAGGCAGGCGAGATTGATCCTCTGGCGCTGACGCAAACTTATCTTGCGGCGGCAGAAGGGCATGAATGCACCGGCGATATTTACGCGCGCCTGACCCAGGATCGCGCTTTGCACGAAGCACAGGCGGCGAAAACCCGTGCCGATAATGGCCAGCGTTTGGGGCTGCTTGATGGGGTGCCGCTGTCTTGGAAAGATCTGTTCGACAGCGCGGGCGTGGCCACAGAATCAGGCTCGGCCTTGCTCAAAGACCGGGTGCCCGAGCGCGATAGCGCGATGTTGCAACAGGCCAGCGCGGCGGGCACGGTCTGTTTGGGCAAAACCCATCTGTCGGAGCTGGCTTTTTCTGGGCTGGGCTATAACCCGATCACCGCCACATCCCCTTGTGTGAATGATCCCGATGCGGTGGCGGGCGGGTCTTCGTCCGGTGCGGCGGCTTCGGTGGCCTTTGGGCTTGCACCGGCGGCGATTGGGTCTGACACGGGCGGCTCTGTGCGCATCCCCGCAGCTTGGAATGATCTTGTGGGGCTGAAAACCACATCGGGTCTTTTGTCCCTGGAAGGGGCCGTGCCGCTTTGCCCGCGTTTTGACACGGTTGGTCCGCTGACCCGTAATGTGGAGGATGCCGGGCTGCTCTTGGCGATGCTTTCAGGCCAGCCGGGCCCGGATTTGCAAAACGCCCATGCAAGCGATTTGAGCGGGGCGAAAATCGCTGTGCTGACCACCATGGCCTTTGACGGTATCCGTGAAGAGCCTTTGCACGGGTTTGATCGCGCCCGCGCAGCCTTGGCCGCGACGGGGGCTGAAATAAGCGGTTTTGAGGCCCCTTGTGTGCAAGAGGCTATGGATCTGGCCGGGGTGCTTTACACCGCAGAAGCCTATGGGATCTGGGGTGAGGCGATCGAGGCCCAGCCCGAGGCGATGTTTGCTCCGGTGCGTGCGCGGTTTATGGCGGGCAAAGATGTGATGGCGCGGGATTACATCCGGGCCTGGCGGGAATTAGAGCGTTTGCGGGCGCAATGGCTGGCGCTGGTGGCAGAATATGACGCGGTGATCTTGCCCACCGCGCCGATTTTGCCGCCCAATAAGGCTCGCTTGGCGGCAGATTCGGAATATTACACCAACGAGAATCTGCTGGCCCTGCGCAATACCCGTATTGGCAATCTGATGGGGCTTTGCGCCCTGACCTTGCCCAGCGGCGTGCCATCGGCCGGGGTGATGGTGCTGGGCCAGCCCATGGGCGAGGCGGCTTTGCTGCGTATCGGGGCGGCGATGGAGGCGGCGCTTGGGTAATCCCTGTCACCGCCATGGCGCAGGCGCGGCGGGCCTTGCCTAAAACACTGGACCCGCCCCCCCGCGGCGGGGTAGCTTGGGCACAAAGGGGCGAGACGACCCCGAAATTCGAGGCCCATTGTTACGATGCAGTCCCCAGACCGGTTTTCCGATCTGCCTTCTTACGCATTTCCGCGCCTGCGGGCGCTTTTGGATGCGCATGCGCCTGGCGGCGCGCCCCTTGCCATGTCGATTGGCGAGCCGCGCCATGCCTTCCCCCCGTGGATGATGGAGATCATCGCTGAACATAGCGAGGGGTTTGGTCGCTATCCGCCCAATGATGGCACGCCAGAGCTGCGCGCGGCCTATTGCGATTGGTTAAAGCGGCGCTATGGCGTGGCGCTTGATCCGGCGGTGAATGCGATGCCTCTCAACGGTACCCGCGAAGGGCTTTACAATGTGGCCATGGCGCTCTGCCCAGAGCGCAAGAATGGCCAGCGTCCGGTGGTGCTGACCCCCAACCCGTTTTACCAGGTCTATGCGGTGGCGGCGCTCTCGGTGGGGGCCGAGCCCATCTATGTAAACGCCACCCAAGAGACCGGGCATTTGCCCGATTTCGCGGCTCTGCCCAGTGAGGTGCTCGAGCGCACGGCGCTCGCGTATATTTGCTCGCCCGCCAATCCTCAGGGGGCGGTGGCCAGTCGGGCCTATTGGAAAACCCTGTTGGACCTGGCTGAACGCTATGATTTTCTGATCCTGGCCGATGAATGCTATTCGGAGATTTGGCGCGACAGCCCGCCGCCAGGGATCTTAGAGGTGGCCAAAGAGGTCGGCGCCGATCCGGAACGGGTGCTGGCCTTTCATTCGCTGTCCAAACGTTCCAATCTGCCGGGGCTGCGCTCGGGTTTTGTGGCCTCAGGGCCGAAAAACATCGCGGCCATGCAAAGCTTGCGCAATTACGCCGGATCGCCTTTGCCTTTGCCGTTGCAGCGCGCCGCAGAGCGGCTGTGGCAAGATGAGGATCATGTGATCGAAAATCGGGCGCTTTACGCCGAGAAATTCGCTCTGGCCGATAAGGTTTTGGGGGATGTGCCCGGCTATCATGCGCCTGAGGCTGGGTTTTTCCTTTGGCTGCCAGTGCCCGATGGCGAGGCGGCGACGCTGAAATTGTGGCGCGAGACCGGGGTACGGGTGCTGCCAGGGGCCTATCTGGCCCGCGACACGGCCCAGGGCAATCCAGGCCAGCCTTATATCCGGGCGGCCTTGGTGGCTCCGCCTGATGAAACCGAACGCGGGCTGCGGCTGATCCGCGATTGCCTTTATTCCAAGGAGTGAGCCATGGCTTTTAATTCTCGTAGCCGTGAACCTTTGCTCGACACTGCCACCCAAGCCGCTTTGGAGCGCCGCAGCAAGGAATTGCTGGGCCTGGCGCTCCTGGCGTTGGGCTCTGTGCTGGCGCTGGCTTTGGCCTCATATTCCCATAGCGATCCCAGCTTTCTGGGCGGCTCGCAACAAGCGCCGGAAAATTGGTTGGGCGTGTTCGGCGCCTATACGGCGGCACCGCTTTACGTGATTTTGGGCCTGGCCGCTTGGATGCTGCCGGTGCTTTGCATCGGTTGGGCCGCGCGGTTTGTGTTCCATCAGGGCGAAAGCCGGGCACTGTCGCGGATGATCGCCATGCCCATCGCTGTGGCTGTGGCCTCGGTCTGTTTGGCCACCTATCCGCCCCATGGGGGCTGGGCCCATAGTTTCGGCCTGGGCGGGCTGTTTGGCGATACGGCTTTGGGGGTGCTGCTCGGGCTTTTGCCCATGGATCCCGGCTTGGGGTTGAAAATCGCCTCGGCGATCCTGGGGATCGCGGCCTTGGCCGTTGGCCTGCACGCTTTGGGCAGCACCCGTGAGGAATTGGGGCAATTGCGCCGGTTTCTTTGGGCTGGGCTGTTGCACGGCTATGCGGCGCTCTTTGCCAAAGCAGGCGCGGCGGGGCAAAAACTGCGTGATCGCGCTGCCGAGCGGAGCGCTGCGCGCAGCCAAGATGAGGATCGCCCGGCACTGGAAGGTGAAGAGCTCGATCTTTTTGGCGAGCCGGTGGATGAGGATCCGTTGGTAGAGCCGATCTTTGAAACCGCAGCCGGGGTGCAAGGCCCCAAGCGGCTCTTTGCCCGGGGCCCGGCTTTTGAGCCTGAAGAGGCTGCCGAGCCCAGCCCAGCCGAGCCCGCGCCCGAGCCGCTGCTGGAAGAGGAATCGCCCCGCGCGGCGCGGATCACCGGCGCGATCCGGTCCAAATTGCTCAATGATCGGGCCCGTGCGGCCCGTGCCAACCGCGCGAAAGCCGAGCCGGTTTTGGTCACGCCCATGGCCATGGCGCGCAGCACAGCAGACGCGGCCATTGAAACCGCCGAGATGCCCATGGCCGAAAGCCCCGAGGATTTGGGCTATGATCTGAGCCGCGAGGCCATGCCCGAGGAATATCCTTTGGAGCCGCTGGATGCGCTGGAGGATGAGGATATGCCCGAGCCTTTGGCCGCCCCGCGCCAAGAGCTGCCCCGCGCGCCCATTGCTCGGCCCAAGGTGGAGCACCCGCCCAAACGCACAGTGGCGCTTTCACGCAAAGCCGAGGCCGAAGCGCAGCCCGGCCTGGCCCTGAGCGAGGAAGATGAAGCGGCCTATATCCATCCGCCGCTGTCGCTGCTGACCGATCCGGCGGGGATCGAAAAAACCTATCTCAGCGATGAGGCGCTCGAAGAAAACGCCCGGATGCTGGAAAATGTGCTCGATGATTATGGGGTCAAAGGCGATATCGTCAGCGTGCGCCCAGGGCCCGTGGTCACCATGTACGAGCTGGAACCGGCTCCGGGCCTGAAAGCCTCGCGGGTAATCGGGCTGTCGGATGATATCGCCCGCTCTATGTCGGCGCTCTCGGCGCGGGTCTCTACGGTGCCGGGCCGCTCGGTGATCGGGATCGAGCTGCCCAATGAAGCCCGCGAGCGGGTCGTGCTGCGCGAGATCCTGTCATCGCGCGATTTCGGCGATAGCAAACTGCGCCTGCCTTTGGCCTTGGGCAAGGATATCGGCGGCGAGCCAGTGGTGGCCAATCTGGCCAAGATGCCTCACCTGTTGATCGCAGGGACCACCGGTTCGGGCAAATCCGTGGCCATCAACACGATGATCTTGTCGCTGCTCTATAAGCTCTCGCCCGAAGAATGCCGCTTGATCATGATCGATCCCAAAATGCTGGAACTCAGCGTTTATGACGGTATTCCCCATTTGCTCAGCCCTGTGGTGACCGACCCGAAAAAGGCTGTTGTCGCCCTGAAATGGGTGGTGGGCGAGATGGAAGATCGCTATCGCAAAATGTCCAAAATGGGCGTGCGTAATATCGAAGGCTATAATGGCCGGGTGCGCGAAGCCTTGGGCAAGGGCGAGATGTTCTCGCGCACGGTGCAAACGGGTTTTGACGATATCACTGGCGAGCCGGTGTTTGAGACCGAAGAATTCGAGCCGGTGGCGCTGCCCTATATCGTCGTGATCGTCGATGAGATGGCCGATTTGATGATGGTGGCGGGCAAAGAGATCGAAGCCTGCATCCAGCGCTTGGCACAGATGGCGCGGGCCAGTGGCATCCATTTGATCATGGCCACCCAGCGGCCTTCGGTGGATGTGATCACTGGCACGATCAAAGCCAATTTCCCCACGCGGATTTCCTTCCAAGTGACTTCCAAGGTCGATAGCCGCACGATCCTGGGCGAGATGGGGGCCGAGCAGCTGCTGGGCATGGGCGATATGCTTTACATGGCGGGCGGGGCGAAAATCACCCGCGTGCATGGGCCCTTTGCCTCGGATGAAGAGGTCGAGGAAATCGTCAGCTATCTCAAACAATATGGCCCGCCCGATTATGTGGGCGGCGTGGTCGATGGCCCCGAAGACGATAAGGCCGAGAATATCGACGCGGTGCTGGGTCTTGGCGGCAATACCGGCGGGGAAGATGCGCTTTATGACCAGGCGGTGCAGATTGTGATCAATGATCGCAAATGCTCCACCTCTTATATTCAGCGCAAACTGGCCATCGGGTATAACAAAGCGGCCCGGCTGGTGGAGCAGATGGAAGATAACGGCGTGGTATCTTCGGCCAATCATGTGGGCAAACGCGAAGTGCTGGTGCCAGAGCCTCAGTGACGGGCCTGCTCAGCGCTCAGCGGCTCGCCGCTTTGTGACGGGGCAGGGGTGTATCGCCCCTGTCATCTGCGCGGCGGGCGGGCTAGCCTTCCCCCATGAAACATCTGCTTGCAATTGTTCTGATTTGCCTTGGCGCGATGGCCCAGGCCAAACCGGCCTCTCTGGATGCCCTGTCGGCCTATCTAACCGATCTGGGCAGTGTCAAAGCCCGCTTTGTGCAAACCAATGCTGATGGCAGCAAAAGCCGCGGTACGCTTTATATCAAACGGCCAGGTCGCGCCCGGTTTGAATATGATGACAATGAGGCGCTGGTGGTCGCCGGCGGCGGGCAGGTCGCTGTTTTTGACAGTTTGAAAAACGCCTCCGCCGATGTTTTTCCCCTGCGCCGCACGCCGCTGAACTTGATCTTGGCACGCCAGGTTAATCTGAAACGGGCCAAGATGGTCACGGCCCATGGGGAATATCCTGGCGGGCAGACGGTGCTGGATGCCCAAGATCCCGATCACCCGGAATATGGGCAAATCCGGCTGTTATTCGACCGCACGCCATTGGCTTTGGCGGGCTGGGTGATCACATCGGAAACCGGCGAGAAAACCCGCGTGGATTTCGACAGTTTCGAGCCTGCCGGGGATCTTTCCACGCGGATGTTCAACATCCCCTTGATCCAAAAACAGCGCGGGGGCTAAGCCCGCGCTGCCTGTTAGATCTTGCGACAGGCGCGCAATTGGCGATCATAGATCACCGCGCGGGCGCTGACGCTATCGGCGGTGCGCATCAGCCATGGTTTGCTGTTATGGCTGCCCCGGCGCCAGCCCGCATGGCCTTCGTGATAGGCCAGATACTGATTGCGGGCATCTTTCTTGGAAATGCCGTTCACGCGATAGCTCTTATCCATATACCAGCCCATGAAATCGGTGGCGTCGCGAATATTATTGCGTTTCGCGCCGCGCCGTCCGGGGCCGCGTTTATATTCCTCCCAAGTGCCATCTAAGGCTTGGGCATAGCCATAAGCCGAGGATTGCCGGCCCATGGGAATCACGCCGAGCGCATATTTATGGGGGGTCTTGGCCCCAGCAACGAATTTGCTTTCCTGATGGATCGTAGCCATCTGAACCGAAACGGGGATGCCCCATTTGCGTTCGGTTTTTTTCATGGCCGAAAGGTATTTTGGATGCTGTTTGACGATGCTGCAGGCATTGTCCAGATCTCGGGGCGGATTGCCGCCACCACCACCGCCGCAAGCGGCTAGGAACACCAGCGCAACAAGGGCGCCAAAGTGACTGCGCATAGGGGCCTCATCGTTTCTTATATCTTTGCACAGAGTTTAGCGCATTCTTGCGGCGCCGGGAATGCATTTTGCCGCGGCTGCTTTGGCGCTATAGCAGCACGCCTAGCAAAATGGGCAGCAGCAACACAGACAGGCCCGTGGAGACCACCACCAGGCCCGATACTGCCTCCGCATCGGCACCATATTTCTCGGCGATCATGTAAGATGTCACCGCCACTGGTGTGGCCAATTGCAGTACCAGCACCGCAAATCCCACGGGCTCTAGACTGAAATAGTGCCCGGCAGCCCAAGCGATCCCCACGCATATCCCTGCTTTGAAAAGCGAGAGCCAGAGGGCTTGGCCCAGTTTGCCAGGGCGCAGGCGGGCCACCGCAACGCCCAAGGTGATCAGCATCACTGGAATCGCGATCTGCGCCAATAATTCGAGCGTATTGGTTAAAAATCGCGGGGTCTGCCAGCCCTGCCAGAGAAATAACGCCCCCAGCAGCGTGGCCCCCACCACCGGCTCGCGCAGCAGTGCTTTAAAGGTGGACCCGCCTCCAGCCACCAACCAAATGCCGAAGGTAAATGACCAAATCATCATAATGGCCATCACCACGACCCCATAGCCCAGCCCGGTTTCGCCAAAGGCAAATAACACTAAGGGAAGGCCCAAATTCCCTGTGTTTCCAAATATTAAGGGGGCGGTGAAGCTGCGTTGATCCAATCCGGAAAGACGCATGAATGCCAGCATCGCTAAGCTGACCGCCCCATAGGAGGCCGCGGTGGCCAGGGACAGATCCGCCAGCGCTGCGGGGTCGATCTTTGTTTGCATCAATGAGACAAAGATCAGGCAAGGTACGGATAAGGTCATGGTGAGGCGCGTGACGAATTGCACCCTATACTCATGGCCGGTTTTCACCCAGATATAACCGATCATGGCTAGGATGAAGACCGGGGCCGCAATTTCGAGCACGGTCAAGAATAGGGGCATGGCCACGAACCTCTCTGTCGTCGGGGCACGATGGACAGCACCCTCATTCTGGCGTTACATGGGGTGTAGTGTAAGGTGCAATGTTATGCTGAGAACGCAGGCGAAATACCGACTGGGGCAAGTTGTCCGCCACCGCAAGCATCCGTTTCGCGGGGTTGTTTTTGACGTTGATGCCAAGTTTTCCAATACTGAAGATTGGTATGACGCGATCCCTGAGGATAGCCGTCCGCGCAAGGATCAGCCGTTTTACCACCTTTTGGCGGAAAATGATCAAAGCTATTACGTGGCTTATGTGTCCGAGCAAAACCTAGAGCCCGATGAAAGCGGCGAGCCCGTGGATCACCCAGATTTGCCCGACATGTTTGGCGAACTGGAAAATGGCCAATATCAGCTACAAGCCCAGATGAACTGACCTAGACCGCGCATTCCAGGGCGCGGTTTTTTGGCTTTTCAGATGCTTTGCGCCGCTCATGCGTGCCTGGCCAAAGGGCCCGATGATCGGGTTATCCCTTCATCATTTACGGAAGGCTTCGCCTGGCCAGGAACTGTACCATGGACTTTGCCGGCACGCGCATTGGAGAGCTAGGGCAGGGCGCGCTGGTTACGCGCTGCCATTCATGCCAAAGGGAATCGGCATCGCTCCGGCTTCAAGCTCTTCTTCGCCGGCAGGTTTGGGGATTAGCAGCCGCAGCCGGTTCACATTGCCGATGCGGCGATATTGCAAGCCCCGCGACAGCTCGCGGATGATGAACCAGCCGAACCCCCCTTCGGGCAGATCCTCCACCGGACCGTCCGCATTGGGCAAACTGCCTTGGGGCAATTGCAGATTGGGCATAGGGCGCCCATGATCCAGCACCAGCATAGCGAGGCCGCGTTTGCGCCGCATTAGATCAACTTGGATCTCGGCCTTATTGGTGGGCGCCGCGCCGGCATAGGCATGTTCGACAATATTGTTCAGAACTTCTGCGATCACCACTTCCGCATTGCCGAGAAGATCCGGTTCAACATCCATGAATTGTAAATTGGCTCGGGCCATGCTGAGCAGATCATGCACGGCTTCGGGGGTGGCACCCAGATGAAAGCTGGCGTTGGTCACGACAGAGGCTGGCATGGCGAGAAATCACCCTTGTATGTGGTTATTCTGCTGGCGAAGCGATGGTCAGGGCCGCATCGCGATTGGCATGGATGCGAAACACCCGATCCATCCGCGTCAGGCGGAATACCTTTTCCACATTTGGTGTGAGGCTGGCCAATTCGAGTTGCTGGCCCGGGCCCAATTGCTTCATCGCGCCGACAATTGCGCCCAGCCCGCTGCTATCGACAAAACCCACCTGGGCCATATCCAGGACGATGCGCCCGGGCGCATCCGCTGTCAGGCCGCGCATTTGATCTTTGAATTTGATGGCCACTGCGGCATCTAGGCGGTCTTCATGAGGGGTCACGACTTGGACCTCGCCCACGCGTTCGCTACCAAACTCCATCTGATTCTCCTCGCGCTTGCGATCATCTTCGTCGCCAGGCTAGGGTCAGGATCTTACCAATGCCTGATCAAAACCGGGCAAAAGCAGGGCGGCGGGCCGAGGAATCTCGAAAAATGGAACGATCTATGGCGCCTTTGCGGGTCTGTTATGATGCGCTTTACGCAAGAATCATGGCTTTGACCGCAGGCGAAACCGATCAGGTTGCCTTGATGGCCACGGTGGTTTGCGAAGTGCATCACAGCGATGATCGCTTTAATTGGACCGGGTTTTACCGCGTCACAGAGCCCGAAATGCTGAAAATCGGCCCTTACCAAGGGGGGCATGGGTGTTTGCATATCCCGTTCTCGCGCGGGGTATGCGGCGCGGTGGCAAGCAGCGGTGAGGCGGCATTGGTTCCCGATGTGGATGCCTTTCCTGGCCATATCGCCTGCGCGTCTTCCACCCGCTCGGAACTCGTGTTGCCGGTGACGGACAGCCAAGGGGCGTTGATCGCGGTTTTCGACTTGGACAGTGATCAGCCTGCCGCCTTCACCGAGGATGATCTTGCGGGTCTGAGCCAAATTCTAAAGGCGGTCTTTGCGCCATCATGATCGGCGCCGCTTACAATCCCCCGCAAACGCCGCTGTCCATTCTCCACCAGGATCATGAATTGCTGGTGGTGGACAAACCCAGCGGATTGCTGTCGGTGCCAGGCAAGGGCGCGCATTTGGCCGATTGCCTGCTCACCCGTGTGCAAGCAGTGTTTCCCGAAGCGCTTTTGGTACATCGCTTAGACCGTGACACGTCTGGGGTGATGGTTTTTGCCCTGACCCCCCATGCGCAGCGGCATTTGGGGCTGCAATTCGAAAAACGTCAGACCAAAAAGATCTATCTGGCCGAGGTGGATGGCGCGTTGGCCGAGGCCAGCGGGATCATTGAGCTGCCATTGATCGTAGATTGGCCCAACCGACCCTTGCAAAAGGTTGATTTTGAGACCGGCAAAGAGGCGGTGACTGAATGGAAGCGCCTTCGCAGCGGCGATGGGCAATCGCGGGTGCGCTTGATGCCCAAAACCGGGCGGAGCCATCAGCTTCGGGTGCATATGCGCGAGATCGGACATCCGATTCTTGGCGATCCTTTCTATGGGCCGGAAACGCTGGGCCGGGCAGAGCGTTTGATGCTGCACGCCTATGAATTGCGCCTGCGCCATCCCGATGGGGGCAGGGGCATGCGGTTTACCGCCCCGTGCCCGTTCTAGGCGCGTCGCTGCGTCTGCTCTTGCGGCATTAACCATAATTTCAACGCTCTGCTTCAGAGTGGCGCCCGTTCGAAGATTCCAGGTTACGGCGTGAACAGGGCGGCGCGGTCATGGCAAGAAGTGTTTTGCGCCTATTGGCGATTGGCCTGTTGGTCATGATGGCGGCTTTGGCCGTTGCTGCGGCGGTGGTGTCCACGGCTGGTGCGGCGCATTGGGCGTTTTTTCAGGGCGAGAGTGCTGCAACTATTGCGCGGCTCAGCGATGACCTGATGCGGATTTCGAACAGCGAAATTTAGAGGTAACGGCCGTTTTGGCCGGGCTTTGCAAAAGGTGAAGGCAATGGAAAGTGATCGCACTGAACTGGGCGAATATGTGTTCGATCAATATGTGGCAGGGGCTTTGGCACGTGCGGCCAAGGGGATCGGGCTGTTCCTTATCCTAAGCTGTCTTGCGGTTGCGCTTATGGTGGAGCGCCCGGCGATGTCCCCTGAACCGGCTTGGGATATGCGCGCCCAGCAGAGTTTGCCCTGGCATGAAGTAATGGCGAGATAGGCAGCGAGGGGTGCGAAATTTCACCTCAGATCGCCGCATTTCGCGCGATTTGATCGCTACTCGTCCATTATGACTTTGATCGCGCATGGTTTCTCCGGGCAACGAGATGGAAAAGCTGCATGGGCATGAGCCAATGATGCCGCATTTGGCTGAGGCCTTCGCGGCGTAAATTTTGGCCAAACGCTTATTTTCTATTGTGATTGAGCGGTTGAGGCAGCGGGTTCAAATCGCATACCGAGATCGTTTTTTCTGCACCATATGGCAGGCGTCCAAGGCCAAAATCCTGCTGGGGCTTGTTTCGGGCCCGCCTGACATAGCGCCTTCTTTTCAAAGCAATGATGGGCGCATTTCAGATGAATATTGAATAAACGGGCCGATATTTCTCGATCACTTCAAATCCGGAAGAGATTAACCAGTTCAATCATGAGTTGTGCTCAGTTTTTGACGAATCAGGCATGAAGTCCCTCGTACATCACTTCATTCGGAGAAACGAAATGCTTAAGTCTTTTGTTGCAGGCGCGGCGGCCCTGGTATCGCTGAGCGCAACCACCGCTGTGGTGCAAGCGGAAACCGCCACCTGGGAAATGGGCAATGGCCACACTTACCAGGTGGTTTTGTTTGACGAACGCGGGGAGCTAACCTGGCAAGAAACGCGCGATGCGGCGGCGGCCATGAGCTTCAACGGTCTGACGGGGCATCTGGCGACTTTTACTACTGAAGATGAGTGGAATTTTGTGGTCGATAACCTGAATGAACAGGCGTTGGATCTGTATCTTGGTGGCAGCGATGAGGCGGAGCCTGATGTGTGGCGTTGGGTCACCGGGCCCGAAGCAGGTCATCTTCTGGATGATGGGTTCACCGCTTGGGCTGGTCGAGAACCAAATAATGTTGGTGGTGTTGAGGCATATCTCGCAGGTTGGTCCTTTTTCCAAGAAGAACTTTGGAACGATCTCCCCGCAAGTAGCAATGCCGCCCGTGGATATTTGGTAGAGTATAGTGTGCCTTCGGCGCCTGTGCCGCTGCCCGCTGGTCTGCCGCTGATTTTAGCGGGTTTTGGGGCACTTGGTGCCCTTCGCCAGCTGCGCCGCCGTTAAGCGTTTTAAGAGTGTTCTCTTAAATAACTGAAAAAATATCCGGCGCGGCCTGCGCATCTCCAGCCAAGCGGTCAGGTTGGGGTTGCGCGCCGCGCCGGGTTTCTCTATCTGCGGCCTGTCCCTTTGAGCCGAGACCCGCGCGCCCCATGGAAAACATCCTTCTGATTGTTCATCTGATCCTTGCCCTATGCCTGATCGGCGTGGTGCTTTTGCAGCGCTCGGAAGGCGGCGGTTTGGGTATCGGCGGCGGTGGCGGTGCCATGACCGGCCGCGCGCCCACAACGCCTTTGGGGAAACTGACCTGGGCTTTTGCAATCGCGTTCATCTGTACCTCGATCGCACTGACCATTGTGGCTGCGCGCAATTCGGCAAATTCTTCGGTTCTGGACCGTTTGGGTGATGCACCCGCGACCAGCCAGCCCGCCGAACCCGAGCTGCCGCCTGCCCCCAGCGGGGATTTGCTGCCGCCAAGCGCGGGCGATGCCCCGGCTTTGCCGCCCCGCGCGGAATAAGCCACAACTTATAGAAAACACTTGCCGTACCGCCGCAGTATATTGCGGTGCGGCTGCGAATCTTCTATGTCTCGAGTCCCGTGATGCTGCCGGATTCGAGCCTGAATCCATGATGTCGAGCGCAGCAATCAAGCAGGTCGCGGGAGGATCTCCATGACACGTTATGTCTTTATCACCGGTGGGGTGGTCTCCTCTTTGGGCAAGGGCTTGGCCTCGGCGGCTTTGGGCGCATTGCTGCAAGCGCGCGGCTTTACCGTGCGGCTGCGCAAGCTTGACCCCTATCTCAATGTCGATCCTGGCACCATGTCGCCCTATGAGCATGGCGAGGTCTTTGTGACCGATGATGGGGCCGAAACCGATTTGGATCTGGGCCATTATGAGCGCTTTACTGGCGTTGCGGCACGGGCAACCGATAGCGTGTCGTCGGGCCGGATCTATTCCAATGTGCTCGAGAAAGAGCGCAAGGGCGGCTATCTGGGCAAAACCATTCAGGTGATCCCCCATGTGACCAATGAAATCAAAGATTTCATCCGCACCGGTCATGGCGAGACGGATTTCATGCTCTGCGAGATTGGCGGTACGGTTGGCGATATTGAGGGCCTGCCGTTCTTCGAGGCCATTCGCCAATTCAACCAGGATCTGCCCCGCGGCCAGAGCATTTTCATGCATCTGACCTTGCTGCCCTATATCAAGGCCAGCGGTGAGTTGAAAACCAAGCCAACCCAGCACTCTGTAAAAGAGCTGCGCTCCATCGGGATTGCGCCTGATGTGCTGGTGTGCAGGTCCGAAGGGCCGATCCCGGTGAAAGAACGGGAAAAGCTGGCCCTGTTCTGTAATGTGCGCCCTGATAGCGTGATTGCTGCCCAGGATCTGCGCTCGATCTATGACGCGCCCCTGGCCTATCACGAAGAAGGCTTGGATCAGGCCGTGCTTGACGCGTTCCAGATCAGCCCGGCACCGCGCCCCAATTTGGCGAAATGGAATGATGTCCGTGATCGCATCGACAGCCCCGATGGGGAGGTGCGCATCGCGATTGTGGGCAAATATACCCAGCTTGAAGACGCATATAAATCCGTGGGCGAGGCCTTGACCCATGGGGGCATGGCCAATCGCGTGCGGGTGCGCGCCGAATGGATCGATGCGGAGATCTTTGACAAAGACGACGTGGCCCGCCAGCTCGAAGGCTATCACGGCATTTTGGTGCCGGGCGGTTTTGGCGAGCGCGGCACCGAGGGCAAGATCAAAGCGGTGGAATTCGCCCGGACCCGCAATGTGCCATATTTCGGGATCTGCCTTGGCATGCAGATGGCGGTGATCGAATCGGCCCGCAACCTGGTGGGCATCGCTGATGCGGGGTCGGAAGAATTCGATGACGAGGCCGGTGAAGAGCGCTGCACCCCGGTGATTTATCACCTGAAAGAATGGGTGCAGGGCAATCATTCGGTCACACGCAAGAAATCCGATGATAAGGGCGGCACCATGCGCCTGGGCGCCTATACGGCGATGTTGTCAGAGGGCAGCCGGGTGGCTGGGATCTATGATGCCCGCCGCATCGAGGAACGCCACCGCCACCGCTATGAGGTGGACACGTCCTTTAAAGCTCAGTTGGAAGAGCAGGGTTTGATTTTCTCTGGCATGAGCCCCGATGGGAAATTGCCCGAGATCGTCGAGCGCCCGGACCACCCGTGGTTTGTGGGGGTGCAGTTCCACCCAGAGTTGAAATCCAAACCCTTTGCACCGCATCCGCTATTTGCGGATTTTGTCCGCGCAGCAACCGAGATCAGCCGCTTGGTCTGATGCGCTACTCTGACGGGGCGGCTTGCTGATTGGCCAATTCACGTCGCCGCGCCAGCCCCCCGTTGAGCAGCACGTAATCATGGACCTCCGCCAACATGAAATGGCGGGTTTCGCGATCCTCTAGATGGCGCAGGGTTTCGGGATTGCCCGCCAGATAGCGATGGGCGGTGCGCCGAAAGGGCTCGGGCAGGGTGAAGTTAAAGGCCGAGGGCTTCACCAAGAGCCGCATGGCCCGTTCAAACAGCAATTCATAGCGGTCATCGGGGGTTTCGAGGTAAATCTTCTCGATCCCGTCACCATATTGCTCGAACATCCGCAGGTAATCGTCAATAATAGGGTTGTCCTGGCTCATCTGGGCCTCGCTTTGCCTGGCATATTGGCCATTTGAGTAATCTAGGGCAGATGCAGCGCAGTTACCAACTTAGAGGCATTCTAATTTATCTTGGCACTGCCCAACACGCCGGTCTCAGTGAAAATGCTGCAATTCTGCGCGATCTTAACGGCAAAATGCTGGATCCTAGACGCCCATTAAATCCCATAGCGCGCGCCCGGACATGGCCAGGCAGGTCAGAATGGTGAGGGGCCGGATGATTTTCGCCCCGGCGTGAAAGGCGATCCGTGCGCCCAAAAACGCCCCCAGCATTTGCCCGAAGATCATCACCGCCCCGGCAAGCCAATAGATCTGACCAAAGATCAGGAAATATGCGAGGGCGGCGATATTGCTGGTGAAGTTAAACAATTTCGCATGGGCCGTGGCGCGGCGGATGTCAAAGCCGCGCAGACTGACCAGAGAGGCCGCCATGAGCGATCCTGTGCCGGGCCCGAAAAACCCGTCATAAAAGCCCAAAGCAGGGGCGGCGGTTTTGCTATAGCCGTCTTTGGACATCCGGGGCGTGCGGGGCTTGTCTAAATTGCCAGCGAAAAACAGGAAATAGAATGCCAGCAATATCAACATGGCGGGAATGAGATATTTCAACATATCGGCATTGATCTGGGTGATCGCCCATCCCCCTGCCGCAGAGCCCAGCCCCACCAGGGCCACCGCCAAAGCGTTTTCCCGCAAAGAGACCGCTCCGCGGCGCAGAAAATAGCTCGAAGCGATGAAAGTGCCGGCGCTGCCTTGCAGTTTGTTGGTGGCGATAGCCGCTGCCGGGGGCATCCCGCTTAGCATCAAGGCGGGCAGGGTGATCAGCCCGCCGCCGCCTGCGATGGCATCCACCCATCCCGCGATCAGCCCAGCGGCAAAGAGCAGTGCCAAAATCTCTGCGGCGATATCCATTCCTGCCCCTCATAGCGATCTCCGCGCCGATAGCGGCTTGGGCGCGGATTGTGAAGTACGCTGGCAGAAAGGGGCTTATCTAAACGGGGTGTCCTTGCCGTTTTTTTCGACGCGATAGGCGGCGCGTCCGATCATATGGGCAGCAATCGGGGCGGTGAGCAGCAAGAACAGCACCGTGGCGATGGCACGCACGCTCACGCTGGTGTCGCCAAAATGCACCGCGGCTGCGGCAATGGTCAGGGTGCAGCCCAAAGTGCCCGCCTTGGTCGAGGCATGCATTTTGTTCAGAACGCCGGGCAAGCGCAGCACCCCAAGCCCTGCGAAAAACGCAAATGCCCCGCCAGCGATGACCAGGGCCATGATGAGAGCGGTGACGATCATTCTGTGCTCTCCTGCTTGGCGCTGGCCTTGGCTTCTTCATGGGCTTGCATTTCGCGTTCGGCAAAACGGGCCAGGGCCACAGTGGCCAAAAACCCAATCAATGCCATGACAATGGCAATGTCCAAAAAGACCGGATCATCGGTATGGATCGAAAACAGCGCGCAAAAGGCCACGATTGAAATCGTCATCATATCCAGCGCCACCACCCTGTCAGGCAGAGTTGGGCCGCGCATCAGGCGATAGAAAGCCATGAGGATGGCGATGAGGATCAGAGTAAAGCCGCCGTTAAGCGCCCAAGAAAGCCATTCCTCGGTCATGTCTCAAACACCTCCAGAACCATACGTTCCATTCCAGATTTCAGCCGGTGGATAAGCGCGTCTTCATCCTCGGCAAACATGGCGTGGACCAACAGATATTTGCGATCCTCGGTCACATCGATGCTGAGCGTGCCGGGGGTCAGCGAGATCAAATTGGTGACCAGCAAAATCTCGGCATCGGTTTTCGCATCAAGGGGCATTTTCACGATCGAGGGTTTGGACAAATCCCATGGGGTGATCACATCCCAAACCACATCGATGCTGGAAATCACCAAATCATAGAGGAAAAACCCCACCAGCCGCACGATGCGCCAATTGCGTTTGAAATAGCCGCTGGGCCGTCCGTAAAGCGGTTGCGCCACCCAAAGCGCGGCAAAGCCAATTACATAGCCCGCCACAAGCGTGGGGAAGTTAAATTGCCCCATCAGCGCGGCCCAGGCCACGGCCATCAGGATATTTAGGGGAAAGAGGTTCATTGCGCCGCCTCCACTGGCTCGCCCAGCACCGCCGCGATGTAGGCGCTTGGGTCGAGCAATTGCGCCGAGGCGGTTTCTGCCAGCTCAAGGAAAGGCTGGGGCACCAGCCCGATCGCCACAGTGAGCAGCGCCAGAAAAATCACCGCCGCGTAACGTGGCCAAAGCGCGGTGCCATCCATGGGCGGCTCGGGGGTGATCTCATCGGGATGTTCTTTCCAAAAGGCCTCGGCCCAGATTTTGGTCATGGAAAAGATCGTAAACAGCCCGACCACCAGCGCTGTGCCCGCGATGAGCCAGGCTTGTGTGTCTAGGCTGGCTTTGACCAAGATATATTTTGCCCAGAACCCGGAAAGCGGCGGAAAGCCTGCCAGCGAGAAGGCGGGGATCAAGAACAGCGCGGCCAGCAGCGGCGCGGCCCCATAGAGCCCGCCGATTTTGTAAAGATTGCTGCCCCCGGTGAGCTTTTCCGAAATCCCAGCGATCAGGAACAAATTGGCCTTCACGATGATATGATGGACCAGATAAAAGACCGACCCCACCAGGGCCAGCGGCGTCATCAGCGCCAGACCCAGCACCATATAGCCGATCTGGCTGATGATGTGGAAAGATAGCACTTTGCGGAAATCGCTTTGGGCCGCAGCGCCAAGCACCCCGGTGACCATGGTGAACCCCGCCACCCAAAGCAGGATCGTATGGGTGATGCCCGGATCTGAGGTGAAGATCAGGGTAAAGCTGCGGATCAGCGCATAGACCCCGACCTTGGTCAAAAGCCCGGCAAACACCGCCGAGACCGCGAAACTGGGGGTGTGATAGGAGGCAGGTAACCAGAAAAACAGCGGGAAGACCGCAGATTTCACACCAAAAGCGATCATGAACAGCAGCGAGATCAGCACCATCATCCCTTGATCAGGATGCTCGGCCACCGCGCGGGACAGATCGGCCATATTCAACGTGCCGGTCTCACCATAAAGCAGGCCAACCCCGGAGACGAATAAAATGGTCGAGACCAGGTTCAGCGCCACATATTTCACCGCGCCATCGATCTGCTCGGCCCGCCCGCCCATGATCAGCAGGCCAAAGCTGGCGATCAGCATCACCTCGAACCAAACATAGAGATTGAAAAGATCTCCGGTCAGAAAGGCGCCGGTCACCCCTGCCAGCAGGATCTGGAACAACGCGTGATAGCCCAGCTCTGATTGGTTATCGTCAATCTCGCCAAGGGCATAGATCGCCACGGCCAGCCCGGTGATGGCGGTGATGACCACCATAATCGCCGAGAGCATATCGGCCACCAGCGTGATGCCAAAAGGCGCGGCCCAGCCGCTCATTTGCCCAGCAATCACGCCTTGGTCATGCACTTGGCAAAATAGAACCAGCGCCGCCACCAGCCCAATGGCAGAGCCTGCCAAAGAAATCCGGGCGGAAAGCTGTGCGTTGCCCCCAGCGAAAAAAGCCGGGATCGCCGTGCAAAACGGGATCAAGATCGGCAGAATTAGCAGCCAACTCATTACGTATCGTTCTCCGAGCGGGGTTCGGCGAGGCGCATTTCCGATGTGTCCAGGGTGCCCAGATTGTCATAGGCCCGCAGCGCTAGAACCAGGGCAAAGGCAAATAGCCCAAACCCGATCACAATCGCGGTCAGCACCAAAGCTTGAGGCAGGGCATTGGCCACATCGGTTAGGGGGGCTTTGGCCCCGACGGGCACCAAAGGCGGACGCTCTGGCGTCAGGCGCCCGGCGGCAAAGATCGTCATATTGGCGGCGTTCGAGATCAGGATCAGCCCGAACAAAAACCGCAGCAAATTGCGATCGAGCATCAAATAGATCGCGGCCGCAACCATGGCACCAACCAAAATGGCCAATAGGGGTTCCATAGGCTCACTCCACCTCGTCTTCTAAGGCAAAGACAATGGACAGGGCCGAGCCCATCACCACCGCATAAACGCCAATGTCAAACAGCAGCACGGTGGAGATGGGAAAGCCCTTCTCGCCTTCGCTGCCGCCAAAAAACAGCCATTGCCCGGTCAAAAACGCGTCGCCAAAGGGGGCCGAGATAAGCCCCGCGATCAGCGATGTGGCCAGCCCGCCCATGGCGATGAATTCCGGGCGCACCCGCAGTGCTTCGCGGGTGGCATCAGCGCCGCAAGCAATCGCATAAAGGATAAACCCTGTGGCCCCGATCAGCCCGCCGATAAACCCGCCGCCGGGTTCATTATGACCGCGCCACAGCATGAAAACCGAAAACAGCAGCAACAGCACCACCAGCAATCGCGTGGCTGCCACAAGGATGATCGAGGGTTTCATGAGCGGTTCCTCCGCCGTGGAATTTGCCTAAGCAGGGCCACCGCCGAGAGCGCGGCGACCGAGACCACAGCCACTTCGCCAAATGTGTCAAGCGCCCGGAAATCCACCAAGATGACATTGACGATATTGCGCCCAAAGGCTTCTGGATAGGCGGTTTTCTCGAAATACTCTGTCAGGCGCAGATCCAGCGGCCCAGAAGAGACAGACATGAGCACGATGGTGATCATCGCCCCGACAATCAGGGCAAAGACCAAATCGCCATAGCGTTTGGGCCGCTCATCGCGGGTGGGCAGGCGCGGCAATTTCAGGGCGGCCACCGCGAACAGCACGACCACCAGGGTCTCTACCAGCAATTGCGTAATCGCCACATCCGGCGCGCCATAAAGGATAAAGATCAAGGCCACGCCAATACCCACCACGCCCAGCCCTGCGATGGCGGTGATGCGCGAACGCGTGGCCACCACCAGCCCGGTTCCCAGCAATGTCATGCCGAAGATCGCCCAATGTTTGGCATAGATATCGGGCAGGGCCACTTGGCTCAGATCGGGCATGGAGTTGATCATGCCAAAGCCCAGACCAATGGCGAGCACCGCAAACATCACATAGAGATAGCGGCGCATTTCCCCGCCTTGCAGCAGACGGGTTTGCCAACTGGCAAAGTTCATAAAATGCTCGAGCAGGTGATCCCAGCCGCGATCGAAATTGGGCAATCGGCGGGCGAGATCTTCAAGCCCATCGCGGATGCGTTGGTGAAGCAGGTAAATGACGAATCCCGCCGCGAAGGTGGCCAAACTCAGGAAAAGCGCAGTGTTGACCCCAGCCCACAGCACCAGGTGCTTGGCTTTGCCAGGCTCTCCCAGCACCGCATCCACATTGGGGGCGACGCTGAACTGTTCGATCATCGCGGGCGCCAGGCCAAAACCGATCCCGGCCAGACCCAACACCACCGGACCTGCAAACATTGCCCATGGGGCTTCACCCAGCACGGGACGGTCCGCAGGCATATGCGCATCCGTGCCCCAGAACGGCTTGAACGCCACGATGCCAGCCACAGCGAACATCATGGCGCTGGCAGCAAAGGCTGCGGCGACCAAAATCACCGCATGGGGGCTTTCCAACGCGCCTTTATACATCAGCTCTTTGGCGATGAAGCCCAGGAAAGGCGGGATGCCCGCCATGGAAAAGGCCGCCAATCCCGCACCCAGAGCGGTAACGGGCATATGTCGGCCAAGCCCGCCCAACACTTCGGCATTTCGCGTGCCGGTTTGGTGATCGATACAGCCCACCGCCAAAAAGAGCGCAGCTTTGTAAAAGGAATGCACCACCAAGAATGTGGCCATGGCGGTGAGCGCATATGGCCCCGAGGCCGATAGGAACATCACCAAAGTGCCCAAAGCCATGAGCGTGGTATAAGCCAGCGCTTGTTTGAGGTCTTTTTGTTGCAATGCCAGGACCGAGGCAAAGACCGCCGTAAAGCCGCCAAAGATCCCTAAGGTCCACAGCCATATATCTGTGCCAGACAGCATGGGATGCATCCGCGCCAGCAGATAGACCCCGCCTTTGACCATGGTGGCGGAATGCAAATAGGCGCTCACCGGGGTGGGGGCGGCCATGGCATTGGGCAGCCAGAAATGCAGCGGGAATTGTGCCGATTTGGTAAAAGCCCCGCATAGCAGCAAGATCAAGATCGGCAGGTAAAATGCGCTGTCGCGCAA
>JAOXSB010000207.1 GCA_025800345.1 Mangrovicoccus sp. | reverse complement strand
GCAAGCCTTTTGAAAGCGCTCTCCTAATCTGTCTGTGCAGGGGCGGTTTCGCGCCGCCCCGCCGAACCGCTCTGGCCTAGACCGGCTCTGCGGCAAAGCCAAAGCGCGGGAAATGCACTTGGATCTCGCCCAGCTTATCGCTTTGACGGGCGATTACATAGCGGGTGGCATCGGCCTGTAGCAAACGGCCCAAAGTGGGGTCGCGCCCATAATCAGTTGGAGAAATCGCCACCTGCGTCCCAAGCGGCGGCGCATCTTGCGAGACCACGGCAAGCGTTTGCGGCCTGGCGCCATGGGCGATCTTTAAGGCCTCCGGTGCTTTGATCCGCGCCATTTGGCCATGGCCGAACCCAGCCATCTGCCCATACCAACGCGCCAGGTTCGGATATGCCGACATATCCATGCCGCCAACAAAATCGCGGGCAAACCACAAGGTATGATAGGCGGAAAAATCCGCCGCATTGGGCTGATCTCCGCCTAAAAACCCGCTGCGAAGCCGCGCTTCCAGCCCCTGCAAATGGCCCCGCCAAAGGGTTTCCGCCGCGCCGAGCCCCATGGTTCGAAACCCGCCCGCCGCCATCATTTTGCGCCGATCAGCAGCCAGCTTTCGCAAGCCAAATCCAGAATGGCGCAGCGCCGCCCAAAACAAACGGTTGCGCGGCCGGGTCATAATGCCCGCGCGGAAGATCTCTGTGTCAAACTGCTCTGCTTCAGCCCGCACATCCGGGGCGCAAAGCGCCGGGGAAAGCTCTGGACGCTGCGCCCTTTGCGCCAGTTCATGGGCGATCAACCAAGTGTCGCAAATGTAATCGGCCCCAATTTGCAGCACCGGGATGCGGCGATAGCCAGACAAGGCCGGATCCAATGAGGGCCGGGGCGGGTAAGAGGGCACAATCAGCGCCCGCCAGGGCAGGTCGAGATACCCCAGCATCAAGCGGATTTTTTCGGAAAATGGCGAACTGGCATAGCCATGCAGGATCAACGGATTGGTCATCAGCGCTCCGGTTTGCTCTGGCGATTACAATAAAGCTTGCCCAAGAGCTTGCCAGAGACCTGGCGGTTTGGCCTGGCCCGTGACGTAAGGTCAGACCGCCACCAGCCCCGTTTCCCATCACAAAGCCGAGAGACCCGGCCCTTGCCCAAAACCGCGATCCAACACGATGACAATTCGGTTCGGGGTTACTCAATATCCCCGCGCGCAATGGCATCTAGCAGCCAGCACAGATCATAGAAGGTTTTGAAATTCAGGATCTCGTCTTCCTTGATCTTCCGGCTCAAGCCGAAGCGATGCAGATGATGATTGATCAAGCCCGTCAGCTCCTGCGACGCGCGAGGGGAGTCGATCAGATCTGCAAAGCGGCTGGTCAGCGGCGCATCATAGGAAGCAATCCCCGCGCTTTCCAAAGCTGCGCGCAATTTCTGCCAGATGGCGTCGATCCGTTGGCGGTGCTTTTCCCGTTCTGGCGCATCTGTTTGCATGCCAAGCGTGCCATGATCGATTTCGACCATGTCGTGTTTCGCGGGCATTGCCGCCTGGCTCAGCATCGCAAACAGATCCGCGGCAGGTTCAGGCCCGCGCGTGCGCGCGCCCTGCGCCTGCGCACCAAGATCCTGTTGCCCGGTTGTCCCGCCGGCTGCCAAGAAATCGTCAAACCCGGCCAAACGTGCCTCAAACTGATCTAGAACAGCCTCCAAATGACAGGCCAGCGCGTGCTCGCCCGTGGCACTGGCATCGCTAGCACAATGCAATCCGATGGCGGCATTGCTGGCCGCATGGATCCACACCGCCCCACTATCCCCGGCGCTCGAAGCCTCAAGGGCCTCAGAGCCGCCGGGGCCGGGGGAGACCAGTTTCACAGCCTCAATATGATGATCGGTCCAAACACCGGGGCTGGTCTCATAAGACAAGCGATAGCTGCCAATCCCATCCACCCGTGCCCGGGTCACTCCGCTGGCCTGCCCGGTCTTGGTCAGGATCTCGCCCAAGCGGGCCTGGCGCAGCTCTTTTGCTTGCAGAAAGCTACGATCTTGAATGGGCAGCCACTGAATTGCGCTATCCAGCGTCGCGATGGCCGCATCCCCATGGCGATCCAACATCCATTGCGACAGCCAACCAATGCGATTGCCCCGCTTCAGAGCGCCGGGCCGGTCCGGTGTGATGATCGGATCGCCGCGCTTGGCTGTCATACCGGCCAGAACATGCCAGTTCGACAAAATACCAGGCCGCCCCTCGCGATCCATGACCACGATCCCAGCGGTGCCCAAACCGCCGGACATGCGGCCACAAGAGGTGCCACCCAGAATATAATGCGGCTCGAAAATATTATCATCTGCGACGGACCCGGTTTGGCGCATCGCCCGATAATCTCCTTCGATAACATCCAAGCGGACCCCGTCGATTTCCTTGGGCAAAATCTGCCCGGGCGAAAGCGCCTTTTCGGGCAATTTGCGCGCCACATGGATGCGCACAGTCACCTCATCGGTGGGTTTGCCATTGGTCCAGCGAAATCCCCGATCTGCCCCGCGATATTCCGGGAGCTGCCCAAAGCGCCGCTTAGCTTCGGCCAGAACAGCTGCAAGACTATCGGATGAGGGGCGTGCGGTATCTGAGATTGAGGGGGTCATGCTCATGGCGCCTTTGCACATCTCCAGCGCGAAGCCGGAAAAATCCTTTACCTTCACTGACCTATGGTTAAGGGATTCGCGCCAATCCAGCGCCAATTCAGCGTCGATCCGGCGCTATTTTTTACCGTTTCTTTGATGGAGGATTGACGTTGTCTTAACCCATGAGCTGGCACCAGCGCGATCACCGCCAGGCTCTGCCCGCCACTGCGTTCCTGTTTGGAAAGACTCCTAGGGTAAAACGAGCCCCTGGATCAGCTGTCGAGATCACCGCGCAAATGGGGGGCAATCAGCCCGGCTTTGCGCAGGGTATGCACCGGATAGTCGGCGTCGTTCAAATAGCGATCCAGAGAAAACCCCTGCTCGGCCTGGGTGAGCTCATCTAAAAACCGGCGCGCGAGTTCTACATCCCCGGAATGGGCGCAAAGGGCCACAAGCTGGCGTTTGGGGGCAATGAAATGGCCCGCCGCATTGGCCGATCTCAGCGCCATTTCCCGCGCCTCGTCAAACCGGCCAGAACTGATACAGACCAACGCATGATAAAGATCCCAAAGATGCCCGAAATCATCCTCAGGATCCGCGCGGCGGCAGGATGTGGACAGTTTATAAGCCTGCTCGGGATCGCCAACCGCGCTATGGGCAATGGCCAAGGTCTGGCGGGCGAAAATATTCTCGCTATTCCAATTGATGGCTTTGCGCGCCAATTCCGCAGGCATCGCCAGATCATCCTCCAGCATGATCCGCGACAGCGCCACCAACGCCACGTTCAGCCCATTGCCCGGCGCGGTTTGCAGCGCATCAGAGGTCAGCTGCCGCACTTGTTCCAAACGCGCCTGCTGATCCACATCAGCGCTTTCCACCAATTGCGCCATCCGTGTAAAGGCCCGCCAAGCCAGGAACACGCCTTTTTGGTCGGTCTCAAACGCGTTTTGGAACAGCTGATCGGCTTGCTGCAACCCATCCACATCCAATCGAGAAAGCTGTTTGATCCCTTGGCTGGTCAGGCTCAACGCCGCAGCTTCGGGCCGGTCCGCGGCCAGCGTTTCCACCAGCCCATGCAGCACTTTTGACGCCGCCGAATGGACCAAACCGCCAATGGTCTCCGAGGATAGAACCTGCTCGAGTCCGCCGGTCACCGAGCGATGCCCGGAAAACAGCACCTGGCCATTTTGACCATGCTCAATGCGCACAAACACCACGCCGCGCCCCGCATCCTCGACAATATCGCAGCGCACTTCCAAATCCGCATCGCGCAGCCCGGTGTCCCGGGGCAAATCGGCAAAGCGCTGCGCCGAAAGGAATTCCTCTAAGCTGCGCGCCATCTGATCGGCGATCACATGGCCTGTGATCCGCTCAATGGAAGAGCCATAGCTATTGGGAAAGGCTTGCACCCGGATCGGGCTGTCGCTTTTGGCTTTGGGCAGGGGCGCGGCCAGATGCTCCACTGGGTGCTGCTGGCGCATATCCCGCAGCCAATCCTCAAAACTATCGTCGCGAACATCAAAGCCTTCAAGAAAATCCCGCCCCGCCTGGCGAAAGC
>JAOXSB010000199.1 GCA_025800345.1 Mangrovicoccus sp. | reverse complement strand
TCCATGCCTCAGCCTATTGGGCAGCGCCGAAGAGATTGTGGATCCCGCCCCCATCGCTCAGATCACCCCATCTTGGCCCCAGGGAAAATTGGCGGAATTTGATAGCGGTGCCCATGAGCTGTTGATGGAGCGCCCGGCCCTGCGCGATGCGGCCTATCGCGCCACGCTTGATTTCCTGACCAGCGCCTAAGTGCCCCAAAGCCTGAATATCATCGGCAGCGGCCGAGTGGGGCTAACCTTGGGGCTGCTGTTTCGCGATCACGGCATTGCGGTGCAAGACGTCCATAATCGCCACCTCAGTCGCTCCGAAAGCGCCATCGCGCAGCTCGGCACTGGCAATGCCGCGCCAGAGATCACCGATCTGCGCCCTGCTGATTGGATCATGATCACCACCAGCGATGACGCCATTGCCCCGGTGGCTGCCCGTTTGGCCGAAAACGGTGCTCTGCGCACTGGAACAATCGCGTTTCATTGCAGCGGCGCGACCTCATCAGAGGTTCTGGCCCCCCTGCGTGCACGCGGTGCCCAAATCGCCAGCCTGCACCCGCTGCAAAGCTTTACCGATCCGGCGCGAGACGCGGCCAATTTCGCGGGGAATTTCTGCGCTATTGATGGGGATGGCCCGGCCTGTGCGGCGCTGGAGCAGCTCTTTACCGGGTTTGGCGGGCGCTGCACCCGGATCGCGCCAGAACATAAGCTGCTCTATCACGCTGGCGCGGTGTTCATGAGCAATTACCTCATGGCCTTAGTCGAAGCCGGGCTCAGCGCCTATGAGGCCGCGGGGCTTGATCGCGACATGGCTCTTTCTGCGGTGCGCCCTCTGGTGGAAGGCTCACTGCGCAACGCGCTCGAAAAAGGGCCTGCTGCGGCCCTGACCGGCCCCATCGCCCGCGGGGATGCAGGATTGATCGCCCGGCAGCTAAACGCCCTGCGCCAGGCCGATCCCTCCCTGGCCGCGCTCTATGAAACGCTAGGTCAAAACACCGTGAGCCTCGCTGAGGCGCGCGACAATCCCGCTCTGCCCCAAGAAACCGTGCAAAAAATGCGCGAGATCCTGGGCGATCCTAAAGCTTGATTCGCGTGAACGCGTCACGCAGCGCCCCGGACCAAGCACTGCTCATGGCCATGAACCCTTCATCCATGGGCTCGATGCGGCGGCTTTGGGAAACGCATAGCCCATCGCGGCGGATCACCATCAGATCCAGAGGCATGCCCACGGAAAGGTTCGAGCGCAGGGTCGAATCCATGGACAGCAACGCCGCCTTTTGGCCATCTTCCAGCGAGGTTTCCGGGCGGATCACCCGATCCAAAATCGGCTTGCCATATTTATGCTCGCCGATCTGCAAAAACGGCGTGTCATCGGTGGCCTCAATGAAATTGCCCTCGGGATAGATCAGGAATAACCGCTGATCCCCGCCCTTGCGCTGGCCAGCCAAAATCAAGCTCGCGCTGGCAGAGTTTTGCTCCATCCGCTTGAGTTTGCCGGAAATATCCGAACTGACCTCGGCCAAGGCATTGCCCACAATCTCGGCCACTTTGAGCATGGTCTTGGCCTTGAGGATCGATGTGCTCTCATCGGCCTCAGGATCGTCAATCGCCTCTTCCAGCCGCAGCATGGCGGTTTGTGTCACCGAAAGTGAACCCGCAGTCAGGATCGTGATGATCCGCTCGCCCGGCGCTTCAAAGGTGAACATCTTTTTGTAGGTCGAGATATTGTCGAGTCCGGCATTGGTTCGCGTGTCACTAAGCAAAACCAAACCATCATCTAGGCGCAAACCAACGCAATAGGTCATCGTATCTTCCACTTCTCCGCCGGACCTGGCCGGGGCAGCCCTTATTGCTGGACTTGCCCGGCCGCCGCGACAGCCACCGAGATCTCGGTATCGCTGTCAGCTTGCGCCGACGCAACCATTCGAATGGCCGCGGCATCCTCAGCGTCAAAGCCCGAACAGAGGCGGATATAACGATCATCAGGGCAACAGGCATTGAACGGGTCAAACCCAACCCACCCCAAACGGCCCACATGCAATTCAGCCCAGCCATGCCAGGCTCCTTCGCCAGCCTGCAAGCCATCGCGCCCATCTCCCAGATCCCCGGTGGCCACATAGCCATAGACAATGCGCGCGGGAATATCCTGAGACTTGGCCAGCGCCGCGAAAACTTGAGCCTGCACCAAGGCGCTGCCCTGCCCTGCGGCAAGGGCCTCGGCTGCGCTGATCAACTGGCCCTCGTCATCACGTTCAGCACCGGGCTCAATGGCCTCATGCACCGCCGCCATGAGCGCATGGCCTTGATCGAGCGGCGTGGCGTCCTGAAGATCCGCAAGGCTGGTCCGGGCCAGATCCAAAAGCGTCTTATCAGGGCGCGTCAGGCGGGTGTCGCGCAAATAGGCCGCTGGCGCACCGCGTTCGCGCAATCCAGCGACAACACCGGATTTGTCGCGGGTTTCGACCTCGCCCTGGACCACGATTTCCACGTGCTCCACCGGCCCATTGATCCGCGCGGTTTCGGTCAGATCCCCGGCCCCATCGCTAAAGCTCGATCCCCGAATAGAATCGGGGATCTGAACAGACCAATTGCGCACGGTTTGCGCACTGCGCGCCGCAGGCGTCAGCCGATGGCTGAGCATCACAACACTTTGGGGGGTGTCAAAGCGATAGACGCTGCTTTGACGGACCGTGAGTTTCATGCAGCCAAGCCTCCAAGATAGGCGCGTGACACCCGAGAGCCGACCTCGGCCACATCACCGACAAAACGCTCCAAAAACTCATGGAGCCCTTCCTCGAAAATATCTGAAACCTGGGTCTCTGCCAATTCCCCTAGCAAGCTGCGCACCTGGGTTTGGGCCGCCGTGGCTGTGCCATAGGAGCGCGCCAAACGGTCCAAATGATCTGTCGCCCCTTGAATCGAACTCATCAGGCTGCGCGGGCATTGAGGATTGAGAATCAGCAGATCGATGATCTTGCGCGGCGTCACCTCGCCCCCGTAGGCGTGATGAAAGGACCGATGCATTTGCATCGCCCGCAACAAGGCCATCCATTGATAATTATCCAGCCCCGAGCCCACATAGCCTGCATCGGGCAACAGGACGTAATATTTCACATCCATCAGCCGGGCGGTGTTATCGGCGCGTTCAAGATATTGGCCCAGATTGATAAAATCATAGCCGTCATTGCGCAGCAGCGTTGACGCCATGGTCCCCTGAACCAAAGCGGTTTGCTTGATCGTCCATTCGGTCAACTCGCCGATCTCAAGATCGCTGCGCGGGGTGCGCTGGATCTGTTTGAATTGCTGAAACGCGCTGTTGAGCGCATCCCAAACCGGCAAGGTCAGGGCCGTGCGCACGATCCGTGCGTTTTCCCGCGCGGTGCTCAGGCAGGACGCCACCGAAGAAGGGTTTTCGCGGTCAAAGAACAGGTAAGAGACGATATTGCGCTCTACCATCTCGCCATATTTGCGCTCGAACCCTTCATAGGTGCCGCTGGCATGCAGAATGCTTTCCCATTCACTGCGATACCCGCTGGCGGTATCGGGCATCAAATGCATCCGCGCGCCCACTTCGATCAAACGCGCCATGGTTTCGGCACGCTCCAGATAGCGCGCCATCCAAAACAGATTTTCTGCTGTGCGGCTTAGCATGGCTGCCCCCGTTCTTGCGTATTTGCCCCTTGGTGATGCGTGATCTGCGGCGCGCCCGTCATCTGCGCGCTCATTCCGCCAGCACCCATGTATCTTTGACGCCGCCCCCCTGGGAGGAGTTCACCACCAAGCTGCCTTCGCGCAGGGCCACGCGGGTCAGCCCGCCAGGCACCAGCTCGACGCTTTCGCCCACCAAACAATACGGCCGCAAATCCACATGGCGCGGGGCGATCCCTTCCTCGACAAAGGTCGGGCAGGTCGAAAGCGACAATGTGGGCTGAGCGATATAGTTATCCGGCGCATCGATGATTTTTTGGCGGAACAGGGCCAATTCATCTTTGCTGGCCCGCGGCCCGATCAGCATCCCATAACCGCCAGAGCCATGCACCTCTTTGACCACCAGATCCGCGAGATTGTCGAGCACATGGCCACGGTCATCATCTTTCGCGCATTGCCAGGTGGGCACATTGTTCAAAATAGGCTCTTCGCCCAAATAGAAGCGCACCATCTCGGGAACGAAGGTGTAAATCGCTTTGTCATCGGCCACCCCTGCGCCCGGTGCCGAGCAGATCGCCACACCGCCCGAGCGATAGACATTCATCAAGCCGGGAACGCCCAACATGGAATCGGGGCGGAAACACAGCGGATCGATAAAGGCATCATCAATCCGGCGGTAGATCACATCCACTTTCTTGGGGCCTTCGGTGGTGCGCATCCACACAAAATCACCCTCGACGAAAAGATCCTGCCCTTCGACAAGCTCCACCCCCATGAGATCAGCCAGGAAAGAATGTTCGTAATAGGCGGAATTGAAATGGCCCGGTGTCAGGATCACCACGGTGGGCTCGCCTTCGCATTTCGTCGGGGCCACCGAGGCCAAAGTGCGGCGCAGTACTTCGGGATAGCTTTCCACCGGCGCGATGCGGTTTTGCCGAAACAGATGCGGGAACATGCGCATCATGATCTCGCGGTTCTCAAGCATATAGGACACGCCAGAAGGGGTCCGGCAATTGTCTTCAAGCACGAAAAACTCATCTGGCCCGGTGCGCACCAGATCAATGCCTACAATATGGCTGTATACGCCGCGCGGCGGCATGATGCCTGCCACCGATTTCTCATAAGCTTCGTTTTGATAGACCAAGCGCCCGGGGATTTTCCCGGCTTTCACAATTTCACCGCTGCCATAGACATCGCACAGAAATGCATTCAAGGCGCGGGCGCGCTGTTTGATGCCCCGCTCTAGGCGCGACCATTCCAAGGCTGTGAAGACCCTTGGGAACATATCGAAGGGAATCAGCCGGTCCGGGTCACCACCTTCGCCATAAACCGCAAAAGTGATCCCGATACGGCGAAACAAAGCCTCCGCTTCGGCTTGTTTCAAACTGCGCAGCTCGGCCGGCATGTCCCGCTGCCAGCTTTCAAGCCGGGCATAGGGCACCCGGATCTCACCGCCCTCATACATTTCGTTGAAATATTCTGACGCCATGATCCCCTTACCCATCGTTACAGATCCGGCATGCACGCCCCCGCGCCGCCACAAAAGACGCGCGAAGAAGGTTTGCGATGCACAGCTCCTATCTGCACATCGAAAAGGCGCCCAGGATTACTTTATGAGCATGTTAATAATTTCGAAACAGTTTTTCATAGAGCTCAGATCTCGCCCTAAAAAGCAGGATTTCCGCGGCGCGGATGCATGGCATTGCCCGCTCACAGCTCTGTTAATCCACTTGCAGCGCCTCCCGCCCAAGCGCACATTTGGCCAAACTCAAAGGAGAGCCCCATGTTTCACCACCCCCAGCCTTTGCGCGACGCCAATGCCAGCGCGGGCGAAGATGCTCTGGGCGATCTGCCCGAATGGGATCTGAGCGATCTTTACCCTGCCCCGGACGCGCCCGAGCTGACCAAAGATATGGAGTGGCTCGAACAGGCCTGCGCCGAATTCGCTGCAGATTATCGGGGCAAACTCGGGGATCTGGATGCCGCGGGCTTGCTCCAAGCGGTGCAGCGCGATGAGGAAATCACCACCATTGCCGGGCGCATCATGTCCTATGCGGGGCTGCGTTATTACCAAATCACCACCGATGCCGAACGCGCCAAATTCATGGCCGATTGCCAAGACCGCATCACCGCCATGACCGGCCAATTGGTGTTCTGGTCGCTGGAACTGAACCGGCTCGAAGATGACAGCCTTGCGGCGATGTTTGCCGAAAATGCGGAACTGGCCCGGTATCAACCGATTTTTGAGCGCCTGCGCGCCATGAAGCCTCATCAGCTCTCTGACGAGCTTGAAGAGTTTTTGCATGATCAATCCACCGTGGGCAGCGCCGCTTGGAACCGCCTGTTTGACGAGACCATGGCGGATCTAAGCTTTGATATTGATGGGCAAGAGCTTGGCTTAGAAGCCACTTTGGATTTTCTAACCTCGCAAGATCGCACTGAGCGCGAAACCGCGGCCCGAGAATTGGCACGGGTCTTTGACAGCCAAATCAAGCTGTTCACCCGGGTGCACAACACCCTGGCCAAGGAAAAAGAGATCGAAGACCGCTGGCGCAAAATGCCCACTGCGCAAAGCGCTCGGCATTTGTCCAACCATGTGGAGCCCGAAGTCGTCCAAGCCCTGCGCGATGCGGTGGTGGCGGCCTATCCCAAGCTGTCCCACCGCTATTACGCGCTCAAGGCAAAATGGCTCGGGCTTGATAAGCTGCAAGTCTGGGATCGCAACGCGCCCCTACCGCTCGAGGATGATCGCAAAATCGGCTGGGAGGAAGCCGAAAGCACGGTGATGGAAGCTTACCAACACTTCGCGCCACAAATGGCTGATATTGCGAAACCTTTCTTTACAGATGGCTGGATTGATGCGGGGGTAAAGCCTGGCAAAGCCCCAGGGGCTTTTGCGCATCCCACGGTGACGCCGGTGCATCCTTATGTGATGCTCAACTATCTGGGCAAACCCCGTGATGTGATGACCTTGGCCCATGAGCTGGGCCATGGGGTGCATCAGGTGCTGGCCGCCGAACAAGGCGAACTGCTGTCTTCCACGCCGCTCACCTTGGCGGAAACCGCTTCTGTCTTTGGCGAGATGCTCACGTTCCGCAAATTGCTGGACCAAGCCGCAGATCAAAACGCGCGCAAAGTGCTGCTGGCGGGTAAGGTCGAGGATATGATCAACACGGTCGTGCGCCAGATCGCGTTCTATGATTTTGAATGCAAACTCCATGAAGCACGGCGCTCTGGCGAGCTTACTCCAAGCGATATCAATGCCCTATGGATGAGCGTTCAAGCCGAAAGCCTCGGCCCGGCATTCGAGTTTATGGAGGGCTATGAGACCTTCTGGTCCTATGTGCCCCATTTTGTGCATTCGCCCTTCTATGTCTATGCCTATGCATTTGGCGATGGTTTGGTGAACGCGCTCTATGCTGTCTATGAAGAAGGCGATCCCGGCTTTCAGGAGAAATATTTCGACATGCTCCGCGCCGGCGGGTCGAAACATCACAAAGAACTGCTCGCCCCCTTTGGCCTTGATGCTTCAGACCCAGCCTTTTGGGATAAAGGGCTCAGCATGATTTCGGGCATGATTGACGAGCTTGAGGCCATGGAGGGCTGAGCCACGCAAAAGGGGCAGCCGAGGCTGCCCCACTTGCTTGATCTCTCGCGAGGTTTAGGCCGAGATCATGCCTTTCTCCGCCGCCAAGCCGCGCATGCGCTTTTGCAGTTTTTCAAAGGCGCGCACTTCGATCTGGCGGATCCGTTCCCGGCTCACGTCATATTGCCCGGACAGCTCTTCCAAAGTCAGAGGCTCATCCTGCAAGCGGCGCTTGATCAGGATGTCTTTCTCGCGATCATTGAGCACATCCATCGCTTCGGTCAAAAGCTCGCGCCGCACCGACAATTCATCGGCGGCTTCATAATGGCCCGCTTGATCCGCATCTTCATCCTCAAGCCAATCTTGCCATTGGGTGGCGCTATCATCCTCAGACCCGACCATCGCATTGAGCGAGGCATCGCCACCAGACAAGCGGCGATTCATAGAAATCACTTCTTGTTCTGTGACGTTCAAGTCATTCGCAATTCTGGTTACATTTTCGGGCCTTAGATCCCCATCTTCAAGTGCGCCAATCCGGGATTTGGCTTTGCGCAGATTGAAGAACAGCTTTTTCTGAGCGCTGGTGGTGCCCAATTTCACCAAGCTCCAAGAGCGCAGGATATATTCCTGGATCGAAGCGCGGATCCACCACATGGCATAGGTGGCCAGGCGAAAGCCCTTTTCCGGGTCAAAGCGTTTCACCGCTTGCATCAGCCCCACATTGGCCTCGGAAATCACTTCGGCCTGGGGCAACCCGTAACCGCGATAGCCCATGGCAATTTTCGCCGCCAAGCGCAGATGCGAGGTGACCATCTTATGGGCGGCCTGGGTGTCTTGATGATCCACCCAGGATTTCGCCAACATATATTCCTCTTCGGGCTCCAGCATTGGGAACTTGCGGATCTCCTGAAGATAGCGGTTCAGACCCTGTTCGGGCGACGGGGCTGGCAGATTTGCGTAGTTGCTCATGGTCACTCCCTGGCCTCAATGTTATGTTTGTTTACATCAGCTATGTGCGAATGCAGAAATTACAAGCGTGTCACGAATACTGTTCTTGTTTTAGCGCAGAATTGCCTGGGCGATACCCATGTTACTGTGCTTTCACGCGCAGTTGCGATGCGTTTCAGCCGCGCAATTTCGTGAGAAATGTTTCCATATCCGCCGGTAACGGGCTTTCAAAGCGCAGCATTTCCCCGCTAATCGGGTGCTCAAACCCCAAAACCGCCGCATGCAGCGCTTGGCGTGGAAACGCCGCCGCCGCAAGGGCAGATCCCTCTGGCATCCCCTTTTGGGCCAAACGGCGCTTGCCCCCATAGACCGGATCACCAAGCAGCCCATGGCCCGCATAGGCCATATGCACGCGGATCTGATGGGTGCGCCCAGTCTCTAGCCAGCAGCTTACCAAAGCCGCGCCGGCCGGGCTGCCAAAGCGTTCCTCCACCCGTCCCCGGGTGACCGCGCGGCGCCCATGATCGAAACTGACCGCTTGTTTTTGACGATCTGTGCGGTGGCGATCGAGCAAAGTGGTGATGCACAGCACCCCGCCTGGCTCGAACCGCACCCCGCGCAACCCATTCAGACGCGGATCTGAGGCCTCGGGCACCCCATGCACCAAGGCGCGATATTCCCGCATCACGCTATGGGCGGCAAATTGCGCGGCCAGCCCCTGATGGGCCGCATCGCTTTTGGCCACGACCAATAGCCCGGAGGTATCCTTATCGATCCGGTGCACGATGCCTGGACGTTTGGCCCCGCCAATCCCCGAAAGGCTTTCGCCGCAATGGGCCAGCAGCGCATTAACCAGCGTGCCCGAAGGGCTGCCGGGGGCCGGATGCACCACCATACCAGCGGGTTTATCCACCACGATCAGCGCCGCGTCCTCATAGATCACTGATAGGGGAATCGCTTCGGGCTGGGCGGTGATCTCCGTGCTTTGGAGCAATGTGATCTCGACCACCGCCCCGGGCTGCATTCGGGTCTTCACATCGGTTAGCGCTTGCCCCTCGCAGCGCACCTGCCCCTCGCTGATCAACCGCGCCAGGCGCGTGCGGCTTAGCCCCGCCGCCTCTGGCACATCCCGTGCCAGCGCCTTATCAAGACGAGCAGGCGGATCATCCCCGATGGTGATCTGCAAAATGGATAGGGCTGGATCGGGTTCAGGATAAGACGCCATGGATGAGGATCACGCTACACAGGCAGAGCCTGCGAATCTCCGCTTTCTTCGGGTTTTGGTGACCATATTAACCGCTGTGATGATCGGCGGCGTGGCCACGATTGTTTTGCTGCTTGTCATGAAGCTGAACGAAAGGCCAGCTTTGCCCGCCCTGCCCGCGGCTTTGAGCCTGCCAGAGGGGGCCGAGGCCAGCGCTGTGACCTATGGGCCGGGCTATATCGCGGTGCTCGATCGCGGCGCGCGGGTGCTGCTTTATACCCCCGAAGGCGACTATCTCGGGCAAACCGAGATCCTACCAGCACAAGACTAAGCCCATAGCAGGCGGGCCTGCACGAGATTCAATCCCGCGATTGCGATGTTCTTATCTGCACGAAGAGGGGGAATGGTACCGCCTCCCTGGCTTGAACAGGGGACCTCTGGATCCACAATCCAGCGCTCTAACCAACTGAGCTAAGGCGGCACGCCGAGGGGAATTAGCCTTTGCGCCAGGTGAATGCAAGCCTCTCAAAGCGGCTTTTGCCAATGTTCTTCTACCAGATTGCGCCCAAAGCTGTGGACAGATTTGCACACGCTCCGGCAAAGCCCGTTTCGGGCGTAAAATCGCGCGGCAGCGGCATGGGCACGATAGCTAGAGACGACGACTCGCCCATAGCCCGACTCGCGGGCAAAATCGCAAGCAGCATCAAAAAGCATTTGAGCCGCGCCCGTCCCTCGCGCCGCCGAGATCAGATAAAACAGCCGCAAGCGCGCTGCATCAGGCCCATCGCGGGTCAAGAAGAGCGATCCAAGCCGCGCCCCTTGAGCCTCCTGCAGCACGAACCCGGCCTCGCAAGCCCGGTCATGGCTGGCACAGAAACCTTGCAACAGCTGCGCCACCAGCGGCGCGAAACTGTCGTCGAACCCCTCCACCGCCGGGTAATGGGCCGCGTGTTGGGCCAGCACCCATTGGGCATCCGCGCCCATCGGATCGGGGATAAAGCGGCGAGCTTTCATGGGGTCACCCTTGCCCAGCACAGCGCCTTTGGCTAGAGCAAGCCGCGCCCTTTTGCATGCAGGCCCCAAGCCTTATACCAATGCGGGCATCTGCCCCAGCGGCGTCAAACCGGTTCCCAATTCGGGCGATATACGCCAACCGGCCCAAACAAGAAGCGGAGAACCCCCATGGGGATCAATACTGAAAGCGATCTTGCTGCGAATTTGCAAATTGGCCCAACCTCTTCTGGGATGGTGCGGCTTTTCATCGAGGCAGACGGCGTCGAGGTCCCGATGGATTTCGATCCTGAAGAGGCCATCGAGATCGCCGAAGAAATCCGCGCCGCGGCAGAGGCGGCACAAAACCTCAAATCGCAGGCATAAACCGCGCATCGCGAAACCCGTGCAGGCGCAGGGCTGCGTCGCGGGCGAATTTCCGGGTCAGCGCGCTGCGCCGCGCGCCGGGCAAGCGGTGTTCTTCGGGCATGCGCAAGATCTCTGCCCCATAAGCATCTGCGATGATCAAACCGCTTTCTTCGGGCAAAAGATCCATGGGAAATTCCGGCCCCACTGCCCAGAAAAACCTGTCGCAATATTCTAGATAGCCCTGCCATTTCCCGTCGGACATGAAATCCGCACGGCTGGATTTGCATTCCACGATCCACAGCTCGCCCTTAGGGCCCAGCCCCATCACATCTACCCGCAGCCCAGAGGCTGGCACAAATTCCTCTAGGCTCGCGAAATTAAGCTGGCGCAAGCCCCGGGCCGCGCCGCGCGCGATTTTCTGACCAGGGGTAAGATCCGGGGCATCCTCTAACATGGCAGCAACATGAACGAAGCATGAACACTTGTCCACAGCTTCTGAGCACCTGCCCCCTTGTTCCAGCGCGACGGACCGCTTATGTCAGGCTTCGGCGGGTGCTGTCCTTCTCGTGCTTGTGGCAAAATTCCGGTGGCCTTAAGCAAATCCGAGGGAGCTGGCTCTGATGCGGTCCTGGCTGTGTTACCTGGCGCCCACCTGTATATACAGGTCCTCGGGAATCGACGTCTCCACGGCTGCGTGCGGGCCCGCCACTTTTCCCTATTGCTTGCCGATATGTGCGAAGCCGCTTTATTGCGGCAGGCGCATATCCTGCTGAGAGCTCACGCGCACGGGCTCGGCCAGCATCACCGGCAGCGCATCGCGTTTGCCGCCTTGCCCGCCATCATCCTCACCATGGCCCTGAGGCAGCGCCAGCGCGAATTGCACGCCCGCAAAGATGATCCCGTTAAAGACCCAGAGCATCACCACAGCGATCCAACCCACGCTCACATGGGTCACCAAATGCCACAGATTGCCCACATTCAGCCATAGCAGCGCGGCCACAAAGACCGCTGAGAGCACATAGCCGATGATCACTTGGCGGATATAAAGCCGAACGAGATGGGGCATGGGATCACTCCAAAAGGGAATGCGCCAAATCTAGCGCAGCCCCCTGCCCCAATCCAGAGGCGAAACCGCACAGCGCGGTTCAGAAAGCTTCGGGGCGCGCCTCGCGGGCCATATGGTCAAGCACAGCATTGACGAATTTCGGCTCGCGGCCCTCGGGATGAAACGCCTGGGCCACGGCCACGAATTCCACAATCACCACTTTCGGCGGGGTTTTCTCGGTGGTCAATTCAGCCCCAGCCGCCCGGAACAGGGCGCGCAAAGTCGGATCGATACGATTGATGGGCCATTTGGCCACCAGCGCACGATCGGTCATTTGGTCGATCCGCGCTTGCAGATTCACCGCCTCGGAGACCAAACGGCGGAAAAACGGCAGATCGCCTTCGGACATCTCGTAATCCTCGAACCGCTCGCCAAAGCGGAAATCCGAGAATTCCTGGATCACCTTCTCAGCGGTCTGTTCCCCCGCTTCCATCTGGAACAGAGCTTGGACCGCAAAGAATCGCGCCGCCGAACGCATGCGACGGCGCTCATCAGGATTGGCTTTGGCCGATGCGCGCTTTTGGGCGGCACCGGCATTATCTTGGCTATTGTCACTCACGCGCGGCGGTTCTTTCGATCAAGGGGCAGGCTTGAAGCCGATGCCTTTCGTCTGGCCTGCCCATTTGCGCGACAACGCGATCAGATGCAAGGCCGCAGCAGCCGCACCGCCACCTTTGTTTTGACCATCCGCTTCTGCGCGCGCCTCGGCCTGGGCCATATTTTCCACGGTCAAGATACCGTTTCCAATGCAAGACCCCGAAAGCCCCAGCACGGTCAAGCCGCGCGAGCTGTCATTGCAAACGGTCTCGTAATGGGTGGTTTCCCCGCGGATGACGCAGCCCAAAGCCACGAACCCATCATAATCCGAGGTGCGCTGCGCAATACCGATAGCGGTTGGAATTTCCAGCGCGCCGGGCACTTCGACAGTTTCATGCTCTGCCCCGGCCGCCTCAAGCTCGGCCCGCGCACCTTTGAGCATCTCATCGGCAATGGCGCGGTAATAGGGGGCGACCACGATCAAAACCTTCAACGGTTTGTCAAATTCCGGGCGCGGCAGGGTGTAATGTTCAACGGCAGCAGCCATGGGATCACTCCAGAGGAATCGGGCATGTGCCCTCGATGGTCAGACCATAGGCATCCAGCCCTACGATCTTGGGTTGCGGCGAATTGGTCAGCAATGTCAGCCGCCCAATCCCCAGCGAAGACAGGATCTGCGCCCCAAGCCCATAGCGGCGCAGCTTATGGGGGCTGGCATCCTCATTGAGCAATTTCAGCGTGGTGTCGCGCAGCAAAACCACAGCGCCCCGGCCTTCATCGGCAATCATTTGCATGGCTTTGCCGATTTCCTCGGTGCGCCCAGGCTCGCCCGCGCCCAGCATATCCAGCATAGGATCCAGCGCATGCATGCGCACCAGGACAGGCTCATCACCGGACAAATCGCCTTTGATCAGCGCGATATGCTCATCCCCGTGGCTTTCATCGGTATAGATGCGCAGGGTCCATTCCCCGCCAAAAACCGATGTCATCGTGCTTTCCGATGTCATCCGCACCAGATTGTCATGGCGGCGACGATAAGCGATCAGATCCGCGATGGTCCCGATCTTGAGGTTATGGAGCTGGGCAAAAGCAATGAGATCGGGCAGACGGGCCATAGTGCCATCGTCTTTCATGATCTCACAGATCACGCCCGAAGGATTCAGCCCGGCCAGACGCGAGACATCCACTGCCGCCTCGGTATGGCCAGCGCGCACAAGCACACCGCCATCACGGGCCCGCAGCGGGAAGATATGCCCCGGTGTGGCGATATCAGCGCCGGTCTTTGACGGATCAATGGCCACGGCCACAGTCCGCGCCCGGTCATGGGCGGAAATCCCGGTGGTCACACCTTCGCGCGCCTCAATGGACACGGTGAAAGCAGTCTCATGGCGCGAGGAGTTCTGCGAGGCCATCAATGGCAGATCCAGCGCGTCAATCCGCTCGCCCGGCAGGGTCAAGCAGATCAAACCACGCCCATGGGTGGCCATGAAATTGATCGCTTCGGGGGTGGCCATCTGGGCCGGGATCACCAAATCGCCTTCATTCTCGCGATCCTCATGATCCACAAGAATGAACATCCGCCCATTGCGGGCATCTTCGATGATCTCTTCGATCGGAGAGATCGCGTCGCGATCTTCCACAGGGGGGGTCTGGTCCATAGCGCTCTCGCAGCTTGCGTGTTCAGCCCATGTAGCGCTTCACCCCGGCAGAGGCCAGAGCCCAAGACGCGTTCAAGCCGCAACCCGAACGCGACGTTTAGGTGAAGCTTCGGGCCTGGGGCCGATTAGCTCTGCCACTCCTGCAAACGGGCGACATAGCGGGCCAATGTATCAATCTCGAGATTAACCTCATCGCCCACAGCCACCTGACCCCAGGTGGTCACGGCTTTGGTATGGGGAATGAAATTGATGCCAAAGCTGCACCCATCCACCTCGTTCACGGTGAGCGATGTGCCGTTGAGCGCCACGGACCCTTTGGGCGAGATAAACCGTGCCAGATCATCGGGCGCTTTTAGGGTCACGCGGGTGCTGTCGCCCTCATCCACCATGGCGGTGATCACGGCCAAACCATCCACATGGCCCGACACGATATGCCCGCCCAGCTCATCGCCCAGGCGCAAGGCCCGCTCCAGATTAACTTTGCCGCCCAGTTTCCATTCCGACAGCGTGGTCAGGCCGGTGGTTTCGGCCGAGGCTTGCACATCGAACCAGCCCGCATCGCCCTCGGCCCCGCCTGCGCCGCGATCAATCACCGTCAGGCACACCCCATCACAGGCGATGGACGCCCCAATATCAATCGTGGCCGGGTCATAAGACGTGCCCAAGCGCACCAGCAGATCGCCTTGCTGCTCGAGCGAACGCACAGTGCCAATATCGCTGATGATTCCGGTAAACATAGGGCGGGCTCCTTTTCGCAATCGGCGGCACCATAGAGCCGCCCCCGGCACGCGCAAGTCAGCCCTGGCGTTTCCAGCGGTGCAACACATCGCCGCCCAGGGCACGGGTCTCGATCAGCGTGAAACGCGGAGCCTCGGAAAGGGCCGCAATTCCCAATGGGCCAAGGCTCGGACGGCCTTCGGCCCCTAGGGCGAGCCCGGCGGTGAAACCAACCAAATGATCCACCAAATCCGCTTGTAGCAAAGAGGCGGCCAAAGCCCCCCCGCCTTCGCAAAAGATGCGAGTCAGCCCTGCTGCGCCCAAGGCCTGCAACATGCCTGCCGGATCTAAATGCCCATCGCGGCCAAGCGGCGCCTCAATACAGCGCAGGCCCGCATCTGTCAGCTCGGCCACCCGATCAGGGGCCGCATCTGCCCCATGCAGCACCCAAACGGGAATGTCGCGCGCGGTTCGGATCAGCGCGGCGTCTTTGGGCAAATCCAGCCGCCGACAGGCCACCAAACGCAATGGCTGCGCGATCTCGCCAAAACCGCGCACATTAAGCGAAGGATCATCGGCCCGCGCGGTGCCGCCCCCCACCATCACAGCGTCATGGCACGCGCGCTCCCCATGCACCCAATGGCGCGCCGCAGGACCGGTGATCCAGCGGCTTTCCCCAGAGGCGGTGGCGATGCGCCCGTCAAAGCTATTGGCCAATTTCAGCGTGACCATGGGCCGCCCCAACCGAATGCGGCTCAGAAACCCGATCTGATCGGCCTCGGCCTCAGACGCGCGCAGACCTTCGATCACGTCGATCCCTGCCGCTCGGAGCCGGGCGATGCCACCCCCATCCACCCGCGGGTCTGGGTCTCCAAGAGCCACCACCACCCGCGCCACACCAGCGGCAATCAGCGCATCGGCGCAAGGCGGGGTTTTGCCGTGATGGGCGCAGGGCTCTAGGCTCACATAAGCGGTGCCGCCACGGGCGCGCTCGCCTGCTTGCGCCAATGCCATGGGCTCTGCATGGGGCCGCCCGCCGGGCTGGGTCCAACCGCGGCCCACCACACGGCCCTGATTTGTGATCACACAGCCCACAGCCGGGTTCGGCCAAGTGCTGCCCAAGCCGCGCCGCCCCAGGGCCAGCGCATGCCCCATCATCGCATCATCTTGGGCCAAAACGCGCGAATTCAGCTGGTTCACGTATCGCTTACCGATTGCGGTGGGCGCAGTTCCGACACGAAACGGTCAAAATCATCCGCGGCCTGGAAGTTCTTGTAAACACTTGCAAAACGCACATAGGCCACTGTATCGATCCGGGCCAAGGTTTCCATCACGATCTCACCGATCAGCTTGGAAGCGATGTCTTGCTCGCCGGTGCTTTCCAACCGCCGCACAATGCCAGAGATCATCTTATCCATGCGCTCGGGCTCGATGGGCCGTTTCTGGCAAGCGATGCGGATCGAACGCTCCAGCTTGTCGCGATCAAAATCTTCGCGACGCCCATTGGATTTGATCACAATCAGATCGCGCAATTGCACCCGCTCATAGGTGGTAAACCGCCCGCCACATTCGGGACAAAGCCGCCGCCGCCTGATGGCCACATGATCCTCCGCCGGGCGGGAATCTTTCACCTGTGTATCGACATTTCCACAAAACGGGCAGCGCATAGCCTCTCCTTGGGTGGTCTGTACTCTCGCACTACCGCCACTATAGGAGCCCGCCAAGAACTTGGGTAGCCGGGATTTTCAGCGACTAAATACGCGTTGCAAGCGGGACTCGCCCGCAACGCGGCCCACGATCATCTGCTACTGCCGAAAAAGCCAGGCATGCTGCGATCACAAAGGGTGCGGGCATGGGCGATGGACATGCTTTGCCCCACCCGATTGACATTGGGCGAGATAGAGCTGCTGCCCGTGCCCGAGGGCACAACCGTGAATTTTGCGCTCTTGCCGCCAGGGTTGTTCACCGCTGGCCCCACCGGATCCACCACGATCACCCGATCCGCAGGCATGGCCCCAAGACGGCGACGGGCATAATCCCCCGCGGCACAGAAATAACCATTCGCCGCTGAAGAGCCCCGCGCGATCACCTCGAAACGCCCCTCGCCAATGGGGTGGACGACAAATCCGTTCTTGGCCGAGAACACCGCATCTTGACGTGCCGGATTATCGCAAGCCGCCAAAGCCAGCATCGCAACAGTCGCCATCGCAAGCATCCCACGCATGGGAACCTCCCTTAGTTTCAATGGGCAAAGCATGACCGGATCGCGCCGGGCAGACAATGAAAATCACCCGCCCGCGCGATCACAAATTCCTGCAATTTCCGCTTATTGGTCCAGGAAACTGCGCAGTTTACGCGACCGCGACGGGTGCTTGAGCTTGCGCAGGGCTTTTGCTTCGATCTGCCGGATCCGCTCGCGGGTCACGCTAAATTGCTGCCCCACTTCCTCTAGCGTGTGATCGGTGTTCATCCCGATACCAAAACGCATCCGCAGCACCCGCTCTTCCCGCGGGGTCAGACTGGCCAAAACCCGCGTGGTGGTTTCCTTGAGGTTTTCCTGAATGGCGCTGTCCAAGGGCAGAACCGCATTCTTATCCTCGATGAAATCCCCAAGCTGGCTGTCTTCTTCATCGCCGATGGGCGTTTCAAGACTGATCGGCTCTTTGGCGATTTTCATCACCTTACGCACTTTCTCCAAAGGCATCTGGAGCTTTTCAGCCAATTCTTCCGGCGTGGGTTCGCGGCCAATCTCATGGAGCATCTGGCGGCCGGTACGTACCAATTTATTGATCGTCTCGATCATATGCACCGGAATACGGATGGTGCGGGCCTGATCGGCGATCGAACGGGTGATCGCCTGACGGATCCACCAGGTCGCATAGGTGGAGAATTTATAGCCCCGGCGATATTCGAATTTATCCACGGCCTTCATCAGGCCGATATTGCCTTCCTGAATAAGATCAAGGAATTGCAAGCCACGGTTCGTGTATTTCTTGGCAATAGAGATTACCAAGCGAAGATTGGCCTCGACCATTTCTTTTTTCGCCTGGCGGGCTTCTTTTTCACCCTTTTGAACCTGCTGCACGATGCGGCGGAACTCGCTGATATCAAGCCCCACATATTGGCCCACTTGGGCCATTTCCCCGCGCAGCGTTTCGATTTTGGGCAAGGAACGCTCGAACAGCGCTTGCCAGCCACGGCCGGATTTCTCGCCCATACGGTCGATCCAAGTCGGGTCGAGCTCATAGCCGCGATAGGCATCAATGAAATCGCGGCGGTTGATCCGCGCCTGATCAGCCAGCTTCACCATGCTGGAATCGATCGACATGATCCGGCGATTGATCCCGTAAAGCTGGTCGATCAACGCTTCGATCCGGTTGTTATGCAGGTGCAGCTCATTGACGAGCTCCACGATTTCAGAGCGTAGCTTTTGATAGGTGCTCTCGGCGCTGTCGGAAAAGCTCGCATCCTCGTTCAGTGTGGCCGAGATCCGCTGATCCTGCATATCCGAGAGCTGTTCGTAATCGGCCGCAATCCGGTCGAGCACTTCCAAAACCCGCGGCTTCAGCGCCGCTTCCATGGCCGCGAGCGAGAGATTGGCAGCGTCATCCTCATCGTCATCATCATCACGGCGGATCGGATTGCCATCTGCGTCCAGCTCTTGCTGTTGCGGCTCATTATTAGAAGCGGGCGCGGCATTGCTATTGACCGGCGCGACGACGGGCTCTTCGTCCTCGGCATCCTCTTCCATAGAGCTGCCAAATGTGGTCTCGAGATCGATCACATCGCGCAGCAAAATATCTTCAGAGAGCAACTCGTCGCGCCAGATGGTGATCGCCTGGAAGGTCAGCGGGCTTTCGCAAAGCCCGGCGATCATCGTGTTGCGCCCGGCCTCGATCCGTTTCGCAATGGCGATCTCGCCCTCACGCGACAGCAACTCAACCGAGCCCATCTCGCGCAGATACATGCGCACCGGATCATCCGTGCGGTCGAGCTTTTCCGTATCACCAGCCGTAGTGGCCACAGAGGTATTGCTGGCGGTGGTCGCCACAGCGGTAGACGCCGAAGCTTCGGCCTCTTCCTGCTCTTCCCCTTCAATGATGTTGATGCCCATTTCCGAGAGCATCGACATCACATCTTCGATTTGCTCCGAAGACACCTGATCCGGGGGCAGCACCTGGTTGAGCTGATCATAAGTGATATAGCCCCGTTCCCGCGCCTCGGCGATCATCTTCTTGACCGCCGCCTGGCTCATATCGAGCATGGGCTCAGCTTCGGCGTCGTTTTGCTTACGATCGTCGGTGTCTTTGGCGGCCATGAAATGCTCCTTTTGGGGGCGGGATGGGCTGGTCTGTTTCTCGGCAATTCGAATCACTTTCGAATCGCGATTCGAAAAGCTGTTTAGCGCCATAAACTGACGAAATCTTCGTCAAATGGCAAACCTTCCCTCAATTCCCGGAAGGTTTTGAAATCTTTTCGAGAAGTTGGCGCAACTCATCGCGCTCATCCTTGTTCAGATGGGCCCCATTGGGGCCTTTGACATATTCGGTCTGATCTTCGGCCAAGGCACGCACCGCCGAATTGCGCGTTTGCACCGCTTGCCCCAAGCGCCATTTGATATGTTCCTCATGGCGCGGGTCAGGATCCGCTGCGGCCTCAGCCACCTCATCGCGCAGGCCCCGGTCGCTTTCCAGCTTTGCCCATTCCTCTGCCAAACAGGCGCGGGCACGATCCAAATCGCCAGCCACGTGAAGATCTGTGACCAAACGCACATGGGGCGCGGCCATCAGCCTTTCAAGAAGCGGCGCGCCCAACTGCCCCGCGATTTCCTCCCAAGCTGCTGCGCCTGTGTCCGCGTGGCAACGCATGAGCGCCTGGGCCAGCATTTGATGCTCTTCCTCCTGGGGTGCCAGCCGCTCTAACGCGTCTTCATGCTCAGTCACCAGTACCGGATGGCGCAATAGCAGCGCCAAGATCACCGCCTCGCGCAAACGCCCGCCCGCATCTTGCCCCGCCAGCAACGATTGCCGGGTGCCTGGGGTCGGCCCGCCCGCCCCGGCCACGGGTTTTCCCCGAAACGGCACGCGCCGGGCTGGGCCAGTGCCGAACAACTCCCCGCGCAGGCGCTTGAATTCCGTGCCGTAGTGATTGCGCACATCTGGATCAGGGATCTTGCCCAATAGCCCGCGCAAACGGCGATCCAATGCTGCCCGGCGCTCGGGGCTGTCAAATACCTGGCCTTCGGTTTCTCGTTGCCAAAGCAGAGCTGAAAGCGGGCGCGCTTGCGCCACCCGTTCTTCCATGGCCGCAGCCCCTTTGGCGCGGATCAAATCATCGGGGTCTTGCCCCTCTGGCAAAAGGCAAAAGCGCAAACTGCGCCCCGCCTCAAGCCGCGGCAAAGCCAGATCGATCAGCTTCATCGCCGCGCGCAGCCCGGCTTTATCCCCGTCCAGGGCAATCACGGGCTCGGGCGAGATCCGCCAGAGCAGCGCCAATTGACGCTCAGTGATCGCCGTGCCCAAAGGCGCCACCGTGGCCGCGAACCCTGCCTCGGCCAGGGCGATCACATCCATATAGCCTTCAGCCACAAGCAGCGGCGCGCCCTTACCCGAGGCCGCCCGCGCCGGACCTTGGTTATAAAGTGAGCGCCCTTTATCGAAAAGCGGCGTCTCCGGGGAATTTAGATATTTTGCGTTGTCGTTGGGATCCATCGCCCGACCGCCAAAGGCAATGGCCCGGCCACGCGCATCGCGAATGGGAAACATGATGCGGTTGCGGAACACATCATAGGGTTTGCCGCCCCGGTTGGAGGCTTTGGCAAGCCCGGCCTCGATGATTTTCTCACCTGGCACATTCTTGGCCTGCAAATGATCCCAAAGCCCTTGCCAGCCCTCTGGCGCGAAACCGATTTCCCAAAGGTTCTGCGCCGCCTCATCCAAACCGCGGCGGCTGCGCAAATACTCCCGCGCCAAGGCCCCCGCGCCGCTATTGAGACAAAGCCGGTAATATTGCACCGCCATTTCCATGATCTCGGCCAGACGCGCGCCCGCTTCGGCCCGTGCTTGGGCGCGGGGATCACGGGCGGGCATCTCCATGCCTGCCTCGCGGGCCAAAAGCTCCACCGCTTCCATAAAACTCATATTCTCGGTTTCGCGCAGAAATCCGATAGCATCGCCTTTGGCCTGACAACCAAAGCAGTAATAATAGCCCTTCTTGTCATCCACATGGAAACTCGCGGTTTTTTCCTGATGGAATGGACAAGGGGCCCACATATCACCTTTGGAGGGCACAGATTTGCGGCTGTCCCAAATGACTTTGCGCCCGATCACATCGGTGATCGAGACGCGGGCGCGCAGCTCATCAAGGAATCCATCGGGAAGGCTCATACCCTAGATATTGGCCGAGGGCGCGGCGCTGTCCAGAGCCATGCGCCCCCATATGGATCGCTTAAAGCCCTTTGGCGCGATAACTGGCAGCCACACGGTCAATGGCCACCAGATAGGCCGCCACGCGCAGATCCTCCACCTCGGGGCGTTCATGCCAGACCTCGCGCATGGATTGATAGGCAATGCGCATCGTGTCATCGAGCCCCGAGCGCACCAATTCCAGCTCATCAGCGCCGCGCAGATATTTGTCTTTGAAACCGGGCGAGAGGCTCATATTGCCGGGCACTGCCGCGACGATCCGGTCAAGCTCATCCACCACCAATTGGTGGCGCGCCTCTTCTTGGCGGCGCTGCATACGGCCAAAGCGGATATGCGATAGGTTTTTGACCCATTCGAAATAGCTCACCGTGACCCCGCCCGCATTGGCATACATATCGGGGATGATCACCACGCCTTTCTTGCGCAGGATCTCATCGGCCCCATAGGTCACCGGCCCATTGGCGGCCTCGATGATTAGCTTGGCTTTGATCTTATCGGCATTGGTGAGGTTAATGACCCCCTCAATCGCCGCCGGGATGAGAATATCGCACTCATCCTCGAACAGAAGCGCGCCTTGATCAATATGGGTGCCCTCGGGAAAGCCCGCAACGCCCCCATGGCGCATGATCCAATCATGCACCGCATCGATATTCAGCCCTTCATCGGCCCAAAGCCCGCCATCGCGTTCAATAATACCGACGATCACCGCACCGTCTTCTTCATGCAGGAATTTGGCCGCGTGATAGCCCACATTCCCCAAGCCCTGCACAACGATGCGCTTGCCCTCTAATGTGCCGCTCATACCAGCTTTCTTCACATCTTCAGGATGGCGGAAAAACTCTTTGAGCGCATATTGCACACCGCGCCCGGTGGCTTCGACCCGACCGGAAATCCCGCCGGAATTCAGCGGCTTGCCCGTAACGCAGGCTTTGGCATTGATATCGGTGGTGTTCATGCGCGCATATTGATCCGCGATCCAAGCCATCTCGCGCTCGCCGGTGCCCATATCCGGGGCGGGCACATTCTGAGCCGGGTTGATCATATCGCGCTTGGCCAGTTCATAAGCAAAGCGGCGGGTGATCAGCTCCATCTCTGCCTCGTCATATTCCCGCGGATCGAGGCATAGCCCGCCTTTAGAGCCGCCAAACGGGGCCTCCACCAAAGCGCATTTATAGGTCATCAGCGCCGCCAGCGCCTCTACCTCGTCTTGATTAACGCCCGTGGCAAAGCGAATGCCGCCTTTGACCGGCTCCATATGATCGGAATGCACAGACCGATAACCGGTAAAGGTGGTGATCTGCCCCCGCAACCGCACCCCAAAGCGCACGGTATAGGTCGCGTTGCAGACGCGGATTTTTTCTTCCAGCCCTGGGGGTAAATCCATCAGCGCCACCGCGCGGTTGAACATCAAATCCACGGATTCGCGGAAAGTAGGCTCTTTCGCCATGGCTTTTTCGTGAATGGTCATCATCGCCTCCCTATTGGAACAGCCCCCCAAACGGGCGGTCCGTCACGGAAGGCTAAGCGCGAATCGTTAATGAGACGAAGAAAGAAACGCGTGTTTCAGCTGTTTTCCTCGGCAATCAGTTCCGCGATCACCTCGGCCATGATTTTTCCCTGCGGGCCTGGCGTTACCCCGCCCACGCCGACACGGCGGCCATAGCGCCACCACAGACCCGGCGCCCAACGCAGCGATGCCGCCTCGCGCAAGCGCAGAACAAAGCCGTTTGAGGGTTTAAACGCAAACGCCCCCCGCTCCACATGCTCCACATCAGAGATCTGACACAGCACTGTCCCATCGCTGCTGCACAGCACGCTGCGGCGAAGCTCAAGATCCTGCCCGGTCGCCTGCCAAAGCTTGAGCGCGGAAAACAGCATCACGGCACCCAGTATTGCCAGCATTGCCTGCCAAAGCAGCGCCGATTGCGGCGCGTTCAGCGCCACATAGACCAGCATTCCCCCAGTGCCCCCTTGCACCGCTGTGGCAAGGAAACGCCGCGCGGGCGATGGGGAGAGTTTTAGCAAGATCGGATCATCAGCGTTCATGCCTCGCCCATAGCCCGCAGGCAACGCCCTGGCGAGGGGAAAATCCGAGCGCCCTGGCCGCACAAGACCTGCGCCGCCAGGCACAGCCGCGCCCATTGAGCCCTGCCCCATGGCCCTTACCTTTGAGACAAAGGAGGACAGACCATGTCACTCAGACCCATCATTGAGACCCGCAAATCCCAACCCACATTGGAAGGTGCGGGGGTAAAATTGCACCGCGCTTTCGGCTTTGGCGATCCCAGCGAGCTTGATCCCTTTCTGCTCTTTGACGATTTCCGCAATGAGCGCCCCGAGGACTATGCTGCTGGCTTTCCCTGGCACCCCCATCGGGGAATTGAAACCATCACCTATGTGCTTTCAGGCCAGGTCGCCCATGGGGATAGCCTGGGCAATGAAGGCACGCTGGGCGCAGGCGATGTGCAATGGATGACCGCAGGTTCCGGCATCCTTCACCAGGAAATGCCCAGCGGCAATGCGGCCGGGCAGATGCATGGGTTTCAGCTTTGGGCCAATCTGCCCTCTTCGCTGAAAATGTCCGCGCCCCGCTATCAAGATGTCAAAGGGGCCAATATCCCCGAAATCATCGATGATGACGGCACCAGGGTGAAGGTCATCATTGGCAGTTTCTGGGGCAAGACCGGCCCGGTGGATGGGATTGCCGCAGATCCGCAGTATCTCGACATCTTCGTGCCTGCCGGCGTCAAAAAGACCTTTGCCATCGACACCTATCGCCGGGCCTTTGCCTATGTGTTTGAGGGCGCGGGGGCTTTTGTGGATGCCTCTGCCCCGCAAGGGGTGCTGCTGGAAAAGGAATATGGCGGGCAAGAGCTCAATATCCGCGATCTGTCGGGCAATCGCAGCCTGATCCGTTTTGGCACTGGCGATGAGATCACCGTGCAAGCGGGGCGCGAGGGCGTGCGGTTTTTGCTGATCTCCGGTGCACCGATCCAAGAACCGGTGGCGTGGCACGGGCCCATCGTGATGAACACCCAAGAAGAACTGCGCCAAGCCATGGCTGATCTGCGCAATGGCAGCTTTATCAAACCGGCGCATTAACCCCTGGCAGGGCTGGTTTTTGCTGGCCCTGCTGTGACGGCCAGGCTAGGCAAGCCCTATGCCTGATGCCTCGTTTTTCTTGCGCCGTTTTCCTGGGAACAGGGCTTTGATGATCCTTGCGGGGCTCGCCCTGGCCGCTTGCGCGCCGCCCGATTACCCCGATGATCCGTTTAACGTGACCGAGCAAGGGATGACGGCTCCCAAAACTCTGCCTTTGGACAGTGGTTTTCCGGGGGCGGACGATCTTGCCGCTGCCCGCGAGGTGGAAATGCAAGCCTTTGGCCTCACCGAGGAGGCAGAGGCTTTGGCCGAGCGCAGCGCGGCTTTGGCCGAACGGGAACTGGCGCGCTCGGATGCGGGTGTTTTGCCGCCACTGCCGGTGCCAGAGCTAGAAGCCCGTCAAAAAAGCCTGCGGGAACGGGCCGAAGAATTGCGCGCACGCACGGATCTTGAAACAGCTCAGGAGAGCCCGGATTTGGGGAGCGAGCGCGAAAACTTGAGCGAACGCGCCCGTGAATTGCGCGAGCGCCAAGAATAACAGCCCAAAACCCGCCGTTGCAGCCCCCGGCGCTTCGGGCTATCGAAGCCGTCAGTTTGTGACGATCCAAGGAAGCTTTCCCATGACCACCGCCCCTTTACGCCTCGGTATTGCCGGTTTGGGGACTGTCGGCACCGGGGTTGTCAAAATCATCCAAGCCCATGGAGAGCTGCTGGCCCGCCGTGCCGGTCGCCCGATTGAGATCAAAGCCGTCACCGCGCGTTCCAAAGACAAGGATCGCGGCATTGATCTGTCGGGCTATGATTGGGCCGAAAGTCCCGAAGCCATGGCGCGCCGGGACGATATTGATGTGTTCGTAGAATTGATCGGCGGCAGCGCGGGCATGGTGCGCAGCGCCACCGATGCGGCTTTTGCCACGGGCAAAGATGTGATCACCGCCAATAAGGCGCTGTTGGCGCTGCATGGCAATGCTCTGGCCGAAGAGGCCGAAGCTGCGGGCCGAGTACTGCGTTTTGAAGCCGCTGTTGCCGGGGGCATTCCCTGCGTCAAAGCCCTCAGCGAAGGGCTTGCGGGCAATCAGGTCACCCGGGTGTTGGGGGTGATGAACGGCACGTGCAATTACATCCTGACCCGGATGCAAAGCGCCGGGCTCACCTATGATGAAGTGTTCCAAGAAGCCAGCGATCTGGGCTATTTGGAAGCTGATCCCAGCTTGGATGTGGGCGGGATTGATGCGGGCCACAAACTGGCGCTGCTGTCTTGTATCGCCTTTGGGGCAAAAGTGGATTTCGACGGGGTGCGCCTGGAAGGGATCGAACGCATTACGATTGAGGACATCCACCGCGCTGCGGATATGGGCTATCGCATTAAGCTTTTGGGTGTGGCGCGCATGTCTGGCCGCGGGCTGGAACAACGCATGACCCCTTGCCTGGTGCCCGAAAGCTCGCCTTTGGGGCAATTGGAAGGGGCCACCAATATGGTGGTGCTGGATGGGGATGCCTCGGGCCAGATCGTGCTGCGCGGTGCCGGGGCTGGCGAAGGCCCCACTGCCTCGGCGGTGCTGTCGGATATTATGGATCTGGCGCGCGGGCTGCGCATGCATACGTTCGGCCAACCGGCCGCGAGCCTAGAAGAGCTGCCCCGAGCCCAATCCTCGGTGCCCGCGCCATATTACATGCGCCTTGAGCTGCTGGACAAACCCGGCGCGCTGTCGAAAATCACCGCAAAGCTTGGCGAAGCGGGGATTTCCATCGACCGGATGCGTCAGTATGGCCACGCGGAAGCCACCGCCCCTGTCCTTATTGTCACCCATAAGACGACTCGGGATGCGCTGGATCATGCATTGGCGGATTTTGAAACCACTGGCGTATTGGCGACAGAGCCGGTAGCCATTCGTATTGAGAACGTCTGAAGTAAAAAGTTTAACCCGGTTCAGAATGGGGCGGGTAGAGTAGAAAAGGCAGGAGTGATCCATGGCAACGCCGATCGATTTTAATGACCGTATGCTGTCGCTGGGCTTGGCCCGCGTTTCCGAGGCCGCCGCATTGGCTTCGGCCAAGCTGATCGGTCGCGGAGATGAGAAAGCCGCTGACCAAGCGGCAGTGGATGCGATGCGCACCCAGCTCAACATGCTTGATATCGATGGCGTGGTCGTCATCGGCGAGGGTGAGCGCGACGAAGCTCCCATGCTCTATATCGGCGAAGAAGTGGGCACCGGCACTGGCCCGGCCGTGGATATCGCTTTGGACCCGCTCGAAGGCACCACCCTGACCGCGAAAGACATGCCCAACGCGCTGGCCGTGATCGCCATGGGTCCGCGCGGCTCCATGTTGCACGCCCCGGATGTGTACATGGAAAAACTGGCCATTGGCCCGGGCTATGAAACCGGCGTTGTGACCTTGGACATGACCCCGGCTGAGCGGGTGCAAGCCATGGCTGCGGCCAAGGGCTGCTCCAATGAAGACATCACCGTCTGCATCCTGGAACGCCCCCGCCATGAAGAACTGATCGCCGCTGTGCGTGAAACCGGCGCGGCGATCCGTTTGATCACCGATGGCGATGTGGCTGGCGTGATCCATTGCGCCGAGTGGGAAAAAACCGGCATCGACCTTTATATGGGCTCTGGCGGCGCACCCGAGGGTGTTTTGGCTGCGGCGGCACTGAAATGCATGGGCGGTCAGATTTTTGGCAAGCTGCTGTTCCGCAATGATGATGAACGCGGCCGTGCCGAGAAAGCCGGTATCACCGATTTTGATCGCATCTATTCCCGTGACGAGCTGGTCACCCAGGATGTGATCTTTGCTGCCACCGGCGTCACCGATGGCTCGCTGGTTTCCGGCATCAAACGCGAAGTGGGCTTCTTGACCACTGAAACCATCCTGATGCGGTCGAAAACCGGCTCTGTGCGCCGGATGACCTATCGCAACCCCACGCTCTGATCTGAGCGGGAATTGATCTGATGGAGATGGCGGGCGAAGCCGCTCAAGGCTTTCTCGGCGTCTCCCAATCCTTCACCGGGCGCCGCTGGATCGGTCCAGATCCCGCCCGGGACCGCGCCGCCGAGGCTTTGGCCCAAGCCACGGGCCTTGGCACCGCACTTTGCCATGTGCTTGCGCAGCGGGAAATCCCCGCCAGCGAAGCGGCAGCCTATCTTGACCCAAAACTGCGCGATCTTCTGCCCGACCCGCGGGGGCTGAAAGATATGGACGCGGCGGCCGCCCGGATCGTCGCCGCCCTGGCCGCGGGCGAGCGTATCGCGGTTTTTGCCGATTACGATGTGGATGGGGGATCTTCTGCGGCGCTGCTGATCCGCTTTGCCCGCGCCCTGGGCCATGGGCTCACGCTTTATGTGCCCGACCGGATCGATGAAGGTTATGGCCCAAATGCTCCGGCGATGTCCCATCTGGCGGCCTCCCATGATCTGATCATCTGTGTGGATTGCGGCACGCTTTCCCATGATGCTCTGGCCGCCGCCCAAGGGGCCGATGTCATCGTTCTGGATCACCATTTGGGCGGCGAAACGCTGCCCCCTGCTTTGGCGGTGGTCAATCCCAACCGTGCCGATGAAAGCGGCGATCTGGGTCATCTTTGCGCGGCGGGCGTGGTGTTCTTGGCCCTGGTTGAGGTCAACCGCTTGCGCCGGAGCGCTGGCCTGCCCTGCCCCGATTTGATGGCGCTGCTGGATTTGGTGGCTCTGGCCACCGTGGCGGATGTGGCTCCGCTGATCGGGGTGAACCGGGCCTTTGTGCGCTCGGGCCTGACCGTGCTGCACCGCCGGGCCAATGCGGGGCTGGTGGCGCTGGCGGATGTGGCCGGGCTCGATCAACCGCCTGGCTCCCGCCATCTTGGCTTTGTGCTGGGGCCGCGCATCAATGCGGGGGGCAGAATCGGCCAAGCGGATCTGGGGGCGCGGCTGCTGTCTTGCGATGATCCCGATCAAGCCGCGCAAATGGCCCAAGCGCTAGAGCAAGAAAACACCCGCCGGCGGGAAATCGAATCGCAAGTCCGCGAAGCAACCATGGCCCAGGCCGAGGCCCGCGGCACGGACGGCGCCTTGGTTTGGGCCGCCGCCGAGGGCTGGCATCCCGGTGTGGTGGGCATCGTCGCCGCCCGCATGGTCGAAGCCACGGGCCGCCCGGCGGTGGTGATCGGCTTTGAAGGGGATCAAGGCAAAGGCTCGGGCCGCTCTGTCTCCGGGGTGGATCTGGGCGCAGCAGTGCAGCGGCTTGCCCATGATGGGGACATCACCAAAGGCGGCGGGCACCGCATGGCTGCCGGGCTCAGCCTGACCAAAGACCAGTTAGAACCTGCTATGGAACGGCTTGAAACGCTGTTGGCCGCCCAAGGGGCAGGCAGTGGCGGGCCACGGGCCCTGCGTCTGGACGGGGTGGTGATGCCCAGTGCCATGACCGCCGAGCTCATCGATCAGCTCGAACAGGCCGGGCCTTATGGGCAAAGCGCGCCCATGCCCCGTTTCGCTCTGCCCCGGGTCATGGTCTATAGCGCCCGGCAAATCGGCAAAGGCCATCTTAAACTTTCCTTTGGGGATGCGGGCGGGCCGCGGCGCGAGGCCATCGCCTTTGGCGCCTATGACAGCGATCTTGGCCCCGCGGTAGAGGCCCATATTGGCCAGCCTTTGAACCTGGCGGGCACCCTTGAGCTAAACCATTGGAACGGGCGCAGCACAGTGCAATTGCGCCTTGATGATGCCGCCGCGATAAAAGTTTAAGAAAGCGCTTGCGCCCGCCCGGCGCACTATCTAAACACCGCTTCACGCTACGGCGCTGGCCCGTTCGTCTATCGGTTAGGACGCCAGGTTTTCAACCTGGAAAGAGGGGTTCGATTCCCCTACGGGCTACCACTTT
>JAOXSB010000186.1 GCA_025800345.1 Mangrovicoccus sp. | reverse complement strand
TTCGACATCATCAGCCAGACCGAAGAAGTCCCCGGCGACGCCTGGACCGACTATCTGCCCGATTCGGCCGTTCTGGTGTCCGACTGGAAAGAGCTCGGCTGCGGTATGTACAACACCGACACCGAAACCTGCGTTCAGCTCAAATCCAACTACTGACGTAAATGGCCGGGGGCGGTGCGCTGCCCCCGGCCTCTGCAAGGGCCCAATCCTCATGTCATATCTTTGCCGATGCTGTGCCGTCGTGATGGCGGTGCTCTGGTCGCTTGCGGCTCTGCCGCTGGCCGCGCAAACCGCCGCCCCGGCGCCAGACGCCCCGATCCAGCTGCTGTTGCAGCAGCATGGCGACATCATCGCCAAAAGCTCGCGCAAGACCATCGGCCCGGCGATCGACGCGCTGGCCGCCAGCGGGCTGCCCGACGCGCAGACCGTTCTGGAAAAGTGGCAGGCCAAAGAGATGTGGCGCCACAAGGACAGTGGCCTCTTTGTCTTTGCCGACAAGGTGGACCGGCAGACGCTGCAGGTCTTTGATCTGGCCACCGGTTCCGACCTGGGCCAAGCGATTGCCCGCGATTACAAACAGCTCAAACCCAACAGCGGCATTCGCGGCCTGATCGGCGCCGCATTGGTGCGGTTTCAGCTGACCGATCCCGACCCCGCAGCGCGGCACGCCGCGCTGGATGCCATCGAACGCGACGCCGATGCCAGCCATCTGGATGCGCTGCGCGCCGTTGCCGGTGGCGAAACCGATGCCGCGCTTGCCGCGCGCATGGCGCGGCTGGAACGGCTGCTGACCATCCGGTTTGACGATGATGACGCCGCCCGCGTGGCCGCCATCACCAGCTTTGAAGGCGACCTGGGCGTGGATGTGCGCGCCGCGCTGACCCCGCTGACACAGACCCGGATGATGCATGACAGCCAGCTGCCCGCAGACGCCAACATAAAGCGACGGCTGAGCGCGCCCGACGATGCCCTGCCCGCAGATGCGGCGTTCGATCTGATGATCGCGGCGGGCGTGGCAACCCCGCTGCCCACCGCCGAAGACCGCAAGGCCGCCCTGATCGCCCATATCGACAATGGCGCGGTGGCAGGCACGCAGGTCCATGCACTGGACACGCAAGCCGCGCGCGATGCGGCCTATGCCGCGCTGGCCAAGGCCGGGACCGTTCCGCCATGGTCGCCGGATCAGACCCTGGATGACCTTGTCGCCGATCAGGGCTTTGTCGAAATCTACACCGAACCATCCGCTGCGGTGACCACGGCGGCCCAGAGCACGCTTGATGGCATCGAACGCCGCGTGGGGCTGAACCAGACGCTGGATCTGGGGCTGGATGCGCTGTCGCTGGCGTCGATCTATTTTCTGGCCGCGATCGGGCTGGCCATCACCTTTGGCGTGATGGGGGTCATCAACATGGCCCATGGCGAATTCATCATGATGGGCGCCTATACGGGCTATGTGGTGCAGCTCATCATCCCCGACTACACGCTGTCGATCATCGTGGCGATCCCGCTGGCCTTTGCCGTCACCTTTGGCGCCGGTGTCGCGATGGAGCGGCTGGTGATCCGCTGGCTTTACCATCGCCCGCTGGAAACCCTGCTGGCGACCTTCGGGATTTCCATCGCGCTGCAGCAGCTGGCCAAGAACATCTTTGGCACGCAGGCACGACCGCTGACGGCGCCGGGCTGGCTTGACGGGTCGCTGGTGTTCAACGATGTGGTGGCGATCAGCTATATCCGCATTGCCATCTTCGTGCTGGCGCTGCTGTTTCTGGCGCTGTTCCTGATCGTGATGAACCGCACCCGGCTGGGGCTTGAGGTGCGCGCAGTGACACAGAACCCGCGCATGGCCGCGTCGATGGGGATCAACCCCGACCGCATCAACATGCTGACCTTTGGCTTTGGCTCGGGCATCGCGGGCATCGCCGGGGTCGCGATCGGGCTTTATGCCAAGGTCACGTCGGAAATGGGGGCCGACTACATCGTGCAATCCTTCATGACCGTTGTGGTCGGCGGGGTCGGCAATATCTGGGGCACGCTTCTGGGCGCGACCCTTGTGGGCACGCTGCAAAAGGGCATCGAATGGATGTACCCGTCCAACACGCTGGCCGCGCAGACCTACATGATCCTGTTCATCATCCTGTTCATCCAGTTCCGGCCGCGCGGTATCATCGCGCTCAAGGGCCGCGCGGCAGAGGTCTGAACCATGCAGAACCCTTCGACAACCGCACGCAAGCCGCGCTTTTTGCTGGCCGACAAGCCGTCGGTGCTGATCTTTCTGGCCTGTCTTGGGCTCTTTACGCTGGGGGTGACGGTGCTGGCCGAAGGGTCGGGCATCGGTGTGATCTCGACCAGCTTTGTCAAAACCCTGGGCAAGACACTGTGCCTGTGCCTGGTGGCGCTGGCGATGGATCTGGTGTGGGGCTATTGCGGCATCCTCAGCCTTGGGCACATGGCGTTTTTCGGCATTGGCGGCTACGCCATCGGCATGTGGCTGATGTATGCGCGCACCGAACTGATCGTGGTGCAAAGCCTGTCCACCGCCCCCCTGCCCGCGACCGCGCAAGAGATTTCGGACGGCATCGCCACGCAGATCTTTGGCGTTGTGGGGTCATCCGATTTTCCGCCGATCTGGGGCTTTGCCCATTCTCTGCCGCTGCAGCTTGCGGCGGTGGTGGTGGTGCCGGGGCTTCTGGCGCTGGTCTTTGGCTGGCTGGCCTTTCGCAGCCGGGTGACCGGGGTCTACCTGTCGATCCTGACCCAGGCGATGACGCTGGCGCTGTCGCTATACCTGTTCCAGAACGACAGCGGTCTGCGCGGCAATAACGGGCTGAGCGGGCTGCAGAACCTGCCGGGCCTGGGGGATGTGCCGCAATCGGCGGTGTCGCTGTGGTTCTTCTGGGCCTCGGCGGCGGCCCTGGGGCTGGGCTATCTGCTGTGCGTCTGGGTGGTGTCGGGCAAATTCGGATCGGTGATCCGCGCGATCCGCGATGACGAAAGCCGAGTGCGGTTCCTGGGCTACCCGGTCGAGGTCTACAAGCTGTTCATCTTCACGCTGACGGCGGTGATCGCGGGCATTGCAGGGGCGCTTTATTACCCGCAGGCGGGCATCATCAACCCCGCCGAAATGGCGCCCATCGCGTCGATCTATCTGGCGGTCTGGGTTGCCATCGGCGGGCGCGGGCGGCTTTACGGCGCGGTGATCGGCGCGGGCTTCGTGTCGCTTCTGTCGACCTTCTTCACCGGCGGTCAGGCCCCCGATCTGAACCTTGGGTTCTACACGGTGCAATGGGTCGACTGGTGGACCGTCTTGCTGGGCCTGTCCTTTGTGGTGGTCACGCTGTTTGCGCCCAAGGGTCTGGGGGGTCTCTTTGATCTGATGGCCAACCGGCTCAGCCCCAATCGTCATGGCGCGGATCTGGGCCCCGATGCGGGCGCCCTGCGCGAAAAGGAAGCCGACACATGAGCACCCTTCTGGAAGTTTCCGGCGTTTCGGTGTCGTTTGACGGGTTCAAGGCGATCAACAACCTGACCTTTCAGATCGGCGAGGCCGAAATGCGCGCCGTGATCGGCCCCAATGGCGCGGGCAAGACGACCTTCATGGACATTGTCACAGGCAAGACCCGCCCCGATGAGGGCCGCGTTCTGTGGGGCGAAAAATCACAGTCTCTGCTGTCCATGTCCGAAAGCCAGATCGCCCAGGCCGGGGTGGGACGCAAATTCCAGCGCCCCACCGTGTTCGAAGACCAAAGTGTGCAGGACAATCTGATGCTGGCGCTGAAAAAGAACCGGTCGCCCTTTGCGGTGCTGGGCTTCCGCCCGTCGGGGCAGGATCTTGACCGGGTCGAAGAGCTGGCCCGCGAAATCGGCCTGATCGACGCGCTGACCCGCAAATCGGGCGAGCTGAGCCACGGTCAGAAACAGTGGCTTGAAATCGGCATGCTGCTGGCGCAGGAACCGCGCCTGCTGCTGGTGGACGAACCGGCCGCAGGCATGACGCCTGCGGAACGTGAACACACCACCGATCTGCTGGTCGAGGCCGCCAAAACCCGCGCCGTGGTGGTGGTGGAACATGACATGGAATTTGTCCGCCGTCTGAATTGCAAGGTGACCGTGCTGCACGAAGGATCGGTGCTCGCCGAAGGGTCCATCGACCACGTCACCGCCAACGAAAAAGTCATCGAGGTGTATCTTGGCCGATAACCTGCTTGAGATCGAAAACCTGACCCTGCATTACGGCGGCAGCCAGATCCTGCAGGGCATCGACCTGACCGCGCGGCGCGGCGCGGTGACCTGTGTCATGGGCACCAACGGGGTGGGCAAGACCAGCCTGCTCAAGGCACTGTCGGGCACCCATGGGCGCAGCGGCGGCCAGTATCGGCTGGATGGCGAAGACATCGGCCAGATCAGCGCCCATGCGCTGGCGCAAAAGGGCGTGGCCTATGTCCCCCAGGGGCGCGAGATCTTTCCCTTTCTCACCGTGCAGGAAAACCTTGAAACCGGCTTTGCCTGTCTGCCGCGCAGCGAACGGCATGTCCCGGACGAGATCTTTGACCTGTTCCCGATCCTGCGGGATTTCCTGAACCGTCGCGGCGGGGATCTGTCGGGCGGGCAGCAACAACAGCTGGCCATCGCCCGCGCGCTGGTGACCAAGCCCAAGCTGCTGCTGCTGGACGAACCCACCGAAGGCATCCAGCCCAACATCATCAAGCAGATCGGGCAGGTCATTTCCATGCTGCGCGACAAGGGCGATATGGCCATCGTGCTGGTCGAGCAGTTCTTTGATTTTGCCTATGGGCTGGGCGACAGCTTTACCGTGCTGGAACGCGGCGCGGTGACGCTGCAGGCCCCCGCAGCCGAGGTCGAGCGCGACACGCTGCTGCGCGCCGTGTCGGTCTAGCCGGGCGCCCTAGCGCTCGGGACAAAGCCGCGCGGCCAGCTCGCGTTCAGGCGCGGTCAGGGCATCGGGGGCAAAGCCCATCTGCCCCTGCCAGGCACAGCGCAGCACCTTCTGGCCGGTATCAACCATGCCGGGCTGATCGGTATAGGCCACCAGATTGGCGCCAATCAGCCGGTACTGGCCGCGCGCATCCGGCGCGGACAGGTATCCTTCGGCCAGAACCAGATCGGGGCGCGGCCCGGCAAAGACGCCGTGATCCAGTGTCACCGCCGCCAGAGCCCCATCCGCGTAGCGCCCTGTCAGCTGGATGATGTCGCCCCGATCCAGATGCTGCGGCGTGATCCCGGTAAAGCGCAGGTTGCCCACCATCCCGTCGCCCAGATAGGGGCCGGTCACCAGCGCGTCCCCCCGTTCGACCGGCTCGACATGCGTGGCCTCAACGCCGTTTTCAGACCAGAACCCATCGACCCGCACATGCCCGCCGCGCGGCAGTGCTACAAGTGCTGCGCCGGTGACGGGCACGCCCATCACCTCGGCGGGGCCGGTGACGGGGCCGCTCAGAACCGGCAGGCGGCGCAGGGCGGTGGCCTGCCATCCGGTGTCGGTGGCGCGCACCGAAGCCGCCACCGTCATACCGGGGCTCAGCGCGTCGGTGCTGTCGATCCCAACAAGATCCATCCCCGGCGCAAAGCGGATATGCAAACCGTTCACATAGATGCTGCCCAGCCTTGTGATCTGCCCCAGCACCCCTGTGCCAATGATCCCGCCTTCTTTTTCGCGCGCAGACACCGGCCACATCACGGCCAGCAACGCAAGCACAAGAATGAACCGCATCATGAGCTCTGATCCTCGACATGGGTGAACGTTCCCGCCACGAAGAGATGCGTGCCTTCTTCTTCATTTTGCAACCGGAAAGCGAGCTCGTTTAGCGTTTTCAGCATGTCCAGCGACAGGCGCGCGGCTTCGGCTTCGATCTGGCGGGCGGCGTCCTTGCTCAGATGCGAATAGCGCAGCGCCTGATCCCATTGCGCGGCATCGCCGGCGACATTGCCGATCGCGGTCTGCAGATGCGGCACCAGCGTGGCCAGGGCAACCTGCAGCTTTTCGGCGCGCCCTTCGGGCACCAGCGTGGCGGTCAGGAAGGTGATCAGCCCGTTGCGGTCGGCCACCGCCCCGGCCGTCTGCAGCACCGACAGAACCGTGGCGGGGGCGGCATCGACCTTGGCACGGCGCACCAGCGCGTCAAACCCGTGATCCCCGCCTCGTGGCAAGGCGCGCGGGGCATCGCCATCCAGAAAATCGGAGTCGTTTTGCCACAGCGTCAGAACCTTGGCCGCGGCCACCGTCTGCCGGGGCGGCGGCGGGGCCTGTTCGAACCGCTTGAGATCCTTGCGATGCACCCCGGTCAGCAGGCTGACATGGCTGGCGGATGCATCCGGGGCGCGTTCATAGGCGCTGTCCACCAGCGCCAGTTTGAGCACTTCGAGCCCGTCGCGCAGCGGGATCCCCAATTCGATCATCAGCCGCGCCAGCGGCTTGAACAGCGCCCCAAGCGCCTGAAGATCGTCCGAGTTTCCGGTGTCAGCCATGTCACGCATGTAGGGTCAGGGATCAAATTTCGAGGGGCATACAAGAAAATGTGAAGGAGCGTCAATTTGCGATGGGATAATTTCCCATTAAGGCTGATCACAGTTTCAGCAGGAGACCGTGATCATGCATCTCACCCCCATCCCCCCCGCACGGGTGCCCGCGACGCCCGCCGCCCCGGATCCGCTTGCGCGCCTGTCGCCCGACGACCGCGCGACATTTCGCAGCTTTGGCTGGGGCCCGCAGGAGCGCCCGCGCTTTGCCACCATCATCGACGGGTTCCACCACCATTGCCGGCGCGCGCCCGACGCCATCGCCGCCGAACATGAAGGGCAGACCATCACCTATGGCGCGCTGAACGCGCAGGCCAATGCGCTGGCCGATAAGCTGTGCCGGCAGGGTGTCGGGCGCGGGGATGCCGTGTGTCTATATCTCAAACGGTCGATCCCGATGCTGGTGGGGATCCTCGCTGCGCTCAAGCTTGGGGCCTATTACGTGCCTCAGCATGTGGGGGTGGCCACCGATGACATGCTGCGCCACATCGCCGGGGTGACCGACGCCAAGGTGGTCCTGACCCTGCCCGACCTGGTAGATCAGCTTCCCACGGGATTGCCACAGATCCTGCCGATCCGGGATGACGCCGATCCCGCGCATCCCGAAAACCGCGACAGTGCCGTGGCCGATGCCGCACCCGATGATCTGGCCATGGTGCTGTTTACATCCGGGACCACCGGCAAACCCAATGGCGTGCAGGTGACCCATCGCAACCTGTGCAACATCCTGCAGACGGCACCGGGCGATCTGGGCATGGCGCCGGGCCTGCGGGTGGGGCAGATCCTGTCAATCGCCTTTGACATGGCGGCCTGGGAAACGCTGGGGGCCCTGTCGAACGGGGCGACCCTGGTCATTCGCGGCAGGTCGATCCAGGCCTGTGCGGAAACCGTCGATGTGCTGATCGCGACCCCGTCGATCCTGTGTTCGCTCGATGCCGAGCGCTGCCAGCAGGTCAAGGTGGCCGCCGTTGCAGGGGAACCCTGCCCGCGCCCTCTGGCCGATACCTGGTCGGCATTCTGCGCCTTTTACAACTCGTGCGGGCCGACCGAGACCACGATCATCAACACCGCCGAACGCCATTTTCCGGACAAGGAGGTGCTCTCCATCGGCAAGCCCACCCCCAACAACACGGTCTATGTGCTTGACGACGACCTGAACCCGCTGCCCATCGGGGAAAAGGGCGAAATGTGGGCGGGCGGCGATTGCGTCACCGCTGGCTATTTGGCCAATCCGGCCCTGACTGCGGATCGCTATCGCCCGGACCCGTTCCGCCCCGGTCATATGATGTTTCGCACCCGGGATTTGGGCCGCTGGACCGAAGATGGCGCGCTCGAGCATTTCGGGCGGGTCGATGATCTGGTGAAAATCCGCGGCTTCCGGGTGGAGCTGGATGGGGTTTCCGCCGCGCTAGAGAGCGCCGAGGGCTGCGATCAGGCGGTGACGCTGAAATATGATGATCGCAATCTGGTCAGCTTTATCTCACCGGCCAGCGCCTGCCCCCATAAAGCGGGCCAAGCGGTGACCGCCAAACTGCCCTATTACCACAAACCCAGCCTTGTTTTGCCTCTAGACACCCTGCCCCGCACCCCGCGCGGCAAGCTGGACAAACGGCTGCTGCTGCAAATGGCCCGCGAGGAAATCACCGCCCGCGCGCTGGAGTTGAACTGATGAGCACCCAAACCCTTGAGTATCACGCGCCGAGCCGAAATTGGCGGCGCATCACCCGTCACCCGGCATTGATGGAATATCGCCGCCTGATCGTTCTGGTGGCGGCGGTGAATATCGCTGTGCTGGCATGGGGCCTGCGCGAGGGGATTTGGCACAGCGATGCAGGCTTTGCTCTTGGCCCGATCTCCCATATGGCGCTGGCCAATCTGTCCCTGGGTATTCTCATTCGCCAGCAAAGGGTGATCAACGCCCTGTTTTGGCTGGCCACACGCATCCCCACAAGCTGGCCCCTATGGATCCGCTGGGGCGCGGGCAAAGTATTCCATTTCGGCGGGCTGCATATTGGTGGCACCGTAACCGGCACCCTTTGGCTAGGCTTTTTGCTCTATGCCATGGTCGCCAACCGGCTGAGCGGCGCGGCGCTGCCTTCGGATCTGAGCCTAGGGCTCAGCGGCGCAATGATCGCACTGCTAAGCATGATGATCTTCACCGCGCGCCCTTCGTTCCGAGCGCGGTTTCACAACGCCTTTGAAAAGATCCACCGCTTTGTGGGTTGGACCGTCTTAGCCCTGTTTTGGGCGCAAACCCTTTCGCTGATCCATGACAGCGGCGCGGCGCTTTTTGAAAGCCCGAGCTTTTGGATGCTCTGCCTGCTGACCCTATCGATCCTGTCGCCCTGGCTCAGCTTGAAACGGGTAAAGGTGGAGATCGAAAAACCCTCTGACCATGTGGTGATCGCCCGGTTTGATTATGGCGACACGCCCTTTGCGGGCAGTTCCAACGCGATCGCGCACACACCCTTTGGGGAATATCACGCCTTTGCCAATATCCCGAGCCCCGGCCAGAGCGGTTATCGCCTGGCCATCAGCCGCGCCGGGGATTGGACCGGCGATTTCATCGACAACCCGCCCAGCCATGTTTGGGTGAAAGGCATCACCACATCGGGCGTGGCTCGGATCGAAGAGCTGTTCACAAAGGTGGTCTATGTGGGCACGGGCTCTGGCGTGGGGCCGATCCTGCCGCATTTGCTCAAAGGTATGGTGCCGAACCGGCTGATTTGGTCCACCCGCAGCCCGCGCAAAACCTATGGCGATGCTCTGATCGATGAGATCGAAGCCCATACGGAGCATCCGGTGATTTGGGATACTGATACTTTGGGCAAGCCCGATCTATCGGCCCTGGCGCTGAAAGCCGTGCGTGAAAGCGGCGCCGAGGCGGTGATCGTGATCTCTAACCAAAAGCTCACCCGCAAAGTGGTGCATGACATGGAAAGCCAAGGCATCCCCGCCTATGGCGCAATCTGGGACAGCTAAGATGGGCTATGAAACCATTCTGACACAGGTGGATGGCCGCGTGGCGAGCATCCGCTTTCACCGGCCCGAGGCCCTGAACGCGCTCAACAGCCAAGTCATGCATGAGGTGGTCAGCGCTGCCAAAGCCTTTGATGCAGATCCCGATATCGGGGCGATCTTGCTGATGGGCGATGCCCGGGCCTTTGCCGCTGGGGCCGATATCAAAGAGTTGATGCAGCATGATTATGCCTCGATGCAGGCCGAGAATTACTTTGCCCCCTGGGATGAATTCGCGGCGCTGCGCACCCCCAAAATCGCCGTGGTGCGCGGCTATGCTTTGGGCGGGGGCTGCGAAGTGGCGATGATGTGCGATTTGCTATTGGCCTCGGACAGCGCCAAATTCGGCCAGCCCGAGATCAAAATCGGCTGCATTCCCGGCATTGGCGGCACCCAGCGGCTGACCCGGCTGATCGGCAAGGCCGCGGCCATGGACATGATCCTTACCGGGCGGATGATCAGCGCAGAAGAGGCCCTGCGCCTGGGTCTGACATCGCGGGTGATCCCCGATGATCAGATCGAGGCCGAGGCCCGGAAAACCGCTCAGACCATTGCGGGCTATGCCAAAGAGATCGCGATCATGGCGCGCAATTGCGTGCTGGAATCCGAGCGCGCGCCGCTGGATGCGGGGATCCGCTATGAACGGCAGACCTATCACGCGCTTTATGGCAGCCAAGCTCAGCGTGAAGGCATGCAGGCTTTCGTGGAAAAGCGCCCCCCTGCCTTTCGCAAAACAGCCCAGCCAGCGCAGTGAGCCAAGCCCGAATTGGGGCGGGCCGCGCCTCCAATCCCGCAGGTGGATTGGGGGCGCAATCGCGTTAAGCGCCGCGCCGTCCACTGCGCAGGAGCAACAAAAACACAAAAGCCGAGCCGATCGAAGTGGTCACGATCCCCACGGGCAATTCCTGTGGGGCCAGCAAGAGCCGGCTAAGAATATCCGAGCCGGTGAGCAAAATCGCCCCCACAAGCGCAGCCGTGGGCAGCAAAACCCGATGCAACGGCCCCACCAGCCCGCGCGCGATATGCGGCACCATCAGCCCCACAAAGCCAATCACCCCAGCAACCGAGACAAATCCCGCCGTGGCCAAAGCCGCCACAAAAAACATCGAAAACCGCAAGGCTTGCACCGGCACACCAAGGGTGGCTGCGGTCAAATCTCCGGTCAGCAATGCGTCAAGCCAGCGGGCGCGATAGAGCGCATAGCCCAAGATCAAAGCGCAGCCCGCCGCCACCAGGGGAAAGGTCTCCCATCTTGCCAGGCCCAGGCCCCCGAGCATCCAAAAAATCACCGTATGAGCCGCGCGGCTATCGCCCGCAAAGATCAGGTAATTGGTCAGCGCCGCGAATAAGAACGACACTGCGAGCCCGGCCAGGATCAGCTTTTCCGGCGCGCTGGTGCGCAAACCATGTACCAAAGCCAGCACGATGGCCGAGGCCACAAGCCCGCCGCTAAAGGCCGCTAGGGGCAGGGTCCAGATCCCCAGCACATCGCCCGTGACCGTGATCACAAACACCGCCCCTGCTGCCGCGCCAGAGGACAGGCCGAAAAGGAATGGATCGGCCAGATCATTGCGGGTGGTGGTTTGCAGAACCACACCCACCACCCCAAGCCCGGCCCCGATCACCGCCGCAAACAGCGCCCGCGGCAAACGCAGATCAAACACGATCCGATGCAGCGGCGAGACCTCGCCTTCGCTCATGCCCAGCCCCAGGCTGACCGCCCGCAGCGCCTCGCCCACAGGGATATGGGTTGTGCCATAAATCGTTGAGAGCAGCATAAGGGCGATCAAAATGACCGCCCCCAGCACAAGTATCAGAGCCAATCGGCCCATTTTAGTTCAGACCAGGATGCATAGCTTCGGCCATTTTCACGATGGCCGCGACATTTGCCGGACCAGGGGTCAGCTCTTCGTAGCGCAGGCCAATCCAGCGCTCGTTCTTGACCGCATCGGTTTGCGACATCACCGGATGATCTTGCAGGAATTTGAACGTATCCGCTGCGCCATTGCCGGTTTGATAATCCAGAAGCACCAGGAATTCCGGGTTCGATGCGGCCACCGCTTCCCAAGAGGTGCGGCCCCAGCTTGTCTCCATGTCATGGGTGACATTCTCGCCGCCAGCAGCGGCGATCATCGCATCGGGAATGGCAAATTTACCGGACGTGAATGGGGCATCGGCCGGACCATCAAGCAAGAACACACGCGGCTTTTCCAGCTCTGCGGTTTTGGCTTCAATCGCGGCCAGCTCTGATTGCCAGTCGGCCACCAGGGCTTCGGCTTTGTCTTCCACCTGCATGACCTTGCCCAGGCGCAGCATATCATCAAACAGCAGATCCATGCTGGCTTCGGGGCGGTTTTTGTCCAGATGCACGCAGCTTTCGGTCAAGATCATGGTTTTGATCCCGAAAGGTGCAAGCGTGTCTGGCGTCACATCCCCGCCTGGCTTCATCCCATAATACCAGCCCGCAAAGAACATATCAGGCTCGACCGCCACCAGGTTTTCCACCGTGGGGTATTTCGGGGCCAGTTCGGGAATATCCCCGCGCAAGCTGTCGAATTCCGGGCTGGTCTTATACCAGCCAGAGATCCCGGTCAGACCGATGATCTTGTCCTGAAGCCCCAGGGCAAAAGCCATATCGGTCATGTTCATGTCATGCACCACGATCCGTTCCGGCGCGCTGTCAAAGACCAAGGGCGTGCCGCAATTATCAACGGTGATCTCTTGGGCGCTGGCAGCGCTTGCCAGACCAGCGAAAATGGCCAAAGGCCAAAGCTTCAGCATCATGAGATGCTCCTTCAGATTGCTTAGAGTTTTAAAGAGGGACCGCAGTTCTGCGGATATCCAGGGCGGGCACCACGCGGCCTTCATGGGGAAAGCACAGATAATCCACACCAAAGGTGTCGCGCACCCGCGCCGGGGTCAGCACCCGCTCCACCGGGCCAAAGCCGGTCAAGCGCGTGGATTTGAGCAGCGCCACATGGCTGGCAAATTCCGGGATCATCACAAGATCATGCACGATCATCACCACGGTGATGCCGAGATCTGCCACCAAAGACAGCATGCGCCCTTTGGCATCGGGGTCCAGGTGATTGGTGGGCTCGTCAAGAAACAGCAATTGCGGCCTTTGGGCCAATGCACGGGCGATATGGGCGCGCTGACATTCGCCCCCCGATAGCTGACCCATGGATTTCTCTGCCAGATCCTCAAGCCCGGTGATCTGCAATACCTGATCCAGCGCTTGCTCATGGGCTTTGGCCGAGCGATCCGATTGGATCGGGATTTGCCCCAAAGCCACATAATCGCGCAGGCGCAACCGCCCATCGGGGCGCTCTTGCTGGCCCACCACTGCGATCATCCGAGCCCGCTCCATGGCCGATAGCTGCGCCAAGCGCCGCCCGTTCAGGCGAACCTCGCCCCCATGGGGCGCATGGGCGCCGCAAAGCAGGTTGAGCAAGGTGGTCTTGCCCGCACCATTTGGCCCGGCAATGGCCAAAATGGCCCCTTCTGCCAGGTCGAAAGACACCTCTTGCAGCAAATCGGTGCCCGAGGGCGTGCGAAACGCCAAATCCTTGGCCTGAAGAAACGCAACTGATCCCATCACGCGGCCTTCCGCTGGAAAGGCGGCACGCTGGGCAATGAGCCAATGGGGCGGATAGACGCCATCAATCTCTCCTTGCAGGGCACCCCGCCCTGGGTTGGGTTTACGGATTGATGGCAGGTCTCCTGACTTGCGGGTCTGGGCTCTCCCGTCCTTCCCGGCCCATAGGGCCAGTGGATCACCGGGGTCGCTCGCCGCTCACAGTTGCGGGGGCAGTCATGGGTTTGGCGCCTGATGGCTACACCGCACCATGTTCCCTTTTCATCCCGCCGCAGCTCATCGCAAGCAGGAACCATCACTGATTGCACCTGTCCGGTTTTGCTCAGCGAGTCAAATCAAATCACGCGTTCGGCCTTGACCAGAGGCGGCCAAGCGCCCGCAAAAGATCAAGGCCGGATGATATGACCATGCTTTGGATTGGCCTTCCCAGCGGCAAGATCGGCCCAGATGGAAGGCGCTTGATCCAAGCCGTGATGAACCTGCACATCCAGCCAGCTCTCAGCCTCAGCGACAATGCGTTTCCAGGCCGCTGAAATTTTCTCCTCGGCCACGCCCGGACCCCAATCGGACCAGCGTTTGGCGATCTGAGCCGGGGCAGAGAAAAACTGCGGCGACGTCCCAGCCAAGTCTGTGAGCTTGGCAAACTTATCCCAATGGCTTGTGCCCACAGCCGCATCATGGCGGATGTTATCCCCAAGATGGGCATGCAGCGCTTGGGTCATGGCCGCATTGCCCGCCATATCCACAATCACAGTGGGCCGCTGGGGCAAGCTTTCGATCTCGTCATATGTCAGCACCGCATCGCAGTCGGCATTCTGAGCCACGAAATCGCGATTATTGGCAGATGTCAGGCCAATGCGCTGGATCTTCGCATCCTCTGCCTCGGCCAGAAATTTACACAGACCCAGCCCGGTTTTCGACGAGGCAGACACCACCACCACCTGCTCTGCCCCGAAATAGGCGTTATCTTCGAGCCAATCATAGAGCAGCCAAGATGTGGCCAGCAGCGGCTGGAGCAAACAGCGCAGGTGATCTTGGGCCGGTGTGCTCGCCCCAAGGCGCACGTAATTATTATAGACCGGGGGCAGTTTTGCCCGATGGGCTGCGCCATCGGTGAGCACCCGCGATTGCGCATCAGGGGCTTTGGGTGTGATCACAAATTCCTCGGCCATGGGGAAAAACCCGTATAGCCGCGTGCCCTCTTGCAACAGATCGCTGTGGCTTTCGCTCACGCTGGCCACGCCCCATACCGGCGCTTGGCCCTGCCCCTCCACGCCAGTGGGAAAGAACTGCCAATATCCCAGGGTGAAACCGGCAGCGGCATAGGTCACGTTATTGGCGGTCAGGGCAAAGCTTTGCAGTTTCAACCGCACATCCCCAGGGGCCAGCGCCGCCGCAGGGACGGCGCGCAGGGTGGTTTTCGGAATGTGCTGCTGGTCCACATGGATTTGCTGCATGATCACAGGCCTTTTTGTTGCAACAGCCATTCGCTGTGATGGTTGTGATCGCCCAGTATTTCGGCGGCAGCGCGGGCTTTTTTCATGAAGAGCCCAATATCAAGCGCATCAGTCATGCCGATCCCCCCATGCATTTGCACCGCTTCTGAAACCGCCAAGCGCGCGGTTTTGGTAGCCTTGGCTTTGGCCACACGGCTGAGGCTTTCGGCTTGGGGGTCTGCTTGATCGATTGCATCCAGCGCGGCAGCCACCACCGCCCGGGTGCTTTCGATCTGGCAGTAAAGATCCGCGGCGCGATGCTGCAAGGCTTGGAACGAGGCCAGGGTCATCCCAAATTGCTTGCGCTCTTTGAGATAAGCGCTGGTGCGCGTGGCAGCTTCATCGGCCAGGCCAAGCAATTCCGCCGCTGCCACGGCCCGCCCAACCCTAAGGGCATTTGCCAGCACAGTTTCGGCCCTCTCGCCAATTGCCAAGACCGCCTCGGCCTGCGCGTGATCAAGCTGCAAATGGGCGTAGTTTCCACTATCCACCGTGGCCAGCGGATCAATTTGCACCCCGGTTCCTTGTGTTGCCAGCAAGAACAAACCAAGCCCTTGGTCAGATTGGGCCGTTGTGATCACAAAATCCGCGCCGGTGAGATCCGCCACATGGCGTTTCGCCCCGCTCAGATTATAGCTATTGCCCATGGCCAGCGCCTGCATCGCCACGTGATCCGGGGCATGTTTGCCCCCTTCTTCAAAGGCAAAAGCAATCTGGATCTCGCCACTGGCCAATTTCGCGGCCCAGTCTTGATCCTCGCAATCGCGCAGCACAGCCGCGGCCAAAACCGCGCTGCCCAAGAAGGGCAGCGGCGACAGATTGCGCCCCGCCTCTTGTGCGATCAATCCCGCGGCCCGCGCCCCAAGATCCACGCCGCCTTGGTCTTCGGGCAGCAAAATCCCGTACCACCCCAATTCCGCCATGGCTTGCAGCAGCGCCGGATCATGGGCCCCGCGCCCGCCTTGGGTCGCGTTCCGGCGCTGGCGCAGGCTATCCACATTGGCAGAGGCGCTCAAAAAGCCCGCCGCCGCATCCCGAACCATTTGCTGGTCTTCGGTCAAAATTTCCATACTCATCAGCCGAGCTCCAACACGCCTTTGGACAGGATCGACAACATCACCTCGGATGTGCCGCCTTCGATTGAATTGCCTTTGGACCGCAGCCAGAGCGAGGCCAGTTCATGATCTGCGGCATTGGCGCTGTCCCAAGCCAAAGCTTCAAGCCCGCCCACGGCCATCAACAGCTCTTGCCGGCGTTTGTTCAGCTCGGTGCCGGTATATTTCAGCCGCGCTGATTGCACGCCGATCATTTTGCCTGCCCGCATCCAAGCGCGCGCCGCCTCCAGCTCCGCTTCAAAAGCGGCCTCATCCACCAGGAAATCAGCGATCTGCGCGCGCAAGATCGGGTCCGCCAACCGCCCTGCGCTATCCAGGCCAATATGAGCTTTGGCCTCGGCCACCAAATCGGCAGAGCCAAATAATGCACTATCCGTGCCCGCAATCATTTCCCGCTCATGGGTGAGCAGATATTTCGCCACGCTCCAACCTGCGCCCCGCGCGCCGACGATCTGATCTTTGGGCACGTGCACCGCGTCAAAGAAAGTCTCGCAAAAGGGCGAGGCCCCGGAAATCAGCTGGATCGGTTTTGTGCTGACCCCAGGCGAGGCCATGTCAAAGAGCAGAAAGGAAATGCCCTTATGTTTGGGGGCATCGGGCTCTGTGCGCACCAGGCAGAAAATCCAATCGGCTTTATCTGCATAAGAGGTCCAGATCTTTTGCCCGGAAACCTCGAAATACTCCCCTTGATCAACCCCTTTGGTTTGCACACCCGCCAGATCTGATCCCGCCCCAGGTTCGGAATAGCCCTGGCACCAGCGGATTTCACCGCGGGCGATTTGGGGCAAGTAATGGCGCTTTTGCTCTTCGGTGCCAAATTGCAGCAAGGCCGGGCCCAGCATCCAAATGCCAAAGCTTTGCAGCGGCGGGCGGGCATTGATCCGCTCCATCTCTTCGGCCAGGATGCGGTCTTCATCTCCAGACAGTCCGGCCCCGCCATAAGCGGTGGGCCAGCGCGGCACCGTCCAGCCACGGGCCACCATACGCTCAAGCCAGATTTGCTGCTCCTCAGATTGGAACTGCCAATTGCGCCCGCCCCAGCAAATATCGGCTTCGGTCATGGGCGCGCGCATGGGCTGGGGGCAATTCTCCTCCAGCCACGCCCGTGTAGAGGCGCGGAAACTCTCGAGATCGCTCATAATTGACTACCCTTTGGGGATTGGCAGGGGCAGATGCCCCCGCCCAGGATTGCGTTAATTCTTGTGGATCATCTTCCATTGGCCGTTTTCGACCACCGAGATGATCACCGCATCAGCGCCTTGGTGATCATCTGGTCCATAGCTGATCATATTGCCCATCAAGGGATCATCGAACTGGATCGTTTCCATCCCCGCGATAAAGCTATCGCTGGTCAGATCCGGCCCGGCCGCTTCCAGCCCCATCACGGTTTGCTCTGCGGCCACATAGCCCAACAGGGCAAAGCCGCCCGGGGTTTCGCCATATTTTTCCTCATACGCGGCGATAAAGGCCGCCGGGGCTTCTTCCTCGGCCCGCGCGGCCAGATCTTGCCAACCCGAGGCCGCATAAAGCCCTTCGGTCACCCCACCAGGCACCGCCGCAACCGCCGTGAGGAACCCTGCGGTGGAGTTGAGGAATTTGATATCCGTCAGCCCCATTTTCTGAGCGGTGCCCACCACGGTGATGCCCTGGCGCACACCCAAAGCCATGGCGACGATCTCGCAGCCTTCAGCAGACAGTTTAGACAAAGAGCCGACAAAATCGGTCTCATCGGGTTTATGGGTGGTTTCGGCCACAAAGCTTAGGCCTTTTTCCTCGACCGCGCTTTTGGCCCCTTCTTTGATCTCTTCGCCGAAATCCGTGGGCAGATACATGGCGCAGATCTTTGTCGCCCCATATTCATCGGCCAGATAGCTCACACCCGCTTGGATCTGATCATGATAGCTGGAAAAGGCCGTGAATTTGTTCTTCATCGGCTCATTGAGCATCTGATGCGAGGCGGTGAGCGGTAGGACATTGGGAATGCCCTTTGGGTCCATCAAATTGAACCCGGCCAAGTTCATGGGCGTGCCCAGGGACAGCAACATGGCAAAGGCTTTGTCCCGGTTCAGCAGCTTGTTATAGGCCTGCATCGCCCGGGGCATTTGATAGCCGCTATCTTCCACAACAAAGCGGATTTTGCGGCCATGCACGCCGCCTGCCTCGTTGAGTTGGTCAAAATACAAATTGGCCCCTTGGACCGCGGGCACACCAACGGCGGCAAAAATCCCGCTTAGATCATTGACCGATCCAATGACAATCCCGGTATCGGTCACCCCTTGGCTATCGGCCTGGGCCGCGCAGGCCCCAATGGTTGCCGCTGCCGCCCATGCAGTGATCTTTTTCATGGTGCTCCTCCCATGGAACATGAATTTTAGGCTTCAGTACATTTCATCGATCAGCGTCTTATGCGCCTTTTCCACCTGACCGCGTTTAAGCTTCATCGTGGCCGTCAGTTCCTCGTCTTCTGATGTCAAAAGCACATTGATCAGACGGAATTTCTTGACCTGCTCCACGCGGGCAAATTGCTTGTTCACCTTATCCACTTCGCCTTGGATCAGCGCGTTGACCTCGGGTGCGGCGCAAAGCGAGGCAAAGTTAGAGAAGGGAACCTTTTCATCTTGGGCAAAGCGCTCGACATTTTCTTGATCGATCATAATCAAGGCCGTCAGATATTTGCGCCCATCCCCGATGATCACCGCATCCGAAATATAATGGCTGAATTTCAGCGCGCTCTCGAGCTCGGAAGGGGTGATATTCTTGCCCCCTGCGGTGATGATAATATCTTTGATCCGCCCGGTGATGCGCAGATAGCCCTCGCCATCGATCTCGCCCACATCGCCCGTGCGCAGCCAGCCATCTTCGGTGAAAGTCTCGGCGGTTTTTTCCGGGTTGTTCCAATATCCAGGGAACACGCACAGGCTGCGGCATTGGATCTCGCCCTGCTCTGACAGGCGCAACTGGGTGCCTTGGATCGCTTGGCCAACGCTGCCAAGCCGCGTCGCGCCAGGCCGGTTCACGCTGCACACCGCAGAGTTTTCCGTCATCCCATAGCCCTCATAGATCGGCACGCCGATGGCCCGGAACCAGATCAGCAATTCCGGCGAAATCGGGGCCGCCCCGGACACCGCCCGGCGCAGCCGGTCAAAGCCGAGCATCCGGCGCAGATTATGCAAGGCCATACGGTCCCAAAACCCATAGCGCAGCCGCGCCAGCGCCGGGACCGGCTTGCCCTCTAGCTCTGCCTTGGCCTTGATCATGCCTGCCTTTAGCGCCCGGTCAAAGGCCCAGCGGCCAAAAGGCGTGGCCTCTTGGCGCAAGATCAGCACCGAGGAATAGATCTTTTCCCAAACCCGCGGCACCGCATTGAACACATGGGGGCTGACCTCGCGGGCATCGTCAAAGACCGTTTCGATGCTTTCGGCGAAATTCACCGTGGATTTGCCCGCCAGCGGGCCAAAGATCGAACTGCCCCGCTCAAACACATGGCCCAATGGCAAAAAGCAAAGCTGCTCATCCTTGGGAAGCACCGGCATGCAACTGGCCTGAGCGGCCAGCGAGGCAATGATATTGGATTGCGAAAGCATCGCGCCTTTGGGTTTGCCAGTGGTCCCAGAGGTATAGATCAACAGCGCCACATCTTCGGGGCTGACCAGATCAATCGCCCGCTCGAACAATTTGGGATCTTGGCTCAGGGTTTTCTGGCCCAGAGCATAAAGATCCCCAAGCATGAGGCATTTTTCATGGCTCAGATCATGCAAGCCGTCATCATCCAGAACGATCACATGACGGCACAGCGGCACCTGGCTTTCGATTTTCAGAAATTTATCAAGCTGCTCGTCATTTTCGACCACAAGGATCGGGCTGGCACTGTCTTGGAGCAGATAGGCCAATTGATTGGCGCTATCGGTGGTATAAATCCCACTGGTGGCGGCCCCCAATCCTTGAATGGCCATATCAAGATAGGGCCATTCTTTGCGGTCTTCTGACAGGATCGAGACCACTTCGCCGCGCTTGAGACCCAAGGCGGTCAGCCCCGCGGCCAATTGCTCGGCCGCGGTCCAATAATCGGCCCAAGAATAGCTTTGCCAGATCCCAAGATCTTTTTCCCGATGGGCTGTTTTGGCCCCAAGCTCCTGGCACCGGGCCCGAAACAGCCCCGGAACCGTGCTGCATCCATCCAGCGTCGCTGGTAGGGCGAAACTGTCTTTATTGACCCGCAACCCGGCGACTTCATGGGTATCGGGAAGATTAATGGCTGTATCCCTCATCACGATATATCCCTCCTCACCGCCAAGTTTTGCGCTTTTTCCAGCGCTTTTCTTCGCGTTCGCCATCTTCATGCACACCAAGATAGAAATTCTGGATGTCTTCGGATTGCATCAATTCATCGGCCGGGCCGTCCATCACCATGCGCCCAAGCTCCATCACATAGGCATGATCGGCCAGATCCAGCGCCGCTGGCGCGTTCTGCTCCACCAAAACCATGGTCATATTCTGTTCGCGGTTCAGCCGTTTAAGAATGGTGAAGATCTCTTGCACCAAGAGCGGCGACAGCCCCAGCGAAGGCTCGTCCAGCAACATCACATGGGGGTCGGCCATCAAGCCGCGCCCGATGGCGAGCATTTGTTGCTGCCCGCCCGACAGCGTGCCTGCCTCTTGGCTGCGCCGCTCCGCCAGGATCGGGAAATATTCAAAAACCAAATCCCGGTCGCGGGTCACCGCATGGGCATCATGGCGCGCATAGGCCCCAAGACGTAGGTTTTCCTCCACTGTCATCAATGGAAACACCTCGCGGCCTTCGGGCACATGAACCACGCCCGCCCCGACCAGCTTATGGGGCTCGCGCCCTTGGATTTCCTGCCCTTCAAACAGGATCGTGCCCTTTTCCGGGTCCATGACCCCCGAGATGGTTTTCATCAACGTGGTCTTGCCCGCCCCATTGGCGCCCAGGATCGACACCACCTGGCCTTGGCGCACATCCATGGACACGCCGCGAATGGCTTTGATGGGACCGTAAAAGCTTTCCAAGTTGCGCACCTGCAAAATCGGCTCTGTCACTGCGACATCCTTCATGCGGCTTTCCCCAGATAGGCTTCGATCACGGCCGGATCAGATTGCACCTCTTTGGGCGTGCCAAGGGCCAGTTTCGCACCTTCGGCCAAGGCCAAAACCCGGTCAGACACGCCCGAAACCAGGCCCATATCATGTTCCACCATAAGCACGGTGATCCCCATCTGGCGGCGGATATCATCGATCCACCAGCGCATATCGGTGGTTTCCTCCACCGAAAGCCCCGAGGCGGGTTCATCCAGCATCAACAGTTTTGGCCCCGTGGCCAGGGCGCGGCCCAGCTCCACCACTTTGCGCACCCCATAAGGCAGGCCCGCGATGCGTTTGTCGCGATAGGGTTGCAGATCGAGGAAATCGATCACCTCTTCGACCATATGGCGGTTTTGCAGCTCTTGCTTGCGCGCTTTCGGGGTAAAGAACAGCTCTGCTAGGAAATTGGTTTCCCGGTGGCGATGACGCCCAACCAGCAGGTTTTGCAGCACCGTTGCTTGTTCAAACAGCTCGATATTTTGAAAGGTGCGGGCAATACCCAGATCCGCCACTTTTGCGGCAGGACGGGCCAAAAGATCTTGCCCGTCAAAACGGATCTGCCCGGCCACTGGCGTGTAAAAGCGCGACACCAGATTGAACACCGTGGATTTGCCCGCCCCATTGGGCCCTACTAAGGCGAAGACTTCGCCCTGCTCGACGGAAAAGCTCAGATCATTCACCGCCACCAAGCCGCCGAATTTGAGCGTGGTGTTTTTCATCTCCAAAAGGCTCATCTCAACCGCTCCGTCTTCAGATAGGATTTCTGCCGTTTGAACATGTCCTTGCGGCTAAAGGGGAAGAGCTCGAAGAAAGTGCGGATTTTGATCCAGCGGCCGTAAATCCCCATGGGTTCAAACAGCAAGAACAGCATCAAGATCGCGCCAAAGATCCCGGCCTCAAGACCCGGTATCGCCACGGAGCCGCCGCCCGTGAGGGTGCCGATCCAATCTTTGCTCATGGACAAGAATTGCGGCAAGAATCCCACGATCGCAGCGCCGAAAAACGCTCCATGGATGGTGCCGAGCCCGCCGATTACGATCATCATCAACAGCTGGATCGAGATCACCAGGCTGAAGGTTTCATTGTTAAAGGCGGTGGCATAAAGCCCCATCAAAGCCCCGGCCATGCCGGTAAGGGCGCAAGAAATGCCAAAGGAGATGGTTTTGGTGCGGGCAATGTCAATGCCCAATGCCTGGGCCGAGATCTCGCTATCGCGCACGGCGATAAAGCTGCGCCCCAAGGGCGCGCGCAACAGGTTGATATAGCCGAGAGTCACCAGAACCGTGACGATCAGGGTCAGATAATAGAACTCGCGGGGGTCCCCCAGCGATCGATCATCAGTCCAAACACACTAACTGGCGGGGCATATTTGCCGCCGACGCCGC
>JAOXSB010000148.1 GCA_025800345.1 Mangrovicoccus sp. | reverse complement strand
CTGTTGACCACCCTGAAAAACCTGCGCGATCAGGGCAATACCGTGATCGTGGTGGAGCATGATGAAGAGGCCATCCGCGAGGCGGATTACGTGCTTGATATTGGCCCAGGCGCCGGGGTGCATGGAGGCCAGATCATCGCCGCTGGCACGCCCGCGGAAATCATCGCCCATGAAGACAGTGTCACCGGTGATTATCTGGCCGGGCGGCGCGAGATTGCCGTGCCCAGTGTCCGACGCGAGGGCAATGGCAAGAAGCTGCAAGTGGTCAAAGCCACGGGCAATAATCTGCAAAATGTCACCGTTGATTTCCCGCTGGGCAAGTTTGTTTGCGTCACCGGCGTCTCGGGCGGGGGCAAATCCACCCTGACCATTGAGACATTGTTCAAGACAGCCTCGATGAAGCTCAATGGCGCGCGCCAGACACCTGCGCCCTGCGAGACCATCAAAGGGTTAGAGCATCTCGATAAGGTCATTGATATCGATCAGCGCCCCATCGGGCGCACGCCGCGGTCCAACCCGGCCACCTATACCGGCGCATTCACGCCGATCCGGGATTGGTTTGCCGGACTGCCCGAGGCGAAAACCCGTGGCTACAAGCCAGGGCGGTTCAGCTTCAACGTAAAAGGCGGGCGCTGCGAGGCCTGCCAAGGCGATGGGGTTATCAAGATCGAGATGCATTTCCTGCCCGATGTTTATGTGACCTGCGAGACCTGCAATGGCGCGCGCTATAATCGCGAAACCTTGGAGGTTAAGTTCAAAGGCAAATCCATCGCCGATGTTCTGGAAATGACCGTTGAGGACGCGCGGGAGTTTTTCCAAGCGGTGCCCTCGATCCGGGATAAGATGGAGGCGCTGATGCGGGTGGGGCTGGGCTATATCAAAGTCGGCCAGCAAGCCACGACCCTGTCGGGCGGCGAAGCACAGCGGGTGAAGCTTTCCAAGGAACTGGCCAAACGCAGCACTGGGCGCACGCTTTATATCTTAGACGAGCCCACCACGGGGCTGCATTTTGAAGATGTGCGCAAATTGCTCGAAGTGCTTCACGAATTGGTGGAGCAGGGCAATACGGTGGTGGTGATCGAGCATAATCTCGATGTGGTGAAAACCGCCGATTGGATCATTGATATCGGTCCCGAAGGCGGGGATGGCGGCGGCACTGTGGTGGCCGAAGGCACCCCCGAAGAGGTGGCCGAATGCCCGGACAGCCATACCGGGCGTTATCTCAAACCGATGCTGGATCCTCGGCGGGTGGCGGCGGAATAGCCCCGCCGCCCTTTGGGTCACTCGGCCAGGGCGGTGGTGATGCGCGAGCTGGCCTCTAGGGTGCGATGCACCGGGCAGCGATCAGCGATTCCCAACAGGCGCGCGCGCTGCTCTGCATCCAAGCTGCCTTCCAGACGGATTTCCCGGTGGAATGCGTCGATCCGTTCCGATTGATTGGTTTCATCGGCGTCTTGGGCATGGACCTTGTTATGGGTCACATCCACGCTGACCCCATCCAAAGGCCAGCCTTTGCGCCGGGCATACATGCGGATGGTCATCGATGTGCAGGCCCCGAGACCCGCGGCCAAAAACCCATAAGGCGACATGCCTTTATCGGTGCCGCCATAGGCGAGGGGTTCATCCGCCAAAGCGTGATGTTTTGGCCCGGCAGAGATATCTTGCAAGAACCCTTCTACATCGGCTTCTGAAACGCGGACCACGCCCTCGGGCGCGCCAGGAGGCGGGGCAGGGGTTTTGATCCCCCCATGCAGCCCGGCCCAAGCGGCGATCACCTCGGCGGCGTAATCTGCGTCATCGGCATTGCTCAGCAGATGGTCGGCATCGCGCAGGGTGATAAAGCTTTTGGGATGCCGGGCGGCTTTGAAAATCGCTGTGGCATTGTCGATGCCCACGATCTCGTCGCGGGGGGCGTGCAGCACCAAGAGCGGGCGATTGAGCTTGGCAATGGCCCCGGTCAGCCGGGCATTGCTCACATCCTCTACAAAGCCTTGGCCGATGCGGATTGGCCGGCCGCCCAGCATCACGTCAGCGGCCCCTTTTGCTGCGATCTCGGGCAGGGCCGCGGTGAAATTATCGGTGACATGGCCGGGATCAGCGGGCGTGCCAATGGTGACCACGGCCCGGGCCGACGGGATGCTTTCCGCTGCGCGCAGCACCGCCGCGCCGCCTAGGGAATGGCCGATCAACAGATCCGGGCCCATGCCGCGAGATTTCAACGCCTCTGCCGCGGCCACAAGATCTTGGACATTGGTGGTGAAAGAGGTGTTGGCGAATTCGCCTTCGGAATGACCCAGCCCGGTGAAATCGAATCGCAGCACTGCAATGCCCATAGCGGCCAATCGCCCGGCAATGCGCCGGGCCGCGGCGATGTCTTTTCCGCAGGTGAAGCAATGGGCAAAAAGCGCTGTGGCTAAAGGCGCGCCGCTGGCAGGCAGATCAAGCCGGGCGGCAAGGGCGACCCCATTGGGGCTGTCAAAGGTGAAACGTTCGGTGGGCATGGGTTTGGGTCATCATCACAATCAGGGAAGCTGACCTAAGCATGGGCAGATCGCCCTATTGGAGCAAGAGCTGGGTCGGCCAGGTCACAGCAAGGTGACGAAAGCGGAGCCCGCGCGCTTGGCCCGTTCCGCTGGTGCGGCGCGCAAATCATCTCTGCGCGCCGCGATTGTCGCGCTTAGCCCTCAGCGCGCTGTGCTTCGATCGAGATCAGCAATTCGACCTCATCGCTGACGAAGGGGGCGAATTTATCCACGCCGAAATCGCTGCGCAGCAAGGTGGCGGTGGCGTCAAACCCGGCCCAGGGCGCTTTGGCCATGGGGTGCTCGGCTGCTTTGTTCAGCGTGGCGGCCAGGGTGACGGGTTTGGTCACACCATTCAGGGTCAGATCGCCGGTGATATTGGCAGTAGACTCGCCGGTCACTTCAATTGCGGTGGAGGTAAAGGTGACCAGGTCTTTGGCCTCGTCGCTGCCTGCAGCAAAGAAATCATCGGCCATGAAATGCGCATCGCGCTTTTCCCAACCGGTGAACATATCGGTCACAGGCATGGAGACGGATACCGAGGAATTCTCTGGGGCCGCTTGGTCAAACATGATCTCGCCTTCAAAGCCTGAGAACATGCCGTAAGTGGTGGAAAAGCCCAGATGATTATAGCTGAAAATAATCTGGCTGTGGCTGGCATCGAGGGTGTAGCGCTCGGATTCGGCCAGAGCAGGGGCGGCCATGAGGCCAGAAAGTGCAAATGCGGTCGCAAATAGGGCGGTTTTCATGAGGGTCTCCCATTGATGATGCTGCATGCCTAAAATCAGGTCATGGGCGTAGTTAAATCGCCCTGGCTGCAGAAAGCTATTCAACAGTTTATGAAATCTTCTGTGCATTAATGAACAATCGCAAAGGCGCTCAGCGGCCCTTGCGATTGCCGCGTGTCTCTGTATAAGGCCCCATCTTCCGCAGGTTTGTATTCGGCGCAGCCTCTCGTGGATGGGTTGCGGAAGCTCACACCCCCATCTGTTGAAATGCGCCCGTGAAAAGACAGGAGATCGCATGCCGTATTACGAGCATGTCTTCATTGCGCGTCAGGATCTGTCCAACGCGCAGGCCGAAGGGCTGGTTGAGCACTTCTCCACGGTTCTCGCAGATAACGGCGGCAATGTCGTTGAAAGCGAGTATTGGGGCGTGAAAACCATGGCCTATAAGATCAACAAAAACCGCAAAGGGCACTATGCCTTCCTGCGCACCGACTCGCCTTCGGCAGCGGTTCAGGAAATGGAACGCCTGATGCGCCTGCATGATGACGTGATGCGCGTTATGACGGTGAAAGTGGACGCCCATGATGAAGGCCCGTCCATCCAGATGCAAAAGCGCGACGAACGTGATCGCCGCGACCGCAATCGTTGATCGGAGGGGACTGACCTATGGCAACCAAACCGTTTTTCCGTCGCCGCAAAGTCTGCCCGTTCTCGGGTGAAAACGCGCCGAAAATCGACTATAAAGATACGCGCCTTTTGCAGCGCTATATCTCTGAGCGTGGCAAAATCGTGCCGTCGCGCATCACCGCCGTTTCGGCCAAAAAACAGCGTGAGCTGGCCCGTGCAATCAAACGCGCGCGCTTCTTGGCTCTGCTGCCCTATGCCGTGAAGTGAGGATCTGACCCATGCAAGTCATTCTTCTCGAACGCGTGGCCAAACTGGGCCAAATGGGCGAGGTGGTCAGCGTCAAGGATGGTTACGCCCGTAACTTCCTGCTGCCTCAGGGCAAAGCCCTGCGCGCCTCTGAAGCCAATATCGCTCAGTTTGAAACCCAGAAAGCGCAGCTTGAAGCACGCAATCTGGAAACCAAGCAAGAAGCCGAATCTCTGGCCGATAGCCTCGAAGGCAAGCAGTTCATCGTGCTGCGCTCTGCCTCTGATGCCGGTGCGCTTTACGGTTCTGTGACCACCCGCGACGCGGCTGAAGCGGCCACCGAAGACGGGTTCTCCCTGGATCGTAAGCAGGTCAAACTGGCCCGCCCGATCAAAGAGCTGGGCCTGCACATCGTGCATGTGGCTCTGCACCCGGAAGTTGAGGTGGACATTCAGCTTAACGTTGCGCGCAGCGCCGAAGAAGCCGAGCTGCAAGCTGCTGGTAAATCCATCCAAGAGCTGGCCGCTGAGGCCGAAGCTCAGGCTGAGTTCGAAATCGCCGAATTGTTCGACGATATCGGCGCGGCCTCTATGGATGATGATGAAGCCCCGCGCACTGAGGGCGAGTCCGATCTCGTTGAGACCCCGGAAACCGAAGCTTAATCAGGCGCAGCTATCGAAACAGAAAAGGCCGGATCCGCGAGGGTCCGGCCTTTTTCTTTGCCTGGGCGCTGGCGGCGCGATAAGAACCGCGCCACAAATCTGATTAGGAAAACCCGTCATTGACCTGATTATGCTGCCAGGGTTTGGCCAGATTGCCAAAGCGCGTAAACTCGCCCTGAAAGCTCAGATCCACACTGCCGATGGGGCCGTGACGCTGTTTACCGATGATCACCTCGGCCTTGCCATGGAGGTTCTCCATGTCCTGCTGCCATTTTGCCATCGCATCTAGGTTGTCATCGGCGGGCTTTTCCCGCTCTTTATAATATTCGCCGCGATACACGAACATCACCACATCGGCGTCTTGCTCAATCGAGCCGGATTCTCGCAGGTCTGACAGCTGCGGGCGTTTGTCCTCGCGTTGTTCCACCTGGCGCGAAAGCTGCGACAGGGCCACCACCGGAATATCAAGCTCCTTGGCAATGGCTTTGAGCCCTTGGGTGATCTCGGAGACCTCGTTGACGCGGCTGTCTTTGGCCGAGGCAGGGCGCACGAGCTGAAGGTAATCCACAAATAGCGCGTCCAGCCCATGGGTGCGCTTGAGCCGGCGGGCCCGTGCCGCAAGCTGGCTGATGGGCAGGGCAGCTGTATCGTCGATATAAAGTGGGCAGGCCTCAAGCTGAGCCGCGGCTTCCACAAAGCGGCGAAACTCGCCCTCGTTCATATCCCCGCGCCGGATACGCTCGCTGGGCACTTCGGCGGCTTCGGACAAAACCCGCGCCGCAAGCTGTTCCGCCGACATCTCTAGGCTGAAAAACCCAACCACACCGCCATTGATGGCACCTTCACCGCCATCGGGCAGAGCGCCGCGCTGATAGGCTTTGGCGATATTAAAGGCGATATTGGTGGCCAGAGAGGTTTTCCCCATGGAGGGGCGCCCAGCCAGGATCAACAGATCTGAGCGGTGCAGCCCGCCCAATTTGCGATCCATATCATCAAGCCCGGTGGACAGCCCGGCCAGCCCCCCATCCCGGCGATAGGCGGCATTGGCCACATTCACCGCATCGGTGACCGCACGCAAAAAGGATTGAAACCCGCTGCTGGTCTGACCTTTTTCGCCCAGCTTATAAAGCCGCTGCTCCGCCTCGACGATCTGTTCCTCGGGCTCGCTTTCCACATCGACCCGGCCAGCTTTGTCAGTGATCTCGCGCCCCAGATCCATCAATTCCCGGCGCACGGCCAGATCATGGATCAGCTTGGCGTAATCGCGCGCCGCATGGCTGGACAGCGCCGCGCCCGCGAGCCGCACCAGATAAGATGCCCCGCCGACCTCTTTGAGCCCTTCGTCATCTTCCAGGAAGCTGGCCAAGGTCACTGGCGTGACCAGGGCATTTTTGGCGATCCGCGCTGCCGCCACATCATAGATGCGCGCATGGAGCGGGTCATAAAAATGCTCGGTCTTCAGGATCGAGGACACCCGATCATAGATCTGATCATTGGTCAGCAATGCGCCCAGCAATTGCTGTTCAGCTTCGATATTATGCGGAAGCGTCGGCGCGGCAGCGTTAGGGTCTGCCGCCGCGCCGGTCATGCCTGTCATGTCGTTCATGCCTGCCTCTGGCGCCCCTGTAATAATAGACTTGCCCGGCCTTATTGTGATTCAGGTCCCATGGCGGTGGCCGGTACCGTGTGTGATAGGCGCAGCCGGTTTGTTCACGCAATCTGGAAATCCTGTGGACAAGCTGTGAATAGTCTGCGCCATACTGCATATTGTGAATGTGGCCGTTATTGGTCAAGATATAGAAATTACCTGAGGTCATAACGGGCGAAGATTAATGTGGCCATTTTGCGGCCTTGCATTGTTTTGCCAAAGGACAAGACTGCATACAGTGCCGTGACTGTCGAAGGACTCTGTAATGCCCGCAAAAATCTCCCGCGCCGCCTATGCTGATATGTTTGGTCCCACCACTGGCGATCGGGTGCGCTTGGCCGATACAGAACTGGTGATCGAGGTGGAGCGGGATCTGACCACCTATGGCGAAGAGGTGAAATTCGGCGGCGGCAAAGTGATCCGTGACGGGATGGGGCAATCCCAGGCCACGCGGGCCGAGGGCGCGGTGGACACAGTGATCACCAATGCGCTGATCTTGGATGTGAACGGGATCTATAAGGCCGATGTGGGGCTGAAAGATGGGCGTATCGCGGCCATCGGCAAAGCGGGCAATCCAGATACCCAGCCGGGCGTGGATATTATTGTGGGCCCGGGCACCGAAGCGATTGCGGGTGAGGGTAAGATCCTAACCGCGGGCGGGTTTGACAGCCATATTCATTTCATCTGCCCGCAGCAGATTGAAGATGCGTTGCATTCGGGGCTGACCACCATGTTGGGCGGGGGCACCGGCCCGGCCCATGGCACGCTGGCCACCACTTGCACGCCGGGCCCCTGGCATATTGGCCGGATGCTGCAAGCGCTGGATGCGTTTCCGATGAATTTCGCATTGGCGGGCAAGGGCAATGCCAGCCAGCCCGCAGCGCTGGTGGAAATGGTCACGGCCGGGGCCTCGGCCATGAAACTGCACGAGGATTGGGGCACCACGCCCGGCGCCATCGATTGCTGCTTGAGCGTTGCCGACGATATGGATGTTCAGGTGATGATCCACACTGACACCTTGAATGAATCCGGGTTTGTGGAAAACACCCTGGCCGCAATGAAAGGCCGGACCATCCATGCGTTCCACACCGAAGGGGCCGGGGGCGGCCATGCGCCCGATATCATCAAAGTCTGCGGCGAATCCCATGTATTGCCCAGCTCCACCAACCCAACGCGCCCCTATACGGTGAACACGCTGGAAGAGCATCTCGATATGCTCATGGTGTGCCACCATCTGGACAAAGCCATTCCCGAAGATGTGGCCTTTGCGGAAAGCCGCATTCGCAAAGAAACCATCGCTGCCGAAGATATCTTGCATGATATGGGCGCGTTTTCGATCATCGCTTCTGATAGCCAGGCCATGGGCCGTGTTGGCGAGGTGATCATCCGTACCTGGCAAACCGCCCATAAGATGAAAGTGCAGCGCGGACGGCTCTCGGAAGAAACCGGCGAAAATGATAATGTGCGGGTCAAACGCTATGTGGCCAAATACACGATCAACCCGGCCATTGCCCATGGGTTGAGCCACGAGATTGGCTCGATCGAGATCGGTAAACGGGCGGATCTGTGCCTTTGGTCGCCTGCATTTTTCGGGGTGAAGCCTGAAATGGTGCTTCTGGGCGGCACCATTGCTTGCGCGCAGATGGGCGATCCCAATGCCTCAATCCCCACGCCGCAGCCAGTATATACCCGCCCGATGTTTGGCGCCTTTGGCCGCTCGGTGGAAAATTCGGCTGTGACTTTCGTGAGCGCCGCCGCCCAGGCTGCTGGGGTGGCAGGCACGCTGGGCTTGGCTAAGAAAACCGTCGAAGTGCGCAATACACGGGCGATCAGCAAGGCTGATATGGTCATGAATGCGGCTATGCCCGAGATCGAAGTGCATCCCGAAACCTATGAAGTGCGCGCCAATGGCGAATTGCTCACTTGCGAGCCCGCCGCCGAACTGCCCATGGCGCAGCGCTATTTTATGTTCTGAGCAAAAAATATCAGCAAACCCGCCCAATTCCTAATCACAGGGCGGGTTCGGCTTTGGGCAGTTTTCCCGAATATGATGGTTTACGCCGCGTTGCAGCATGAGTGCGCAAGCGCAATGGTTTAGTGATGTTTTGAGGCTAGCTCTCAACCAAGGGAGGAAACCGCGTTCTCGCAAAAGGTTTCCAAATGGCAGAACAAGACCGTATCGAGTTGAATTTCTCGCCCTCTATCGATCCGTTGATCGATAACTACCTCGTGTCTGTTGGGATTGGGTATAACCCCTATGAGATGCGGCGCTATTGCCGCCGGGAAGCGTTGCGTTTGAACGCGAAAAGCGATGCGGAGTTGAGCTTGCTGGGCATCACCCGCTCTGACATCCCAGGGCATGTATTGCGCCATAGGCTAAGTATGGTCCCCGCCTAAGGCGTTTGGCCCTTGGCGTCTCTCCCCCCCTCTGGCGCCAAGGGCCTACGGGCCTTGTCAAAGCCCAAATCCCGTGCTCTGCCTAAGCCATGACTGACAGTTTACCCAGTGCCCATGAGATCGTTTCGGCCGAGCCAGGCGACCCTGTTATTGCCCTAAATTATGAAGAGCGCCTGCTGCGCCGCAAACGCCTAGAAACCCCTGATGGCGAAGCGTTCTTGGTAGATCTGCCAGCGGTGCGCGATGTCCAGCCAGGTCAGGCGTTTTTGCTCAGCACTGGCGGGCGTATCGCGGTGCAAGCCGCTGATCAGGCATTGGTGGAAATTCGCGGAGATCTGCCGCGCTTGGCTTGGCATATCGGCAATCGCCACACGCCCTGCCAGATCGCGGGTGATCATCTAGTGATTGCCGCCGATCATGTGTTGGAAGCGATGCTAGAAGGTCTTGGCGCGAAACTGACCGCGATCACCGGCCCTTTTGCCCCAGAAGGCGGGGCCTATGGCCACGGGCGCACCATGGGCCATTCCCATGACTGATGTGGCACAGGCGGGAGATCTGCTGCGCCTGACGCAATGGCTATCGCCTGCCTTTCCCCTAGGGGCCTTTGCCTATTCCCATGGGCTAGAGCAGTTCATCGCCCGCGGCGAGATCACAAATGCCGCGGCTTTGCAGCTTTGGCTAAGCGATATTTTGCGCGCCGGGGCGGGGCGCAGCGATGGGATTTTGCTTTCTCTGGCCCATCGCGGGGCGCTGCCTGACGAGGATTTGGCTGATCTCGCCGCAGCGCTGGCACCATCGCGGGAACGCTGGGAAGAAAGCATCGCCCAGGGCCGTGCCTTTGGCAAAACCAGCAATGCCATTTTGGGCAGCCAGCTGTGTGAGGCTGCCCTGCCAGTGGTGGTGGGTATTCAGGCGCGCTGCCTGTCCTTAAGCACCCCAACCGTGCTAGCGCTGTATCTGCAAAGCTTTTTGGGCAATCTGGTGTCAGTGGCCACCCGAGCGGTGCCATTAGGCCAGACCGAAGCGCAGATCGTGCTGGATAGGCTGGGATCTGAGATCGCCGCCCAAGCCAGTAACCTGGCCTTGGCCGAGCCACAGGATCTTGCCTCTGCGGTGCCGCGCGCCGATCTGATGGCCATGGCCCATGAAACCCAAGAGATCCGCATCTATCGCAGCTAACGCGCAGGAGCCCGTTGATGAATATGCCCGCTTCTAGCCCCCATGGTCCATTGCGCATCGGCATTGGTGGTCCGGTGGGGGCCGGTAAGACCTCGCTGACCGAACAGCTTTGCCGGGCGCTGACCCCGCATCTGTCTGTGGCGGTGATCACCAATGATATTTACACCCGCGAGGATGCAGAAGCCCTGATGCGCGCCCAGGTGCTGCCGTTGGAACGGATCCGGGGCGTAGAGACTGGCGGGTGCCCCCATACGGCGATTCGCGAGGATGCCTCGGTGAATCTGGCGGCCATCGCAGATTTGTCAGAGCGTTTGCCCGATCTCGATGTGGTGCTGATCGAATCCGGCGGCGACAACCTGGCCGCCACCTTCAGCCCCGAGCTCGCGGATCTGACGATTTATGTGATCGACACAGCGGCAGGCCAAGACATCCCCCGCAAAAAGGGGCCTGGCCTGGCCAAATCCGATCTGCTGGTGGTGAATAAAACCGATCTTGCGCCCCATGTGGGGGTCAATACCGAGCAATATGAAGCCGATGCGCGTATCGCGCGGGGCGCGCGGCCTTTCGTGATGGCGCAGCTGCGCCACGGTAAAGGCGTGCAAGAGATTGTGGCCCATCTGGCGCGTATGGGCGGGCTGGCCCTGCCTGAATCCACAGAGGCGTAAAGCGTCGCCAAAAAGCAAAAAGGCCCGGCGCATCGCTGCCCGGGCCAATCAATTGGGATAATCGTGCGCCTTACTTGGCCAGCGGCCCGATCATCATGACCATCTGGCGGCCTTCCATCTTGGGCATGTTTTCTACTTTGCCCAATTCTTTGATGTCTTCGGCCACGCGTTCGAGCAATTCACGCCCCAGATTCTGGTGCGCCATTTCCCGGCCACGGAAACGCAAGGTGACTTTCACCTTGTCGCCGTTCTCCAGGAACTTGACCACATTGCGCATTTTGACGTCGTAATCATGGGTGTCGGTGTTGGGGCGGAATTTCACCTCCTTCACCTCGATCGTCTTTTGCTTTTTGCGAGCTTCGCTCTCGCGTTTTTGCTGCTCATATTTGAACTTGCCGAAGTCCATGATTTTACAGACTGGCGGCGTGGCATTGGGCGAGATTTCGACCAGATCGAGCCCCGCGCGTTCGGCCAATTCCAGACCGCGGGCGGGCGTGGTGACCCCGACATTTTCGCCTTGCGCTCCGATCAAGCGGATCTCGTTCGAACGAATGCGTCCATTGACGCGTGGCCCAGTATCGCGGGTCGGCGGGGCATTATGAGGTCGGCGGGCTATTGTGACATTCCTTCGGAAGTTGAATTCTGAGCGCGCAGATTAAGCGCCAACCCCCTTTGAAGCAAGCGGATAATATTGCCAATGCCAAGGTGAATAAACACCTAAACACCTTGTTGTAACTATATCATATCGTTAGCCTATCCAAACTAGTAACCACGCTGAATAGGAGAATGGGCGATGCGTTTGGGACTTTTTGTAACTGCGGGATTTTGCGCTGTATTGGGAATGACATCGGCTTTTGCAGCTGGGCTGGAAGATGCGGTCGGCGCTGTTACAGGCGGTAGCGTGGAAGATGTTGCCACTGATGCTATGACTGATGCGGCTGCCAGCGCGCTAACAGTAGAGAATTTTGACCCCGAAGTGGTCAATGGGCTGATCGACAAAGCGCCTTTGGAAGAAACGCAAAAAGCGACTTTGAAGCAGGGCGTGCAGGCGGCGGCGGACAATCCCGAGATGCTGCAAACTGCGCTGGATCAGGTCAAATCTGCCCTGGGCATGTAATGAAAAGGGCCTCCCGCGGAGGGAGGCCCAATCAGAGCAGCTTGACGCTGTGGGCTCAGCCCACGAAAGCTTTTTCCACCACGAATTCTTTGGGCTCGGAATTGGCTCCTTCGCGCAGGCCGTGGCCTTCCAAGATCTTGGTCAGATCCAAATTCAAGCCCATAGAGCCACAGATCATTGCCCGGTCGGTTTCTGCGGACATGCCTTCAATACCGAGATCTTTGAACACCGTGCCATCGGTCAGCAGATCCGTGATCCGTCCCATTTTCGGGCTCTCTTCGCGGGTGGTGGTGGGGTAATAGACCAGCTTTTTCAGACCATCGCCCAGAAGCTCTTGCAGCAGCTCGTCTTTATAAAGGCTGTCCACCAATTCGCGGCCATAGGTCAGCTCGGCCACTTCGCGGCAGGTATGGGTGATGATCACTTGATCGTAATCTTCATAGGTTTGCGGGTCGCGCAGCAGCGAGGCAAAAGGCGCAAAGCCGGTGCCGGTGGAGAAGAACCACAGCCGCTTGCCGGGCAGCAGCGCATCATGCACCAGGGTGCCTACGGGTTTGGGGCGCAGGATGATTTGATCGCCAACCTTGATATGCTGCAATTTCGAGGTCAAAGGCCCATCGGGCACTTTGATCGAATAGAATTCCAACTCCTCATCCCAAGAGGGGGAGGCGATGGAATAGGCGCGCAGCAAGGGCTTTTGCTTGCCGGTTTTCGGATCGGGATCGCCCATCAGACCGATCATAACAAATTCGCCCGAGCGAAAGCGCAGGGTCTGGGGCCGGGTGCAACGGAACCGGAACAGCCGGTCAGTATAGTGCTGGACCTCGGTGACCGTTTGGGCATCGGGCAGGGCGGGGCTTGCCGCTTTGGCGGCTACGGATGTTTGTTCGTTCATCATGACGCGCAGAGCATAAACTCTGCCCTTTCTTTTCACGTTGCGGTTTGCGGTCGCAAAGCGCTGATATGCTTAGCCGCGCAGGCGGGCCTGGTAATGGTGATCGCGCCAATCTGCGCGAAACAGCCATTGATCTTCCGGCTGGCGTTCTGCGAGCTCGTCGGAGATTTCCACTTCGTCAAACCCGACTCTGCGGGCCATGGCATATTGATCCGCTAGCACATGACCGCTGGCGCGCAAACGCCCTTGATATCCCATTGCCCGAATACGTCGCGCAATCGTAAAGCCGCGCCCATCGGCAAAGCTGGGAAATTGAACAGAGATCAAGGAAACGCCTTCCAATTGACCATTCAGAGTTCGGGGATCGGTATCGCTGGGGATGTCCAATGCCTCGGGGTTTTCGGCCTCTTCGATCTCTGCCAGCGGGGTCATGACCCCGGTCCAATCATCCCCGGCAAAGCCGGTATCGGTTACGATCACGCTCATGCCGCGTCTCCTTGTGCTGCTGCGGGGCCTCGGACGATTTTGCCGTCAACGATATGGATGCCGCATTCTTCTTTGTCTTCACCGCGCCAGCGCCCGGAACGAGGATCTTCACCCGGTGCCACGGGCGAGGTGCAGGGCGCGCAGCCGATGGAGGGATAGCCCTTATCCACCAGCGGGTGCCGCGGCAGACGGTTATTGATGATGTAATCCTGCACATCCTGCGGTGCCCAATGGGCCAGGGGATTCACCTTGAGCCGCTTGCCGTCTTCATCTTCGAAAAACTCCAGCTCGGACCGGCTGCCTGCCTGAAACCGTTTGCGCCCGGTGATCCAAGCGTCGAAATTGGTCAGCGCCTTTTCCAGCGGGATGGTTTTGCGCAGATTGCAGCAAGCATCCGTATCGCTTTGATGCAGCAGATTATCCTTATCGCCGGTGAGCAGTTCCAGGTTCGACGCGCGGATCCGTCGAATATCCGTCAGATCCAGGCTTTCGGCCAATTGGGACTGATATTGCAGGGTTTCTTCAAACAACATCCGCGTGTCGATGAACAATACCGGGGTGTCCCGTTTCACGATGGAGACCATATGCAGCAGCACTACGGATTCCGCCCCAAAGGAGGACACCAAAGCGGTGCGCCCCACCTGAGGATCTTCCAAAGCGCGTTCGAGAACATCAATGGCAGCGTGATGTTTGTAATCCCGGTTCAGCGCCGCAACGCGGGTTTGAACCGGGGCCAAAGGGGCCTCAAGCGGCACGGGCTCGGCTCCCCTTTAGGCTGTCGCCATATAGCGCTTCTTTGAACGGTGCCATGCCAAGACGGTGATAGGCCTCAAGGAAGCTCTCCTCGGGGCTTTCACGCTGCTCCAGATAGGCCAGGATCACGCGTTCCACCGCAGGCACGATCTCATCATAGGCAAAGCCGGGCCCCGTGCGGGTGCCGATAGCAGTGGTTTCCGTGCCGTCGCCGCCCAGGGTGATCTGATAGTTTTCCACGCCAGCGCGATCGAGCCCAAGGATGCCGATATGGCCCACATGGTGATGCCCGCAGGCATTGATGCAGCCCGAGATTTTGATCTTCAGCGCGCCCACATCATGTTCGATTTTCAACTCGTCAAAGCGCAGAGCCAATTGCTGGGCCACAGGGATCGACCGGGCTGTGGCCAAGGCGCAGTAATCCATGCCAGGGCAGGCGATGATATCCGAGGCCAGACCGATATTGGCCGTGGCCAAACCATGCGCTTTCAAGATCGCGTGGATCTCGGGCAGGTCGGATTTATGCACATGGGGCAGGATCACGTTTTGCTCATGGCTGATGCGCAGCTCGTCATGGCCGAACCGTTCAGCCAGATCGGCCATCACCTGCATTTGCTCGGCGGTGGCATCGCCTGGGGTTTGGCCATGAGCTTTCAGAGATATGGATACAATCGCATAGCCCGGTGCACGATGTTCCGTCAGATTGGTATCTGCCCAAGAGCGGAACACCGGATCGCTGTCATAAGCGCTGGCAAAGCCTTCCAGCGGCGCGTTGCGCCAAGCGGGCGCAGCGAATTGCGCTTTGATCTCGCCCAGCAAATCCTGATCAACGCCAGAGAATTGCGGCAGCAAATCTTCAAAGCGTTCTTCGATTTTCTCGCGGAACGCATCAAGGCCCGTTTCATGCACGGTGATTTTGATGCGGGCTTTGTATTTATTGTCCCGGCGGCCATAGGAGTTATAGGCCGAGAGCACGGCTTCCACATAGGGCAGCAGCTCGCGCACGGATACGAATTCGCGCAGCACTTGGCCTATCATCGGGGTGCGGCCCAGCCCGCCGCCCACGAGAACGGTAAAGCCAATCTCGCCAGCGTCATTTTGCACCATGCGCAGGCCGATATCATGGGCACCGGTCACAGCCCGGTCATTGGGGCTGCCGGTGATGGCGATTTTGAATTTACGGCCCAGGAACTGAAATTCGGGATGATCCATGGACCATTGGCGCAGCAATTCCGCATAGGGGCGGGGGTCAGCGATTTCATCCGCCGCAGCCCCGGCGAAATGATCGGCGGTGACATTGCGCACGGTATTGCCCGAGGTTTGGATCGCATGCATGCCCACATCGGCCAGCGCGTCCAGCATATCTGGCACGTCTTTCAATTCGGGCCAGTTATATTGGATGTTCTGACGGGTGGTGAAATGGCCATAGCCACGGTCCCAACGCTCGGCCAGCAGGGCAAGCTGGCGCATCTGGGCGCTGCTCAAAGTGCCATAAGGGATCGCCACGCGCAGCATGTACGCATGCAGCTGCAAATAAAGCCCGTTCATCAAGCGCAGGGGCTTGAATTCATCTTCGGTCAGCGCGCCATCAATGCGGCGATCCACCTGTGCCCGAAACTGGGCCACGCGATTGCGCACGAAAGCGGCGTCGAACTCATTATAGCTATACATTTGCGTGCTCCGGGCTGAGGGCTAGGTCGGCTGTTGGCTCTGTTTCAGGCGTTTAGCTGTTGATCGGCTTGTTTGCCGTGGGGGTAGTTCGAAGGGCCTTTGGCGCGAAAACTCTCGCGAAAATGCACCGGCTCGGGCCCGTCGGGGCCAGTGGTGGCATCGGCCAAATAGGCGCCGACAACTTGGCCTGCTTGCTGGCTGGCAAAGATCAGGCGGATCTCTGCATGGGCTTCATCCTCGATGAATTCCGCGTCGCGGTGATCGCGGCTCCAAGTGTCGTCCTCGGTCAGATAGATGACATCGCCTTTGAACAGATCATTGGCGGTCACGACCTTTGGTGTGAAACGGCGGCTCATCGGGGCTCTCCATTGCTCTGCGGTCCATGCCGCATTGCAGTAATATAGAATATTATTCTGTATTTTCGCTATGGCTGGATCTAAATAAGAAAATAGTTCTAACCCAACGTCCAATGAAGGGCGCATGTTTTCAAAACCCATAAGAGGCGAGAATGGAATTTCGGCTAGATGATATGGATCGGAAAATCCTTTCCGAGCTTCAGCGCGATGCGGGTCAACCCCTTGATGCAATTGCGAAAAAAATTGGGGCATCGAAAACGCCCGTGTGGAACCGTATCCGGAAACTGCGCGAGGCGGGGGTGATCCGGGGCACCGTGGCCTTGCTTGATGCGGACAGCTTGGGGCTAGAGGCTTGTTTTTTTGTGCTTATTCGGACCTCGGAACATGAGGCTGATTGGCAGATCAAATTCCTCGCGGCTCTGCGGGCCCGGCCTGAAGTGCTGGAAGCCCATCGTTTGGCCGGGGATATCGATTATATTCTCAAGGTGCGGGTGCGCAATGCGCGCGCTTATGACGAGTTTTATCAAGCGCTGATCTCGGAAGTGCGAATCTATAACGTCACCGCGCTGCTTTCCATGGAAGAGATCAAATCCGAAACCGCCTTGCCGCTGTAAGGCTCAAGCGGTTTTGCGCAGCAGGGCGGTGAATTCAAGCTGACCGGGCTGGGTGGCGCAGATGGTTTGCGGTGCCAGATCCGTCAGGCCAAGCCCATGCAGCGCCTCGGTGATCTCAAAGAAGCGCTCTGGGGTGAACCGCCAGGCATGGATGTCGATATAGGCTCCATTGGCGGCCTCATATTCCGCGATGGCAGAGCGCGCGGCGTTCTCGGTTTGCTCAGGCTGGGGCGGGTCACCATGATCCGCGGTCCAATGGCGCAGCTTCTTATTATGGGTGACCATGGTGCGGGCATCAATGAGATTGGCCAAAGAATGCACCCGGCGCCCGTCATGATGGGCCTCGATCACGCCGCCCAGGGTGGAAAGCGGCAAGTAGTGGTCAAAGCAATAGCGTTTGTCCGGCACGATCAGATAATAGGCTCCGCCGGGTTCAAGCAGCGCCGAGACTTGTGTCAGATGGCGGATCAGCGATGGCTGATGCTCGATGCAATGCGAACTGAACACCGCCGCAAAACGCCGATCAATTTTGGACAGATCGCCAGTGGGTTCGAAATAGTGGATTGGCGGCACCCGGTCTGTGGGAAGCCCATAATCGCGCACCCGGGCCACCAATTCATCATGGGGCTGCAGATCGAAGAAAAACACATTCTCGCCGCGCAAGGCCGGGGCGTGAAAGGGGCCAATCTCTAGGATGCTTTCGGACCCATTGGCAGCCTCTAGCAAGCCTTCGCGGCTCGAAAGCGGGCCAGTGTGATCGATCTTGGGGGCAGCGGCGCTTTCATTGCCTTCCTTGACCGGCCGGCCAGCAGCACCAAAGCGCATGCCTGTGCGAAAGAAAAACTCGCCCAGGCGTTGGCGCAAGGAATTGGGTTGCGGATCGGCCATGGGGATCTCCTCTCAAACGTGATCACGGGTGAAGCACAGATCTTGGGCGCGGAAAAGCCTTAGAGCCATGGTAAAGTGCTGCCCGTGGCTTTTGCGGGACTGCTCATGAAAAACGGCGCCCCGGTAAGGGCGCCGCAAGATCTAAGTATCCAGAAGGGATTACAGCTCGGGGTAAAGCGGGAAGCGGGCGCAAAGCTCGGCCACTTCGGCTTTGACCTTGGCTTCCACCGCATCATTGGCTTCGGCGCCATTGCTGGCCAGGCCATCCACAACTTCGACGATCCAATCAGCGATTTGGCGGAACTCGGCTTCGGCAAAGCCGCGGGTGGTGCCCGCCGGAGAGCCCAGACGGATGCCCGAGGTGACCATGGGCTTTTCAGGATCGAACGGGATGCCGTTTTTGTTGCAGGTGATATGGGCGCGGCCCAGGGCGGCTTCGGTGGCATTGCCTTTCACGCCTTTGGGGCGCAGATCCACCAGCAACACATGGGTGTCGGTGCCGCCAGTGACCGTGGCCAGACCGCCTTTGTGCAATTGATCGGCCAGGGCTTGGGCATTGGCGATCACTTGCTTGGCATAGGTTTGGAATTCCGGGCGCAGGGCTTCACCAAAGGCCACGGCTTTGGCGGCGATCACATGCATCAGCGGGCCGCCCTGAATACCTGGGAAGATCGCGGAATTGACCTTTTTCGCGATGGTCTCGTCATCGGTCAGGATCATGCCGCCGCGCGGGCCGCGCAGGGTTTTATGGGTGGTGGTGGTGGCCACATGGGCATGGGGGAAGGGCGAGGGATGCGCGCCGCCAGCCACAAGCCCGGCGAAATGCGCCATATCCACCATCAGATAGGCCCCAACACTGTCAGCGATCTCGCGCATTTTGGCGAAATCAATCTGGCGCGGGATGGCCGAGCCGCCTGCAATCAGCAGTTTCGGCTGATGTTCTTTGGCCAGAGCCGCCACTTGATCATAATCGATCAATTGGGTGTCTTCGCGCACGCCATATTGCACTGCGTTGAACCATTTGCCCGATTGGTTGGGCTTGGCCCCATGGGTCAAGTGGCCGCCTGCATCCAGGCTCATGCCCAAGATCGTGTCGCCCGGTTGCAGCAGGGCGGTGAACACGCCTTGGTTGGCTTGGCTACCGGAATTGGGCTGCACATTGGCAAAGCCGCATTTGAACAAAGCGCAGGCGCGGGCGATGGCCAGTTCCTCGGCCACATCCACATATTGGCACCCGCCATAATAGCGGCGGCCCGGATAGCCTTCGGCGTATTTATTGGTCATCACCGAGCCTTGGGCTTGCATCACCGCTTGGCTGACGATGTTTTCCGAGGCGATCAGTTCGATTTCGTCGCGCTGACGGCCAAGCTCTTGGCGGATTGCGCCGAACAATTCGGGATCACGGCTTTCGAGGGGCTCAGTGAAAAACCCGCTGTCACGATGGGCTGCGTTCATCGGTGGATCTCGCTTGTGTTGCTGGCCGGGCCTGTCCCGGGCTGGTGGGCGCTTGTTACAGCCATGTGACGGTGAAAAAAACCCTCAGAGACGTCATAATGATGCTGGCTTGCGACTCATATATTCGTTTTCCGGCCCCAAGCGGCCAGCGCCCATGCGTCATAGGCAGCGCGGGCGCAGGTTTCGGGCTTGAGTTCCCATTCCCCCAAGGGCAACAAGTTATGAACGAAAAGGGATCGCGGCCATGAGCAGTGACATTAAAATTGCGTTTTTGGCCAGTCCAGCACCCGCAGCGCAAAGCGCGCTGCGCGAGCTTTCCTCGCTTTATGGCAACGTAGCCCCCGAGGATTGCGATGTGATCGTGGCCTTGGGCGGCGATGGGATGATGCTCAGCGCGCTCACCGATACGCAGCATTTGGACAAACCGGTTTATGGCATGCATCGTGGCTCTATTGGGTTCTTGATGAATGAATATTCCGTGGCGGGGCTGCGTGGGCGGCTGCGGGCCGCAGAAGAAGAAGTGATCAACCCGTTGCGCATGGTGGCCACCCAATGCGATGGCACCAAACGCGAAGCGCTGGCGATCAATGAGGTGTCGCTTTTGCGGGCAGGGCCGCAAGCGGCCAAGCTGCAAATCTCGGTAGATGGGAAAGTGCGCCTGGATGAGCTGATTTGCGATGGGGCGCTGCTATGTACCCCTGCCGGATCCACCGCATATAACTATTCCGCCCATGGGCCGATCTTGCCCATCGGGGCCGAGATCCTCGCCCTGACCGCAATGGCGGCTTTTCGGCCCCGGCGCTGGCGCGGGGCCTTGCTGCCCAAACATGCCACGGTGCGCTTTGATGTGTTGGAGAGCGAAAAGCGTCCGGTGATGGCCGATGCCGATAGCCGGTCTGTGCCGAATGTGACCTGCGTGGAAATCTCAAGCGAATCGTCGATTTCTCACCGCATTCTGTTTGATCCTGATCACGGGCTCGAAGAGCGGCTGCTGCGCGAGCAATTCGTCTAACTGCAAAGGGCGATCACCAGCGGACACAATCAAGAACGCCCGGCCAAAAACGCCCGGCCAAAAACGCCCGGCGAGACCGCCGGGCGCTATTGCTTAGATCAAAGCTTACCCGCCTTGTTTGGGATAGCCCATGGCGCTGAGGCTTTGGGTGATCTCTTCCAAAATTGCTGGATCATCGATGGTGGCCGGGGTTTTATAGTCTTCCCCATCAGCGATCTTCACCATAGTGCCGCGCAAGATTTTGCCCGACCGGGTTTTGGGCAGCCGGTCCACCACAAGCGCATGTTTGAACGCGGCCACTGGCCCGATCTTCTCGCGCACCATGGTGACCACTTCTTTGACCACATCGCCGTGATCGCGGGTGCTGCCCGCATTGAGGCATAAAAAGCCCATGGGCAATTGCCCTTTGAGCGTATCGCCAACCCCGATCACCGCGCATTCTGCCACATCTGGATGGGCGGCAAGCACTTCTTCCATACCGCCAGTGGACAGCCGGTGGCCCGCCACATTGATCACGTCATCGGTGCGCGCCATGATGTAAAGATAGCCATCTTCATCCATCATGCCCGCATCGCCGGTCTCGTAATAACCAGGGAACTGGGTGAGATAGCTGGAGCGGAACCGATCTTGCGCATTCCAAAGCCCGGGCAGGGTTCCCGGCGGCAATGGCAGTTTGATCGCAATCGCACCCAGGGTGTTTGGCCCAACCGGATGGCCGCCTTCGTCCAGGATCTGCACGTCATAGCCGGGCATGGCCACAGAGGGCGATCCGATCTTGACCGGCAAATCATCGATGCCAAGCGGGTTGGCGGCGATGGCATAGCCGGTTTCGGTCTGCCACCAGTGATCAATCACTGGCACATTGAGGATTTTCTGCGCCCATTCAATCGTGTCTGGATCGGCGCGCTCGCCCGCAAGGAACAGCGATTGCAGCCCGGAGATGTCGTATTTCGTGACATATTCGCCTTCGGGATCTTCGCGCTTGATGGCCCGCAGGGCCGTGGGCGCGGTAAAGAGCACTTTTACCTTATGCTCTTCGATTACCCGCCAGAAGGTGCCCGCATCCGGGGTGCCAATGGGTTTGCCTTCGAACACGATGGTGGTGCAGCCATGGATCAGCGGCCCATAGCAAATATAGCTATGGCCCACGACCCAGCCCACATCCGAGGCGGCCCAGAACACATCGCCGGGCTTCACCCCATAGATCGCGTTCATGGTCCAATCGAGCGCCACGAGATGCCCGCCATTGGCGCGGATCACACCTTTGGGCTGCCCCGTCGTGCCCGAGGTATAAAGGATATAGAGCGGATCATTGCCTTTAACCGCGACGCATTCCGCAGGCTCAACACCAAATTGGAACCCGTGCCAGTCGAAATCGCGCCCTTCGATCAGCTGCGCGACCTCTTGTTCACGCTGAAAGATCACGGTGAAATCAGGCTTGTGCTCGGACAGCTCGATCGCCCCATCAAGAAGCGGTTTGTAATGCACCACCCGGCCAGGTTCGAGCCCGCAAGAGGCGGCGATAATGGCTTTGGGTTTGGCGTCGTCAATGCGCACGGCCAGCTCGTTGGCTGCAAAGCCGCCAAACACCACCGAATGCACCGCGCCTAAGCGCGCGCAGGCCAGCATGGCCTCCAACGCTTCGGGGATCATGGGCATATAGATCACCACCCGGTCGCCCTTTTCCACGCCTTTAGCGCGCAGCGCCCCGGCCAGGCTGGCCACCCGGTCGCGCAGCTCGGTATAGGTGATCTCATGTTTGGAGTGGGTGATCGGGCTGTCATGTATGATCGCCACGCGATCCCCATTGCCTGCTTCTACGTGGCGATCCACCGCGTTCCAGCAGGTGTTCACCTCGGCATCGGCGAACCATTCATAATGCGGGGCATTGTCGTCAAACAGCGCTTTACTCGGGGCTTTGATCCAATCGATCGATTGGGCCAGGCCCATCCAATGGGCTTCCGGATCGCTTTTCCAGGCCTCATAAATCTCTTTGTATCCCATGTACTCTCCTCCGCGTAACTTTGGGAATTTTCGCCGAGTGACCAAGGGGGAACAAGGGGATTACCCCGCGTTTCTGGGTCACTGAGGCATCTTGACCTTGCGACTTTGGGCGTGGGCGGCCCCAAAAGGGCCGCGCCAGGCGATCAGCTATAATGGGCCACCGGAGTGCCTGCGATGGCGGACATATTGATCAGCCCGCGCGGGGTGATCGAAGGGGTGACGATATGGGCGCGATTGCCCATGCCCATCAAGATCGGGCCCACTTCGAGCCCGTCAGCTTTGGATTTCAGGATGTCTTTAAGCCCAGCCGCCGCATCGGCATTGGCGCAGACAAGAACATTGGCCTTACCGGTCAGGCGCGAGCCTGGGAACAGCCGCTCGCGGGTGGCCGGATCCAAAGCCGTGCCCACATGCATCTCGCCCTCATAGATGAAATCCCGCGGCCGTGCGTCTAGCAAGCTCATGGCCTCGCGCATGCGATCACCGGTTTTGCAGCTTAGATTGCCGAACTCGCTGGCGGAAACCAGTGCTACCCGGGGTTCAATGCCAAAGCGGCGCACATGGCGCGCCGAGGCGATGACGGCATCGGCCACCTGAGCGGGGGTGGGGTCAGGATGCACATGGGTGTCGGCGATAAAGAGCGGGCCATCTTCCAAGATCATCAGGGACAGCGCGCCGCTGGGCTGATATTCTGCATTGCCCAGGATCTGCGTGACAAACCGTAGATGCCACAGATATTGCCCGAATGTGCCGCAGATCAGGCTATCGGCCTCGTCGCGATGCACCATCACCGCCCCGATGGCGGTGGTGTTGGCGCGCATCACCGCCCGCGCAATATCCGGGGTGACACCCCGACGCTGCATGATCCCGAGATAGGTTTCCCAATAGTCGCGATAGCGCGGGTCATCGGCGGGATTGACCACATGCACATCCCGGCCCGGACGGATCTTGAGCCCTTCGCGCTCGCAGCGCGCCGCCATAATATCCGGCCGCCCGATCAGGATCGGCACTTCGGCGGTTTCTTCCAGCAGCGCTTGGGCGGTGCGCAGCACCCGATCATCCTCGCCTTCGGAAAAGACGATGCGCCGAGAGGCGGTGGAGGCAGCTTCAAAGACCGGGCGCATGATCAGCGCGGATTTAAAGACCGAGCCTTCAAGCTGGGCGCGATAGGCGTCCATATCATCGATGGGCCGTGTGGCCACGCCGCTATCCATGGCCGCTTGGGCCACCGCTCCGGCCACGGTGGCGATCAGCCGGGGATCAAAGGCTTTCGGGATCAGATAGTCCGGGCCAAAGGTGAGCTTTTCGCCTTTATAGGCCGCCGCAGCCTCGGCGCTGGTGGTGGCACGGGCCAGCGCGGCGATGCCCTCAATACAGGCCAACTGCATCTCGTCATTGATCTCGGTTGTCCCCACATCCAAAGCGCCGCGGAAGATGAACGGGAAACACAGAACATTATTGACCTGGTTGGGGAAATCCGAACGCCCGGTGGCGATGATCGCGCCTGGCGCTGCCTCGCGGGCTTGGTCAGGCATGATCTCTGGCGTGGGATTAGCCAAGGCAAAAACGATGGGATCTTGGGCCATTTTGCCCACCATCTGCGGGGTCAGCACGCCTGGACCGGACAGGCCCAGGAACAAATCGGCCCCTTCGATCACCTGATCCAGGCTGCGCAGGTCCGTGTCTTGGGCGTAATCGGCTTTTTGCGGGGTCATATCATCGTTGCGACCCTCATAAACCAGCCCGGCAATATCGCAGAGCCAGACATTTTCCCGCTTCACTCCCAGTTTCAGCAGCATGTTCAAACAGGCAATGCCCGCCGCACCGCCGCCCGTAGAGACCACTTTGATCTCATCGAAACGTTTGCCGGTAATATGCAGCGCATTGGTGGCAGCCGCCCCCACAACGATGGCGGTGCCATGTTGGTCATCGTGAAAGACCGGGATATTCATCCGCTCACGGCAGATTTTCTCCACGATAAAGCAATCGGGCGCTTTGATATCTTCCAGATTGATCGCGCCAAAGCTGGGCTCTAACGCGCAGACGATCTCGGCCATTTTTTCCGGATCTGAGGCGTCCAATTCGATATCAAAACAATCGATAGAGGCGAATTTCTTGAATAAAACCGCCTTGCCTTCCATCACGGGCTTCGAGGCAAGCGCGCCGATATTGCCCAGGCCCAGCACCGCCGAGCCATTGGAAACCACCGCCACCAGATTGCCGCGGGCCGTATAGCGGCTGGCAGTGGCTGGATCGGCCTTGATCTCTAGACAAGCTTCAGCAACGCCAGGGCTATAGGCACGGCTGAGATCTCGACCATTGGCCAAGGGCTTTGTGGCCCGAACCTCTAGTTTTCCTGGTTTCGGATATTCGTGGTAAAACAGCGCAGCTTCGCGCAGCGTCTCATTGGATTTATCGGCCATAAACCCCTCTCCCCCTAGGCGTGTTGGCGTTCCTGCCTCTAGCAATTTCAAATCTCGTGCCAAAGTTGCAAATTGACCGAGGCGTCGGCTGCAATGCGGAACTGCGTTTGGTGCAACCCTACGGGCTTGGCGGCCTGCGTCAAAGCTTGAAACCGTTCGGCTGCCGCCGCAGGGTGAGGATGTGAATGAAAAAGGGCGAAGTCGATGGATCTGGAGACCGCAGCGCGCGACGTGCGCGAGAACGCTTATGCGCCATATTCGGGGTTCAAAGTGGGCGCGGCGCTGCGCGGGGCTTCGGGCGCGATCTATACGGGCTGCAATGTGGAAAACATCGCCTATCCCGAAGGTACCTGTGCCGAGGCAGGAGCCATCGCCGCCATGGTGGCTGCAGGCGAGACGCAATTCACCGCCGCCTTGGTGATCGCTGATAGCCCCGCGCCGGTCAGCCCCTGTGGGGGATGCCGGCAGAAACTGGCGGAATTTGGCGCGGCGCAAACCCCGGTGACCATGGCCACGACCAGCGGGCTGCAAACCCAGACGAGCGTGGGGGAATTGTTGCCCGGGGCGTTTTCCGAAGCCCATATGAGTGGGCAGGAGTAAGCCTTTGCAAGCGCAGCGCATCCTTGGACAGATCCGCGCCGGGCAGAGCCCTCATGCAGAGGATCTGACCTGGTTCGCGCAAGGGCTTGGCGATGGCCGCATCAGTGATGCCCAGGCCGGGGCCTTTGCCATGGGGATATGCCGCAACGGGCTTGATATGGCGGCCACGGTTGCCCTGACCAAAGCAATGCGCGACAGCGGCGAGGTGCTGCAGTGGGATTTGCCGGGGCCTGTGGTGGACAAGCATTCCACCGGGGGG
>JAOXSB010000134.1 GCA_025800345.1 Mangrovicoccus sp. | reverse complement strand
ATAAGCGCCGCAACCGATGTCTGCGCAAGAGTTAAATCGTCCGAGCGGTGCCCGAGTTATACTTGTCAGACCTGCCTGGGGCAGGCATGGTCAGGTTAACAAATATAAATTATTGCAAATTTGTCTTTTAAACTGGCGCGGCGTTTATGTGCGGCTCCAAAGACTGGGGCGGGCCGGCTGAGTTGGAGCCTATTTCGATGCTTCATATCAAAGCAGCAGATCGTTTTTCGACCTTTTCGAGCACCGGGTTTGCCCAGCTTGCCCTGGGGGTGGCCGCCAGCGCGATTGCCAGCGGCTATGGGCGCGGCGCTTATGGCGGCACTTGCGCGCCCATCGCCACCCCGGGCAGTTATTTATGCGCGGGCCCGGCCGATCCAGTGGGGGATGTGCCGCAGCTGATCACCCCGCCGGCCAATGGGGCCGATATCATCATCACCAGCAGCGCGGATTTCGGCCTTGATCGCAGCGCGGCGCGCTATAATGCGGGGATTGTGGTGCAAGATATGAGCGGCGGGCGAGACATCGCGGTCAGTGCCAGCCATATCACCGGCGATTATTTCTCGGGCCCGGCGATTGAGATCACCCAGGAAAACGGCGCGGGCCAACGTGTGGAACTGGAGACCTCTCAAGGGGCCATCACCTATGGCGGCGGGCTGGCGGTGCAAAGCGCCGGGGATATTGCCATCACCACTGGCGATGTGATTTCCGAATTTTCCGATGCGATCAGTGTCACGGGCAAACCAACGCCCAATACCGCCCCTTATACGGCCATTGGCACCCTGCGCATTGAGACCACGGCCGGGCGGCTTGATGGCTATTCCAGCGGCTCGGTGGATGATCAAGCCGCGGGGATCTGGGTCTATTCGGATTATGCCAAGGATATTTCCATCACCACCGGGGATGTGGCGGCCAGTTCCAATGCGATTTGGGTGCTCACGGAAAAACAAGG
>JAOXSB010000094.1 GCA_025800345.1 Mangrovicoccus sp. | reverse complement strand
AATCTATGCTTGTGCGAGTCATGCGCACAATCCTGACTATATTTATCGGGAAACAATAATCCCGCAAGAGAGGCTTCCACAGAAATTGGGCGATTGTGACAACCTGCCCGAAAATGCGAAAACCGGGCAGCAAAGCCACCCGGTTCATTTAAAGCAATTATCTTGCCCAGAGCGCCCGCAGGCGGCGCGCTTGCGCTTAGGCGGGTTCTTCCACCGCAGGCTGGGCAGCGGCGGCTTCTTCACCCAATTGCTTGTCCAGCATCAAAAGCTGGAAACGGTCCGCAACCGCCTGAACCTCTTCCAAACGGGTGGAGAACACATCTTCTTCTTCGACCTGTTCGGCCAAGAACCAATGCAGCAGCGGCTGGGCGGTGTATTCCCCGGCTTCCATCGCGGCCCCAAAGAGCTTTTTGATCAGATCGGTGACCGATTCCTCGTGCCGCAACGCCTTGGTGATCGCGTCTTCGGGCGAGGCATACTCCACCGAAGGGGCCTCAAGCGCGGTTAGAATAACTTTCACGTTATTGGCCACCAAGAAGTCATAAAGCTTCATGGCATGGTCTTTTTCTTCCAGCGCATGCCCCCGGAACCAGCTCGCAAAACCGGACAAACCCTCACCATCAAAATAAGACGCCATGCCCAGATAGATATAAGCGGCGTTGAGCTCGTGATTGACCTGCTCATTCATCAGATCGGCAACGGTTTTCGAAAGGCGCATGGCCTATCCTCCTGTCAAAACTTTTCCCTGGCGCACTTGCGGCCTGCGCAGATGCGATTGGGATCGCGGGCTGGCCGGGCTGCTTGGTCTGTACGAAATGGCTGAAGGCAGTGTGGCTTTTTCGGACAGCACAGATGTAGCGACCTGCGCGGCCCTTACAACAGTCAAATGGCGCAGGCCAGCGTTGATCCCAGCGGGATTGGGAGGTTTCTTCCCAGTTTTGGCACGAATTCGCGAAAATTATGCCTGCTTGCTAGGATCTTTGATCGCTGCGAACCAATCTTGCAGCATATCAAGCAAGGCGGTGAATGCGGGCGAGAGCGCCGAGACCTCACGATAGGCGGCCACCGCTTGCCAGTGCGGCAAGGGCCCTGGCAATGGCAAGGCCACCAAAGAATCTTGCGCCAAATGCGGGGCCAGCAAATGCCCCGGTGCTCCTGTGAGCAGATCACTGCTTTGCACCGTTTGAAAGATCAGATCGTAGTGATCGGTGGTCAAGGATCTGCGCGGATGCACCCCTTCCTGCCCGGCCAATGCGTCCAGGCGCAACTGGATGTCTCGTGGCACTTCAGGCAGCGCCAAAGGATAGGCCAGGATATCGGTCAGCGTGAGGCCCGCGCGCCCGGCCAAAGGATGCCCTGGACGCACCCCGATCTGCATCGGTTCACGATGCAGCTGGCGCAAAATCAATTCCGGCCCGGCGGCGTCAGGCTCAATCGCGCCAATCCCCAGATCCACCCGCCCCGCGGCCACATCCGCCGCGATTTGCCGGGCGGCGCTGGTTTGCACCGAGATTTGGATATTGGGGTAATCTCGGCAAAAGCGCGGGATCACCTGGCGCAGGGCCCCATGGATCAAAACCGGCCCGGCGGCCAAGCGCAGCGCCCCGCGCTCGGCCCCGGCCAGCAGGCCCAGCTCGTCTTGCAACCGCCCCAAACGCGATAAGATCTCGGGGGCACTGTCGATAATATGGCGGCCAAAAATCGTCGGCTCTGCCCCGCGTTTATTGCGCAGGAACAAAGAAAACCCCAAACGATCCTCGAGCTTTGCAATGCTTGCGGTCAGTGCCGGCTGGCTAAGATTGAGCCGCCCGGCCGCTTGGTTAAACGTGCCAAATTCCGCAATCGCTTGGATCTGTTCGAGTTGTTTTGGCGTCAGCATCGGGTTCCCTGGTTATCGATTTTATCTATAACATTGCCAGTATAAATCCATTATTCTTTGAATTGAGCCCGCCCTATGGTTGCAAAAAATTCCTGAGGGAGGGGATCTCATGCCCATGTCGCGCCTGACCGGGGCTGTGCTGCTTTTGGCCGGCACCGCCGCGCCGCTGGCATTGCTCGCAGATGATGCGGAACTGGCCACCAAGGCCGCCAATGCCGCCGTGTTGGAAGAGCTTGATTTTTCCAACACCCAAGATTTCGAAAATGCCCGCCGCGGGTTTATCGCCACCATTGAACCGGCGATTATCCGCAATGATGCGGGCGATGTGATCTGGGATATGGAGCGCTATGCCTTCATGGACGGCGCGGCCCCGGACACTGCCAATCCCAGCCTTTGGCGCCAAGGCCAGTTGAACAATATCCATGGGCTGTTTGAGGTCACCAAAGGCATCTATCAGGTGCGCGGGTTCGACCTGGCCAATATGACCCTGATCGAGGGGGAAACTGGCTGGATCATTGTCGATACCATGACCACCGTGGAAACCGCCCGCGCCGCATTGGCCTTGGCCAATCGCGAATTGGGCGCGCGTCCGGTGTCGGCCCTGATCTATACCCATAGCCATGCGGATCATTTCGGCGGGGCGCGCGGGGTGCTCAGCGATGAAGAGATCACCTCGGGCAAGGTGCCCATCATCGCCCCCGACGGCTTCATGGAACACGCGATTTCGGAAAATGTGCTGGCGGGCAATCCTATGGCCCGGCGCGCCTCGTATCATTTTGGCAATGTGGTCTCTACGGGCCCGGCGGGGCAGATCGGCTCTGGCTTGGGCAAAACCACGCCTGCGGGCACGGTGTCGGTGGTGCCGCCCAATCAGATCGTATCGGAAACCGGCGCGAAACTGACCGTGGATGGGATCGATATCGAGTTTCAAATGGCCCATGGGGCCGAAGCGCCCTCGGAAATGATGTTTTATTTCCCGCAATTCAAAGCGCTTTGCCTAGCTGAAACCGCCAATCACACCTTGCATAACACTTACACGCTGCGCGGGGCGCGGGTGCGCGATGTGCTGGCCTGGACCCGGTATCTCAATGAGAGCTTGCAGCTTTTCGGGGATCGGTCTGAGCTCTATTTCGGCAGCCATCACTGGCCCGGTTGGGGCAAAGAGGCGGTGCAATCGCATCTGCGCAACCAGCGCGACGCCTATCGCTTTATCCATGACGAAACCCTGCGCCTGGCCAATCACGGCTATGGCCCACGCGAGATCGCCAATCAGATCAAAATGCCCGATGCAATCGCCCATGTCTGGGCCAATCGCGGCTATTACGGCAGCGTGAAACACAATGCCGAAGCGGTCTATAATTTCTATCTGGGCTGGTTCAACGGCAACCCCGCCTTGCTGGACCGGTTGGCCCCGGTCGAGTCCAGCACCCGCTATGTGGCGGCGATGGGCGGGGCCGATGCGGTGCTGGCCAATGCGCAAACCGCCTTTGACAAGGGCGAATTCCGCTGGGTGGCCGAGCTGGTCAACCATTTGGTTTATGCAGAGCCAGACAATAAAGCCGCCCGTGAAATGCAAGCCGCGGCCCTGACCCAGCTTGGCTATCAAGCGGAAAGCGGCAGTTGGCGGAATTTCTATCTCAGCGCCGCCAGCGAGCTGCGCGATGGGGTCTCGCCGCGCCCCTCGCCCACCCCTGGCCGCGATGCGGTTTCGGCCATGACCTTGGATATGTTCTTTGACTTCCTTGGTGTGAAGCTGAACCCGGAAAAAGCCGAGGGCAAGAAGATCACCGTCAATTTCCAATTCACCGAGCCGGATGCGGAATATCTGCTCGAGCTCGAGCATGGGGTGCTCACCAATACCCAAGGCGTGCAATCGGATGCGGCGGATGTGACGCTAAATATGAGCCGCGAGGCGCTGAACAAGCTGATCCTGAAAGAAGCCGGCTTTCCCCGCTTGGTCCTGACCGGGGATATCAGCTTTCGCGGCAACCCCCTGGCCTTTCGCGGCCTGATGGGAATGATGGATGATTTCGATCCTTGGTTCCCGATCGTGACGCCGATCAATCCCGGCTAAACCGCCGATCCGCCGCAGCGGATGGGCTTTTGCCCCTGGCCCTGCCCCATTAGAGAGGGGCGGGGCTTTGTCTGCTCAGCCCCGGTGAGGGAGAAGACGATCATGACACAAGCTTGTGTGACCGGGTCCTGCGAATGTGGCAAAACCCATTTCGAGATTGAAGGCGAGCCGCTGTTCCGCGCCCATTGCCATTGCAGCATCTGCCAGGAATATCACCAAGCCGATTACGCCGATTTCATGGCCTTTCGCCGCCGCAAGGTGCATTGGGATGCCAAAGTGCCCCAGAGCCTCAAAGCCTATAAGCAACCGCCCTTTTTGCGCCGCGGTCATTGCACGGAATGCGGCAGCACCTCGCTGGAAACCCTAACCTTGCCGCCCTTTCCCCGGCTGATCTTGATCCCCACCAAGCGGCTGCCCAAAAGCCTGCCCCGGCCCACCCCATCGCTGCATATGTTCTATGATTGCCGCCACGCGGATATTGAGGACAATATCCCGAAATTTAGTGGGTATCTTTCCAGCCAGATCGGGTTTGCCCGGGTGTTGAAAAACGCCTTGGCCCGGAACTGTTGATCCCAGCCCCAACGCGGCGCGAGCCGGGAATAAAAGGCGTTTTATGAGCCCGATTTTCCCGGCATTTGCGCGCCAGCTCCCAGCCGTTTGATCGCCGCTTCGCTGGCCCCTGGCCCCGCCACCACCTCGATATCGTGCCAATCGATCTCGCCATGCGCACCAGTGAGATTAAATTCTGTCACTTGATGTCCGGTCGATTTCGAACGGATCACAGTGGGCGCGTTTTCCTGGCCATAGATATGTTCGTTGCTCCATAAGACAATCGCCGCCAGCAACGGGGCCAGTGAGCGCCCTTTTTCGGTGAGCTCATAGGCAAAACGCGAGCCGGTGGTGCCGATCTCCACACGCTCAAACACGCCTTGATCCACCAATTTGCTCAAACGCTCTGACAATAGGTTCTTTGCCGCGCCAGTATTGCGCTGAAATTCGGTGAACCGGGTCACGCCATAAAGCGCCTCGCGCAGGATCAACAAAGACCAAGCATCGCCAAAAATGCTCAAAAACCCCCCGATGGAGCAATGTTCTGCTTGGTGCTTGCGCATAATCTTCCCTAACGTCACGCTTTTCACTGGCAAAATTTGGTTGCCTTTTTAAACCTAATAGCCGTAGCTTTTGAAAGTAAAGTCACTCATGAAGGATGCCAAGCCTTCCATGTTTCGGCCCAGTGATAAGGCAAAGGAGGAGTGCCAAGCCACGCAAAGGACGGAATATTGCCGAGATTCTGGGCGAATTCCGCTTTGTGCTGGCATCGCCTTAGCAGAACAGGCACCGTTGCTTTGTCGCAGAACGGGACCGTCTCGCAGATCGAGATGCGTCACCAGACTGCCAGATCCGCAAACCGAGGCCATGTATCTCGGGGATCTGAACATATAGCGCCGAACTTTTAGGGAGGAAGGTATGAGCGCAGTTTTACCGGAGCTGAATCCGAAGGGTTACAACTCGGTCCTAGATATCTTTGACGATTGCACCAAGGCGTATGGGCAGACCACCGCCTATTCCGCGCTCGGGCGTGAGATGTCCTATAGTGAACTGGAGCAGAAAACCGCAGCCTTTGCGGCGTTTCTGCGCCAATCCGGGCTGAAACCTGGTGACCGCATCGCCGTGCAATTGCCCAATTTGCTGCAAAGCCCCATCGCAGTGTTCGGGGCCATTCGCGCCGGGCTCGTGGTGGTGAATACCAACCCGCTTTATACGGGCACAGAATTGCTGCACCAGCTCACCGATAGCGGTGCCAAAGCCCTGGTGGTGCTGGCCAATTCCGCCCATATCGCCGCCGATGTGGTGCCCAAGACGGGTGTTGGCTTGGTGATCGTTACCGAAGTGGGGGATATGCACCCGCCGCTCAAACGGATGCTGATCAACACCGTTTTGAAACATGTCAAAAAGATGGTGCCGGCCTATCAATTCGCCAATGCGGTCAGCTTTCGCGACGCGCTCAGCCAAGGGGCTAAAGCGCCCAAAGTGCAGCATAGCGCCGAGGCCAAGGATGTGCTGTTGCTGCAATATACCGGCGGCACCACGGGCCCCTCGAAAGCCGCGATCCTCACCCATGGCAATTTGCTGGCCAATATGTGCCAGGTGGGGGCGCATTTGGATGAACGCAAAATCGATCCGGGCGAGGTTTGGGTCGGCCCGCTGCCACTCTATCACATCTTTGGTTTTACAGCCCATAACCTAGTCTTTTTCAGCCGCGGCTGCCACAGTTTGCTGATCCCCAATCCCCGCGATTTGGAAAGCTTTGCCAAAGCGTTGAAAGGCAAAAAATTCCACGGGTTCTTGCAGATCAACACGCTGATCGTGGCCTTGACCAGCACGGACTCCTTCAAGGCGCTGGATTTCTCTTCCTTGAAAATCACCGTCTCAGGCGGCACCGCCTTGACCCATGCGGCGGCAGAGAAATGGCAAGCCCTGACCGGCTGTGTGGTGACCGAGGCCTATGGCATGTCTGAAACCTCGCCGGGCACTACCGCCAATAAGCTGGGGCGCGAGAAAATCGGCTCCATCGGCGTGGCCCTCGCCCATACAGAACTGCGCCTGGTGGATGATGCGGGCCAAGACGTGCCCGATGGCGATCCCGGCGAGCTTTGGATCCGCGGCCCGCAAGTGATGCAAGGCTATTGGAACGCGCCTGAGGCCACCGCCAAAACACTGACCGATGACGGTTGGCTGAAATCCGGCGATATCGCCATCAAAGACCCCGATGAAAGCTATCGCATCGTCGATCGCAAAAAGGATCTGGTGATCGTGTCGGGCTTTAATGTGGCTCCGAACGAGGTCGAAGACGTGGTCAGTCAAATGCCGCAAGTGAATGAATGCGCGGTAGTGGGAGTGCCTGATGAAAAAACCGGCGAAGCGGTTTGTTTGTTCGTGGTGCCCGAAGCAGACCGGCCCAGCCCAGAGCAGATCACCGATTTCTGCCGACAGCATCTGACCAGCTATAAAGTGCCCAAGCGGATCGAATACGTCAAAGAACTGCCGAAAAACGCTGTGGGCAAAGTGCTGCGCCGTGAGCTGCGCAAGGAGTATACGGGCGCGGCCTAACCTATCGGCCGCACCGGATCAGCAAAAAGGAGAGGCAAATGCAAAACCCAAAAGGCGCCTGCCTGATCATCGGGGCAGGCGACGATACCGGTGCGGCCATTGCGCGGGCCTTTGCCCACGAAGGCTTCACAGCTTGTGTGGTGCGGCGCGCGCGTCATGCGGAGGCTCTCGAGGAACTGGCGCAATCGATCCGAGACGAGGGCAATCAAGCGGCGGCCATGCCCGCCGATGCCCGCGATGAAGACGAAATGATCGCCTTGATGGATAAGATTGAGGCCGAGATCGGCCCGATTGAAGTGGCGGTGTTCAATATCGGTGCCAATGTCATGTTCCCGGTGACAAAAACCACCACGCGGGTCTATCGTAAAGTGTGGGAAATGGCGTGTCTTGCCGGGTTCCTTATGGGCCGCGAAGCCGCCATCCGCATGGAGCCACGGGGCCGCGGCACAGTGATTTTCACCGGCGCAACCGCCAGCCTGCGCGGCGGGGCCAGCTTTTCGGCCTTTTCCAGCGCCAAACATGCCCTGCGCGCCTTTGCCCAATCCATGGCCCGGGAAATGGGGCCGAAAAATATCCATGTGGCCCATACCATCATCGATGGGGCCATCGATAGCAGCTTTATCCGCGAGAATTTCCCCAATGTGGACGAGCTGCGCGAACATGATCAGATCCTAAACCCTGATCACATCGCCCAGAATTACGTGATGCTACACAATCAGCCGCGCACGGCCTGGACCCATGAAATGGATCTGCGCCCTTGGAAAGAGAAGTGGTAACCCCCATGAGCGTTTCTGTAGATTTCATCTTCGATTTCGGCAGCCCCAATGCCTATTTCGCCTATCACGCCATGGGCGAGATCGAAGAGCGCACCGGCGTTAAATTCAACATCATCCCCTGCCTGCTGGGGGGGATTTTCAAAGCCACGGGCAATAAGGCCCCTATCTTCACCTATTCCAATGTGAAGGGGAAATTGAACTATGACCGCATCGAGATCGACCGCTTTGTAAAGCGTCACGGGCTCAGCAATTACAAGTTCAACAAGCATTTCCCGGTGAACACAGTGCTGTTGATGCGCGGGGCTGTGGCGGCGCAGATGGATGGGCAATTCGACACTTATCTTGCGGCCGGCCTGCGGGCCATGTGGGAAGATAGCAAGAAAATGGATGACCCAGAGGTGTTCGCCCAGGTCTTTACCGCGGCCGGGCTTGATGGGGCGCAGCTTTTGGCCCGCACCCAAGACCAAGAGGTCAAAGACAAGCTTTTTGCTAATACCGAAGCGGCCGTGGCGCGCGGCACATTCGGCATTCCCACATTTTTTGTGGGCGATGAGATCTTTTTCGGCAAAGAGCGCCTGGGCCAAGTCGAAGAAGAAATCCTGGCGCAGCAACAGGGCTAAGACGCGCCCTGCCACTAAATCAAAAGCCGCCGCGCGGGGCGCGTGGCGGCTTTTCTATGATCAGGCTTTATAGCCCGGGCGCTGATGCCAGGCCCAAGCGGTGGAGATCATCTCGTCCAAGCTGGAATGATCTGGTGCCCAGCCCAACTCGTCAGCGGCTTTCACCGAGCCCGAGACCAGGGCCGCGCAATCGCCCGCCCGGCGCGGGCCATCTTCGGCGGGCACGGGCTCTTGGGTAACCTTGGCCACTGCTTCGACCACTTCGCGCACGGAAAAGCCCCGGCCAGTGCCCAGATTGAAAACATCCGAGCCTTTGCCCGCGCGCAGATGTTCCAGCCCCAGAACATGGGCCGCGATCAAATCGGTCACATGCACATAATCGCGCACGCAAGTGCCGTCTGGCGTGGGGTAATCCTGACCGAAAATGGTCAGCTTATCGCGCCGCCCGCGCACCGCATCGAGCGCCAAGGGGATCAAATGGGTTTCGGGACGGTGAAACTCGCCAATCTCCGCTTCGGGATCTGCCCCTGCCACGTTGAAATAGCGGAAAAATACATAGTTCAGATCCACATCCGGAGCTGCGGCGAAATTCACGATCAGATCCTCGACCGCGCGTTTAGAGGCGCCATAGGCGTTCAGCGGCAGCTGCGGGCAGCTTTCATCCAGCATCACCCCATCATGTTCACCATAGGTGGCGCAGGTGGAGGAAAATACCAGATTGGGAATTTTGCACGCGGCCATGGCTTCCACCAGGCGCAAGGAGCCGATCACGTTATTGTCCCAGTAAAGACCGGGATCGCGAGAGGCCTCGCCCACATTGGACAGCGCCGCGAAATGCATCACCGCCACCGGCTCGTGCTTGCGCATCACCTCTTCCAACCGGGCCCGGTCGCGCAAATCACCCTCTTCCATTGGGCCAAATTGTACCGCTTCGCGCCAGCCCGTGACGAAATTATCAAAGGTGACAGGGATATAACCAGCACCGGCCAGCGCCTTACAAGCATGGGAGCCAATATAACCGGCCCCTCCGGTGACGAGGACGCGTTCTGCCATGGGACTCATCTCTCCAAAATCATTACTCACCGTCAATTTATGCGGTGAGGGATAGAATATAAACCATGATTAACGCCGCCCCGAAGGTTTCCGGGGATTGTTTCCAATTCTCAATAGTCAGACGCGCGCCCCGGCCAAAGCCGAGGCGCGCGCCATGAGCGCATCGGGGCGTAGCCCCGATGCCGGTTTCCTATGATCACGCGATCAGCTTGCGAAACGGCCGTAGAAAGTCTCGCCTTTTTCCGCAACTTCACGCAGCAAAGCCGGGGCTTTGAAACGTTCCCCATGGGCGGCTTCCAGCGCGTCACAGATTTCCACAACCCGGGCCGGGCCCGTGATGTCGAGCCAGCCGAAAGGACCGCCGGACCAAGGGGCAAAGCCCCAGCCCAGAACCGCGCCCACATCGCCTTCACGGATGTCTTCCAGCACGCCTTCTTCCAGCGCGCGCACCGCTTCGAGCACTTGGGTCAGCATCAACCGATGCTGCACGGTTTCCACATCAGGCTGGTCTTCGGCCAGAGGGAATTCCTCGTGGATGCCTTGCCACAAGCCTTGGCGCTTGCCCTTCTCGTCATACTCATAAAGCCCGGCTTTGGCTTTGCGGCCCAAACGGCCTTTGCCTTCGAGATATTCGATGACTTTGAAGGTCAGCGGATCCACCGCATCTTCGCCCTCTTGGGCCATGGTGGCGCGAGAAATCCGCCCCGCCAGATCGATGCTGGTCTCATCCATGAGCTGCAGCGAGCCCACCGGGAAGCCCAGCAAACGCCCGGCATTCTCGATCAGCGGCAGACCAACGCCTTCGCCGATCATGCGGAAAGCTTCATTGCCCGAAGGAATGATGCAGCGATTGGCATAGAAGAACCGCGCATCATTGACGACAATCGGGGTCTTCTTGATCTGGCGCACGAAATCGAGCGATTTGGCCACCGCGCGATCGCCGCTTTTCTCGCCTTTGATGATCTCCACCAGCAGCATTTTATCCACCGGCGAGAAGAAATGGATGCCGATGAATTGCTCGGGACGCACCGAGGCTTCGGCCAAGCCGGTGATCGGCAAGGTCGAGGTGTTGGAGGCAAAGATCGCATCCTCAGGGATGATCGCTTCGACCTTTTTGGTCATCTCGGCTTTGACGCCGGGATCCTCGAACACCGCTTCAACGATCAGATCCACATCTTTGAGCAGCTCAAGATCGGTGGATGCGGTGATCTTGGAAAGCAGCGCCTCTTTCTTCTCAGGCGTGGATTTCTTGCGCGAGATGGCTTTGTCCAGCAGCCCTTCGGAATAGGATTTACCCTTATCCGCAGCTTCTTGGGTCTGGTCGATCAGCACCACTTCGATCCCTGCTTTCGCAGAAACATAGGCGATCCCGGCCCCCATCATGCCCGCGCCGAGAACACCGACTTTCTTGACGGTCTCGTCGCCCACATCGGGACGGTTTGCGCCTTTCTCCAGCGCGCCCTTATTGATGAAGAGCGTGCGGATCATCGCCTCGGACGAGGGGTTGAGCAGCACATTTTGGAACCAGCGCGCTTCGACTTTCAGCGCCGTGTCAAAGGGCACCAGCGCGCCTTCATAGATGGCTTTCAGGATCGCCTGGATCGCTGGGAAAGCGCCCCAACTTTGACCATTGGCCATGACGATGCTGCCGGCCATGGTTTGGAAACCCTGGGGGTGATAGGGCATGCCCCCGGGCATTTTATAGCCCTTCGCATCCCAAGGCTTGAGGATATCCGCATCGGACGCGCTCAGCACCCAGGCGCGGGCCGCGGCCACCGGATCATCGGCAACCTCATCGATCAGACCAGCTTTGAGCGCTTTGTCTGGGCTCACGGTCTTACCTTGCAGCAGGTAAGGGGCCGCCGCCATGATCCCGAATTTGCGGACCATACGGGTGGTGCCGCCACCGCCGGGAAAGACCCCGACCATGATCTCGGGCAGGCCGATCTTGGCTTTGGGATTGGGCGCACAGAAAATCCGGTGCGTGGCCAGAGCCACCTCATAGGCCCCGCCAAGCGCGGTGCCCGGCAGTGCCGCCGCATAGGGTTTGCCGCCCTTATTGGTCTTGGGGTCCATATTGTTGCGTTCGATCGCGCGCAGAACATAATGGATCTGCATGGTGTTTTCGAACATCTCATCGGGCTTGTCGCCAAAGGTCTCAACCGCCCCGGCCAGCATGTTCAAATCGGCCCCGGCGGCAAAGCTGCCTTCCTTGCCCGAGGTGATCACAACGCCTTTGATCTCATCATCGGCATTGGCCGCATCCACAGCCGCCTTAAGATCTTTGATCCCCTGCTCGGTGAGGACATTCATCGATTTGCCCGGCACGTCCCAGGTGATGATGGCGACGCCGTCGTCGTGTTTGGTAAGCGTAAATTCAGTCATCTTCGTCTCCAGCGCCGGGATTACACGCGTTCGATAATGGTGGCGGACCCCATGCCTGCACCAATGCAGAGCGTGGCCAGGCCGGTTTCTTTGTCCTGACGCTCCATCTCATCAAGCAGAGTGCCCAGGATGATCGCGCCAGTGGCCCCCATGGGATGGCCCATGGCAATTGCGCCGCCATTCACATTGACCTTGTCATGATCGGCGTCAAAGGCTTGCTCCCACCGCATCACGATCGATGCAAAGGCCTCGTTCACCTCAAAAAGATCGATATCGCCGATGGTCATGCCAGCGCGTTTGAGGATCTTTTCAGTCACCGGCACCGGGCCGGTCAGCATGATGGTGGGATCCGAGCCGATTTTCGCGGTGGCTTTGAACCGCGCACGCGGTTTCAGGCCGTATTTCTCGCCAAATTCTTTGTTGCCGATCAGGATGCCTGCGGCCCCATCGACGATGCCCGAGCTGTTCCCCGCATGGTGGATATGGTTGATCTTTTCCAGATGCGGATATTTCATGATCGCGATCTGATCGAAACCAGGCATGGTTTCACCCAAATCCTTAAAGCTCGGCTTCAGACCCGAAAGGCCCTCTACCGTGGTGCCTTCGCGGATATATTCGTCATGGGCCAGGATGGTTGCGCCATTGATATCCTTCACTGGAATGATCGATTTGCCGAACCGGCCTTCTTTCCAGGCCAAGGCAGCGCGGCGCTGGCTTTCCACGGCCATGGCATCGGCCTGATCGCGGGTGAAGCCATATTCGGTGGCGATGATATCCGAGGAAATCCCCTGGGGCACCATATAGGCGGCAATAGCCACCGAAGGGTCTACGGCAATCGCGCCGCCATCAGACCCCATAGGCACGCGGCTCATGCTTTCCACACCGCCCGCGATATAGGCGTCACCATCACCGCCTTTGACCTGGTTGGCGGCCATATTGACGGTTTCCAGCGCCGAGGCACAGAAACGGTTGACCGACACGCCGGGCACCACATCACCGAAATTGGACTGGAGCACAGCGGTCCGGGCGATATTCGCGCCCTGCTCGCCCACCTGATGGACATTGCCCCAGATCACATCTTCGATGCTGCTATCTTCCATCCCGTTACGCTCTTTCAGCGCGTTCAGAACAGTCGAGGACAAGCGCACCGCGGTGACCTCGTGCAGGCTGCCATCCTTGCGGCCTTTGCCGCGCGGGGTGCGCACCGCGTCATAGATATATGCTTCAGTCATTTCGTTTCCCTCATGCGAGCAACCAAAGAAGCCGCGTTCGATTTCCGTTTGATGTGAAGAAACCGCCCCCCCTTGGGCAGATCAGAAAACGCCCCGATCACCATACCCCGTGGGATGCGGCGCATTATGGGATGCTCGTTGCGTTTGCTGCGGCATGTGATGCCCTCCTTCACCACCGAAAGAAGCGCGTGGCCAGCCGCTCCCTCGCACGGGTTTGCCCGCGCTAAGATCATCACCGCCGCCCCTATGCCGTCACAATGCATAGGCCGAACCCCTCCCAGGTCGGCGCAGTGTGCCCAGCCAGCGCCCGGTCGCGCAATTGCCGAAAGGGTCAAACTTAGGTGACGTTTTCTGTCAGGGCCGCCGGGCAAAGCGGGCCGGTAAAGGCAAAGAAAAACCCCGCCCCCAAGACGGGGACAGGGCTTAGATCCTTCGAGATGGCGCTAGAGATCAGTAGAAATAGCGCAGCCAGAGATACACATTGGCGATCATCAAGGTCAGGATCATGATCGGGAAGGCAATGCGCATAAAGGCCAGGAAACCGATGGGCTGTTTGGCTTTTTCCGCATAGGCCGCCACGGTCAGGTTGGCGCTTGCGCCCAGCAAGGTGCCGTTGCCGCCCAAACATGCGCCCAATGCCAGCGACCACCAAAGCGGCTCAATCGCATCAGGCCCGCCAAAAGTATCGGCCGTGGCTTCGATCAAGGGGATCATCGTGGCCACAAAAGGAATATTGTCGAGAATGGCCGACAAAATCCCCGAGGCCCAGAACACCAAGAAAGCGGTCCACATCATATCGCCATCGGTGATTTCCAGCACTTTTTCGGCAAAGAAATTCAACAGGCCCACATGTTCCACACCGGCCACGATCACGAAAAGACCGCCAAAGAACAGGATGGTCACCCATTCCACCTCGCCGAAAATCTCATGCACCGATTCCGATTGCTCTTCGGGGCTTTGCTTCCAATAGGCCAGCAGCATCAGCAGGGCTGCCCCCGCCAGAGCCGCCGTGCCCGGCATGATGCCATGGCCATGGCCGACGATGAAGCCGAACAGAACCAGCGCGAGAACCGAAAGCGATTTGATCATCAAAACCGGATCGGTGATGGCACCGGATTCGTCGAATTTCATGATCCGGTCACTGGCCGATTGCGGGATCTTGGCCAGGGTTTTGCGGTTCATGAGATAGATGATCGCTGTCAGCACCACCAAACAAATCGCAGCGATCGGCGCCAGGTTCACCACAAAATCGTTAAAGCTCAGCCCCGCGGCAGAACCGATGATGATATTGGGCGGGTCACCGATCAAAGTTGCGGTCCCGCCCACATTCGAGGCCAGGATTTCCGCCATGAAGAAGGGAAAGACCGGGGTTTCCAAGGCTTCGGTGATCAGCAAGGTGATCGGCGCGATCAGCAGCACCGTGGTCACATTGTCCAGCAGCGCCGAGAAAATCGCGGTGATCAGCGTCAGCATGATCAAAATGCCCGTGGGATTAGCCTTCACCGCCTTAGAGGATTTGATCGCCACATATTGGAACAGGCCCGATTTACTGGTGATGCCCACGATCACCATCATACCGATCAGCAGCGCCAAAGTATTGGCATCCACGCCATTCAGCGCTTGCTGTTGGTTGATAATGCCGAAAATCACCATCAACGAGGCGCCCAGCATGGCCAAGATGGCGCGGTTGAGTTTCTCGGTGATCAAAATCGCATAGACGAGGATCAGAATGCTGGTGGCAACCCAAACCGGGTCGACGCCAAGCAAGTCAGGTACAGAGAAACTGGCCTCTGCATGGGAGGAGGATTGTGCACTCAATTTTACAGTTCCCGTTCAGGGGTTAGCCAAGGACGTGATCAAGCAGCGAATTGGGGCTGACCGTGCCCACGAAACGCTTGGTTTTCGGGTCGACCAAGATCACATGGCGTTTGAACTTATAGATCAGGAAGATGCCTTCCATGATCGGAGTGTCGGGGGCCGCCACCGGGATATTGGCCGGGTTGGACATGTTGTCCGACACTTTTTCCAGCTTGAGATGTTCAAGCTGATCGTCGAAATCGGATTTCGACAGGCTCATAAACCCTAGATTGTCCAGGGCCACGCGCGTGGATTCCGAACCCATGCCAATCGTTGCCGCTTTCGGCAAGATCAGTTTCAGCAGGGTGGGCGAGGTAAAGACCCCGAGATACACACCGTTTTCATCAACCACGGGCAGAAAGCGCGCCCGGCTTTTTTTGATGACGTTAAAGGCGGTGGCAATGCTGTCATCAGGACCGATGGTCTGCTGATGTTCGGGGGGCAGCATCACATCTGAACAAGTCAAACCCATATCTGGCCTCAAGCATCTTTCTTGTCATACCCGCAGCCTGAAAGCTCTCCAGAGGAGATCCATCAAGATGCCGGCGGGGTTTGCGGTAGCTGCGCGCCAAAGGGCCCGCGCGGAGGCGTCTTTTCATTCTTTCGCGCTTTTGGCTAGGCCGAAGATGCCGCAACGTCTCAACTGTGACCCTTTTGGCCAAGAAACTGGGCAATTGCCCCGCAAAATGGGCCGCCATTCCGACTTTGGTCGTAATTACTGGACAGCCCGCAAGACATCCAGTGACTCACCGCCCAAGCGATATGGCCCGTTCCTCGGCGCCACGCGCCTTCACAGCTGGCAGACGCGGGCGCAGCGCTCATCGCAGAATATTGGGGTGGCGGGTGTGGGAACTTTTCTGCCGTTCGCGGCTCTCGTGCGAAGGTCTACTTCCCGCGAATGGTTCGCTTTGTCTGGAGCCTTGTAGGGTTGTTTGGCCTGTTTTCCGCAACCCCAGAGAAGAACCACCGCCATTTTTCCAAACTACGAAAAATTGGAAATGCGCAGCGCTAAGATGATGAGTCGATCCAGCCAAGTCACAGAAGATAAAACATTGACATTGATTCGCATTGTCTGGATCTTTTTCGCGACCAATGATTATGAGCTTCCCGGGGGCACATTGTGCAGATGAAGATTTTTGCGACTGCGGTCGTAGCGTGCGGGATAGTAGCCGCAAGTGGGGCGACAGCGGCGACGACAGGGCTCTTCGGCGATGCCGAGATTGGCGTACAGCTCAACGCTTACGCAGATGTCGTTTCCGTCGACGGCTCCGTTGAGCTGGCGGGGTCGAACAACAGCACGAATATCGGGGGTTTCCTGTTCGACACAGAGTTTCTAGACTTTGGGAATGCAGCGTTGGATTTCACCTTCGGACCAGTTTTCGCGGGAGACTTTAGCATCACGGTGACTGGAATTGACGCCGAGCTGACCGGCGTGAGTGTCGGCGCGTTTTTGCCGCCCCAAGATGGTGGTTCGCTGACTGACCTTAGCGGCGGATCCAACTTCCTGATCGACGAAAACAGTTTTGCATTTCGCGTGTTATTTAGCGCGGGCCGGGATTATAATGATGTCACCTTCGGACGGCTCAACCTGACATTTGCCGACGACACCGCTGAAGTGCCCATCCCCGCCTCCTTGCCATTCCTCGCCCTCGGCCTTGGGGGTCTAGGCCTGATGGCGCAGCACAAGCGCAAATCGAGCTGAGGCTCCAGGGGCCCCCAGGTCCTCCCTTGACCCAACCACACCAATGTATCGACCCAGTGAAAATCTGCTCATGCTACAAGGAGGAAAACGTAGCGATGAGTGGACCATTGGAAGACGGGATCAAGAGATGGACGGCGAAGCGCTCGTCATTGAGATTATTCAAGGCAAGGCGACGTTGGCCGAAGCGAGCCGATCGTATGATTTGACGCCCTCGAAGATCGAGAACTGGATGGATGATGCGCGCAAGGGCACGGAGAACGCCCTGAAGGCCAATCCGCTTGATGTGCGTCAGGAATATGAAAAGCAGCTTCGCGACCTGCAAGAAGCCTATGGCGAAGCTATGCTGGAGCTCCGCGCCAGAAAAAAGCTCCAGGCCTTGCTGGACGCGGAGGACGACAAGTGATCCGCAGCGTTCAACAAGGCCTTCTCGACGATGGTATTGTGGTGCCCATGACGAAACTTTGTGCATGGTTCGGTGTCCCGCGCCGCACTGTCTACTACATGCCCACAAAGGCCGCGCCAAAACTTGATGACAGGTTCGTCGCTCCCATCAAGGCGCTGATCGAAGAAGAGCCCTCCTTCGGCTATCGCACCGTTGCCTGGCTGCTTGGGTTCAACAAGAACACGGTGTAGCGGGTCTTTCAGATCAAGGGCTGGCAGTTTCGCAAGAGGCCCACGGGCGCGCCCCCCCGTGTCGAAGCCTCGCCATCGGTCGCAGAGAGGCCCAATGAGCGGTGGTCGACCGATCTCGCCCGTGTCTGGGGCGGCAAGGATGGCTGGTGCACACTGGCGCTTGTCATGGATTGCCACACCCGCGCGCTATTGGGGTGGCATCTGTCCCGATCCGGCAGGCAGCCGTGAACGGCTGTCAAAGATCCTCACCGATCTGGCCCCAGATCTGGCCAAGCGCCCAGAGCAGCTGACCACCCTGTGCCGGTTCATCATCGCATTGCATGAAGGCGGGCTGACCCAATTGGGGCTTGAGCCGGAATTGCAATCCGGCCCGTCGCTGCTCTCGCAATTCGTGCCCATGGCCATCGGCGCGCTGCGCGCGCCCCAGGCCCGCCCTACCGCTCAATCCGCCGGATAGCGGATGATGCGTTTGATCTCGTGATAGAGCGGCGCAAGGCGGGAATACATTTTCGCGTAAACCCGCCCATGAAGCTGGGTATAGATATGGTGGTTATGGGGGTTGGGCTCAAAACGCTGGCTCACATGCACCATGGCATCCGCGGCGCTGGCATGGCTGGAATAAAGCCCCGTGCCCACCGCCACATTGATCGCCGCGCCAAGCCCGGCGGTTTCAAATGTATGCAGCCGCTCGCAGGGTTTGCCGAACACATCGGCGCTGATCTGCATGATCTCATCGCTTTGCGAGCCGCCCCCGGAAATGCGGATCCGCTGCATCGCACTGCCGGTGATTTTCTCCAGCCGCATTTGCCCCACATGCAGCGCGTAAACGATGCCCTCGATCATCGCCCGGTAGAAATGCGCCCGAGTATGCACCTCGCCAAAGCCGATGATCGCGCCTTTGGCGTTTTGATCGCTCTCAGCAGAGCTCGAGGTCCAATAGGGTTGCAACACCAGCCCCATAGAGCCCGGCGGCACCGAGCGCAGCAAATCATTGAGCAGCGCATAGGGCGAGATATTTTCGCTCTCGGCCCGGTGCAATTCGTGATGGGCGAATTCGTTTTTGAACCAGCTGACCATCCAAAAGCCCCGCTCCACCATGAATTCTAAATTGAACGCCCCGGGCATGGCTGCGGGATAGGCCGGGCGGGAAGGGGATTGCTGGGCAAATTTCGGCGTCACCGCATTAAAGGTGGCGGTGGTGCCATAGCTGATAGAGCCGGTCGCGGGATCAAGACTGTTCGATCCCAACACTTCGCAAGCTTTATCTGAACCGGCGGCGATCACTGGCAGGCCTTGGGGCAGGCCCGTGGCCGCAGCGGCCTTTGCGGTGATCTCGCCAATGGGCGCGCCCGCTTCCACCAGATCGGGCAGCATCTCGCGGCGCAGCCCATAAGCGGGCCATTCCCAGCTTTTGGCACTGGCCCAAGCGCGTTTGGGAAACTGAAAAGGCAAATAGCCCACCTGGCTAGAGACCGCATCGCGATATTGGCCGGTCAGGCGGAAATTGTGAAAGCCAGAGAGGCTAAGATATTTATGGGTCTTGGCCCAAATCTCGGGCTGGTGCTGGCGGATCCAATTGGAGCGCGCTTTCATCTGCGCATCGCGCAGGGCGCGGGATTTACCGCTCAGGGCAATCAACGGTGCCCAAGCGCCCAGGGGCGGCAGATCATCGGCCACCCGGCGATCGAGCCAAACAATCGCCGGGCGCAGCGGATTGCCATCGCGGTCCAGATTGATCACCGTGGCGCGCTGACAGCTTAGGGCCACTCCGCGCAAGCGCGGGCGCAGATCAGGATGGGCTTTCAGCAGGGCCTGGCAGGTCTCGCAGAGCTTTTGCCAGTAATATTCCGCATCTTGTTCCGCCCAGCCCGGCTCGGGGGAGACGTAAGGTTCAAGCGTGCTGGTGGATTTGGCCAGCAATTGCCCCTGGGCGTCGAAAATCAGCGCCCGCAGGCTTTGCGTGCCATTGTCAATCGCCAGAAGAAGATCCCCCTTCTGTGCCCGCTTCGGGTCCATCGCCCCCTCCCCGTTTGCTTGTGTTAGTTTGGCATCCAGTAGCAATCGCGCCAGATCGCTTCATAGCGGGCGCGCTCTGCGGCCCATTTATCCCCGTCCCAGCCCAGTTCGGCGGCGCAGATCTGAGCGATTTGCGGCAAGATCTCATCCCCGCCTTGGGGCAGCAAATTACCCAGCCTTGTGCGGCGCAGCATCAGATCATCAAGATGCATCACCGCTTCGTTCCGCGCCGCCCAGCGGCATTCGGCCAGGCAATAGGGCGTGCCGTGCAAAGACGCGCGCTCGGCCGGCGTTGCGCCCTCAACCAAAGCAGGCAGCATCGCGCCATAGCGCCCCTCAAACCGGGCGCGGGGGCCGGGCAGCGGGCCGGGATCGCTTGGCGCGGGGGCGGCAAAGATCCGGCCATCATCGCCTGCGGGCGCGGCGCGTTTGGGCAAATGCGGCGCGGCGGCGGCCAGCGCGTCTTGGGCCATGAGCCGGAACGTGGTCAGTTTGCCCCCCGAGACCGTGACCAGATTGCCATCGCTCCAAACCGCGTGATCGCGCCGCTCCTTAGAAGGGTCACGGCTTTTTTCCGAGCCAATCACCGGGCGCACCCCGGCCCAGCTAGAGAGAATATCGCCCTCGCTCAGCTGCGCCTGAGGATAGCAAGCCCCGGCCAAAGCCATGAGATAGTCGATCTCCCGGCGCGAGATCTGCGCCTCGAAATTCAAATCCGCCCCATGGTCCAAATCCGTGGTCCCCACCACTGTGGCACCTTCCCAAGGATAGATGAAACAGGGGCGGTCATCCTCGGGATGGGGCCAGATCAGCGCCTCATCCACGGGCAGCCGGGCGCGCTCGAACACCAGATGGCTGCCGCGCAAGGGGCGGATGCGTTTTCCCGGGGCCAGCTTGCCGCGCAGCCCATCGGCCCAAGCGCCGGTAGCATTGATCACCGCATGAGCCTCAACGGTGGTGAACTGGCCAGTGCTCTCATCGCGCAAGCTGATCCCCGCCACAGCGCCGCCATCAATGTCGAAATCGCGCACCTGCACATAATTCAGCGCATGGGCCGCCCCCCCCGCCGCATCGGCCGCGGCCAGCGCCTCTTGCAGCACCCGCAGCACCAGCCGCGCATCATCGGTCACCGTATCGGTATAATAGCAGGCCCCATGCAGATCCGCCCCGGCCAACCCCGGCATCGCCGCCAGCAGATCGGGCTGTTTCACATAGCTGGCATCATGGGTGCCCGCCATGGCCGCATAGGCGCGAATGCCCAGCATATATTGCATGCGCTTGAACCGCTGATCTTTGCCCATGGGCACGAAATAGCCCATCCGCTCGATCAGCCCTGGGGCCTCCTCCAGCAATCTCTCGCGCTCGCGCAGGGAATGGCGGGTGAGCTTGATATCCCCCGCCGCCAAATAGCGCAGCCCCCCATGGACCATTTTCGAAGACCGGCTTGAGGTGCCCCAAGCGAAATCGCGCTGTTCCAGCAACAGCGTGCGATAGCCCGCCCGCACCGCCTCGCGCAGCACCCCGGCGCCAGTGATGCCGCCGCCGATCACCACCAGATCCCAGGGCTGCGCCCCCAGGCTGTCCCAAAGCTTTTGCCGCTGAATGCGCAACCCCATGGCGCTGCCCCCTGCTGCCCGGCGCTTAAACCAGCTTGCCGGGATTCATCATGCCCGCGGGATCAAAGACCCCGGCCATGGCCCCGATCGCCTCCACCCCCAGAGCGGATTTTTCGGCCTCAAGATAGGGTTTGTGATCCACCCCAACCCCGTGCTGATGGCTGATCGTGCCGCCCGAAGCGGTGATGGCCTCGGCCCCAGCGGCTTTGAGCTTGCGCCAGCGCGCCATAGCATCGCTGTAATCATCGCCCACCGGGAAAGCATAGGTGGAATAGATCGAACAACCCTGCCCATAGATATGGGAAAGATGGCTATACACATGCACGCCGCCGCCGCCCAAAGCCCCGGCAATGGCGCTTTCCATCCGCGCCATAGTGGCATCCACATCGGCCCAATTCACAGCGGTTTCCATAGTGTCCACACCATATCCGGCCAGCCAAAGCGGCTCGCGCAGATAGGGGCCGGAAAACCGCCCATGTTCCCATTTCTCGCCCAGCATCGGCACTGGCATGCCGCCAAATTCCTTGGCAATGGCACTCAGATCCTCGGTCAAGCGCTCCACTTGCACAGTGCTGCCGGTCAGCCCGGCCACCATCATGCATTTCTGATCGCCGATCCCTTGGCTTTGCAAATATTGCTCCAGCGGCGCGATGAATTCTCCGCCGGACATTTTCAGCAGCGACATGGTCTCCACCGCATTGCTCAGCCGCACCATGGAAAGCCCCACCCGGCGCTGCGCCAAGGCTTTGGCCGCAGCCACACCCGCGGCCCAATCGGGAAAGAACAGCCCCTGAAAGGTCTCTTTCTCGGCCAGGGGCGTGACGCGCATTTTCACTTGGGTCAGAATGCCCATCCGCCCTTCCGAGCCCAAAACGATCTCGCGCAGATCCGGCCCCGCCGATGAGGCAGGCAGCGCCGGGATCTCAAGCACCCCTTTGGGGGTGATCATGCGCCCGCCCGCGAATAGCTGCTCAATGCGCCCATAGCGCAGGGATTGCTGCCCGCTGGAGCGGCTGGCAATCCAGCCTCCCAGGGTGGAGAATTCCCAAGATTGCGGCAGATGGCCCAGGGTATAGCCTTGCTCTTTGAGCTGGGCCTCAACCACCGGGCCCGGCGCGCCAGCCTCGATCGTGGCGATATTGCTTTCGCGATCAAGCTCCACCAGCTTGGTCATCTGGCTCATGGCGATGGTCAATACCGGGGCCGCGCTTGAGGCGGGGTTGATATGGCCCACCACCGACGTGCCCCCGCCATAGGGGATCACCGCAATGCCATTGGCGGCGGCAAACTCAAGCAACTCGACCACCTCGGCCTCGCTTTCGGGCAAAGCCACCCCATCGGGGAAATCCCCGATCTCGCCGCTGCGCAGGGCCAGCCAATCGGGATAGCTCTGCCCGCGGGCATGGCGCAGCCGGGTGTCGGCATCGGTTTTGATCAGTGGATGACCCGGCAGACGCGTGGCAGGCACCTTGGCCGCCACCTCTGGCAAACTGGCATCGCGCAGCGGCGTGGATTGGCCCACGCGCTCTTGCAACACGGCCAAAGCCGCCGCGGGCAATTCTTGCGCTTCGTCTTTGTCCTCGTGGCCCCAACTGTTCCAACGCTTCATCACGTTTTTCTCCGTTTGATCCCCGCAGGCCCCCACCTGCAATTTCCGCAAAACCCTAAAGGATCGCGCCGGGCGGTCACTGTCCCATTTGGACAGGATTGTATCAGATATGGCCAAACTGTTATGATCAAGCGCAACAGGATCCAACACAGGACCGCGCGCGCCCCCCATGTCGCCTTTGCCGCCACATCATCACACGGGCTTTGCCTCGTCCTTGGCGGTCAGCCAATATCTCAAAGCCGCTCCGGCTTATGGGATTGATCCCGGCCTGCTTCTGGCGCGCCACCAGATCGATCCCGAGCGGCTTGATGATATTGATTACCGCATCCCGCTGTGGCGGCTCGAAGCGCTGGTGGCCGATCTGCTGGCGCAAAGCGGCGATCCGCTTTTCGGGCTGCACACCGCCCAGAAAGTGGATTTGGGCACCTATAATGTGCTGGGCTATATCTCTAACCATGTGTCCTGCCTGCGCGAGATGTGCGAGATCATCCCCGCTTATGAACAGATTTTCGGGGATATCGGCACCACCCATCTGGGCATTGGCCCGCACCACTCGCATCTGCGCTGGACCTGTCAGCTTTGGGATCCCGAGGTTGCCCGCCATGTGGCCGAAAACACTCTGGGCTCTTGGTATGGGTTTGTGAAACAGATCATCCGCATGGGCGTGCGGCCGCAAAAGGTCAGCTTCACCCATGGCCCGCCCAGCGATCCCGGCGCGATCCGCGCCCTAGAGGCGCATTTCGATTGCCAGATCAGCTTTGGCGAGGCGCAAAACAGCATTTGGATCGACAGCGCCCATCTGGATCTGGCCAATCCCAATGCGGATCCAAAGCTGTTGGCCACATTGCTGCGCTTTGCCGATGATCTGCTGGCCAAGATCAACCGCAACCTATCCAGCGCGGACCGGGTGCGCCGGGCGTTGAAAGCGGCCGATCCCGGGCGCGGGCAAAACCGCGAGGCGGTGGCGCGCAGCCTTGGCATGAGCGGGCGCAGCCTGCACCGGCGGTTGGAACAAGAAGGCACCGGGTTTCAGCAATTGCTGGATGAAGCCCGGTTCGAGGCCGCCACACGGGCCCTCTGCACCAGCGATCTGCCAGTGTCTCATATCGCCAGCGAGCTGGGCTATGACGAGGTACGCTCTTTCTATCGCCGCTTCAAAGCCTGGAGCGGCATGACCGTGGGCGCCTTTCGCAAAAAATATCAAACCACTGCCCCCCTGCCCCGGCGGGGCTGGCCCCATCCCCGCCGAAACACTAACACTGCCGCATGCGCCAAAAGGTTCGGCAAGGGTATCGTGTGACAATGATTTATCTCGCGGAGCGCGCCCAGGGCCGGGACAATAACCTCAACCTGCTGCGCATGATCGCCGCCATTGCTGTGATCGTCTCCCATGCTTGGGCCTTTGCCTATGGTATGGGCACGTTTGAGCCGGTCAAAGCCTGGACCGGCCATACCCTGGGCGGCCTCGCCGTGGCGGTATTCTTTGCCATTTCGGGCTTTCTGATCACGGGCAGTTTTTACTATTCGGCCTCGCATTGGCGCTTTGTCGCCTCCCGGGGGCTGCGGATCTTTCCCGCCTTGCTGGTCAATCTGATCTTCGTCGCCTTCATCCTGGCGCCTTTGGTGACCACTCTGCCTTGGCGCGACTATTTCTCCATGGCCGAGCCTTACGTCTT
>JAOXSB010000102.1 GCA_025800345.1 Mangrovicoccus sp. | reverse complement strand
AAATTCCAAGAAGGCTGGGCATCATATGCTCCTATGCTGACGATATGAGACCAGCATAACCATCAGGCGCCAGTGGGATAGGGGGGCAAAGCTGCGCTGTCGAACAGGGTCTGTGCAGTGTCGCGATCTTGTGCTTGCGCCTTGGCGCAGCCCTTAGAATCGGAAACCGACCCCCATAAACGGGCCATATAGCTTTTCTTGCACCAGCCCCGCTACGTTATCGTCTTGGACCTCGATATTCATGAAGCGATAACCGAGTCATTCCGGTGACTTGATCGGTGAGATCATAGCCTTCGCGGGTTTGAGGGGGCACTTCAAATCGGGGCAACCAAAGTGACGAGGAGATGCGAAAACTTCATTCATCCTGAGCCAAGGCCGGGCCGCATAGTGCGGCCCCAAATCCCAAGGCGATACAGGATGATCTCATGTAATCTCTCCTTAAAATTCGACCCCAATCTGCGCTTTGATGCCCGCGCGGAACGGATGTTTGATCAGCTCCATTTCAGTGACCAAATCCGCTGCTTCAATCAGCGGGTCTTTGGCATTGCGCCCGGTCAGAACCACATGGGTCATCGGGGGTTTTTCTGTTTCTAGAAAATTAATCACCTCATCGAGGTCAAGGTAATCATAACGCAGCGCGATATTGATCTCGTCCAGCAACACCATGCGATTGGCCGGGTCGCGGATAAGTTCCTTGGCTTTCTCCCAAGCCGCTTGGGCCATTTCTGTATCGCGGGTGCGATCTTGGGTTTCCCAAGTGAAGCCTTCGCCCATGGTGTGGAATTGGCAAATATCGCCGAATTTGCCCAGGATCAGATCCCGTTCGCCTGTGGACATGCCGCCTTTGATGAATTGCACCACGGCGCAGGGCATCTCATGGGCGATGCAGCGAAAGATCATGCCAAAAGCGGCCGAGCTTTTGCCTTTGCCTTTGCCTGTATGGACAATGATCAGACCTTTTTCATCGGTTTTCGAGGCCATGATCTTTTCGCGCGAGGCTTTTTTCTTAGCCATTTTCGCGGCGTGGCGATCAGCATCTTGTGGGGGTGTTTTGGTATCGGTCATGGGGCTCTCGAGGTCTAAGGATACCGCTCACTCTGCGCTTTAGGCGGCAAAAAGCAATGCTTGGCGCGTATGTTGCGGTAACATTCCAACCAAGCCGGTCGATTGCAATCGGGGC
>JAOXSB010000077.1 GCA_025800345.1 Mangrovicoccus sp. | reverse complement strand
TTTGGCGCGCTACCTGTCACGCAATTCCGGGGTTTTGGATGCGGTGATCGGCGGCAGTTTCTTTGCCCCATGGCCGGGGCTCGAGGCGCTGCAGGCCGAGCTGACCGATGCATTGGAGCCTTTGGCGGGGGATTACGAGGCGCAGCTCGACACAGCTCGGCGCTGGATGAAGGATTGGCATTTCCGCATCGGGGTGCATCATTTGCGCGGGCTGGTCACGGGCGGCGAGACCGCGCGCCATTACACCGATTTGGCCGAGGCGGTGGTGGCCGGGATTTGGGGCGCGGTTACGGCCGATTTCGCCAGCCGTCATGGGCCATTGCCCGGCCGCGGTGCGGCGGTCATTGCTATGGGCTCGCTTGGGGCGGGCACGCTTTCGGCCAGCTCTGATCTTGATCTGATCATGATTTTCGATGCCCCCGCGGATGCCATGTCAGAGGGGCGCAGGCCCTTGCCCGCGAAAACCTATTACGCCCGCCTGACCAAAGCTTTGGTCACAGCGCTCAGCGCCCAAACCGCTGAAGGCACGCTTTATGAGGTGGATATGCGCTTGCGTCCCTCGGGCAAGCAAGGGCCGGTGGCCGCGGGTTGGAGCTCTTACAAAGCTTATCAAAAAGACGAGGCCTGGACCTGGGAACATCTGGCCTTGACCCGCGCCCGTGCGATTGCGGGCGCGCCGGGGCTTTGCGCGGATTTTGAGAGCTTTCGCAAAGAGGTTCTTGGCTGGCCCCAGGATCGGGCCAAGGTCTTGGCGGATATGCAAGATATGCGTGCGCGCCTGGCCGAAGCCAAACCCAAACGCGGGGCATGGGATGTGCCGCGCGGGCCTGGCGGGGTGCAAGATATCGAGCTTTACGCGCAAACCTTGGCGCTTTTGGCGGGCAATCTGGCCACCGATCCCGCTGGGCAACTTCAAGATGCGGCGGATCTGAGTGCGGCCCATGCATTGCAAGGGGCGGTCAAGCAATCCTCGCGGCTGTTGAATGAAGGGATCTTGGAGCCTGCGCATTTGGGCCAAGGGGCCAAAGCCTTTTTGCTGCGCGA
>JAOXSB010000064.1 GCA_025800345.1 Mangrovicoccus sp. | reverse complement strand
GGTCTTAATGGGATGGGCCAGCTCCACCCGCATCTCTTTGCGGCCCATGCGTTTCATCAACGCATCTTTTTCTTCCACCAATAGAATCCGGCCTTGATTGATCACCGCGATCCGATCCGCGATGGCCTCGGCTTCTTCGATATAATGGGTGGTCAGGATGATGGTGACGCCATCGGCGCGCAGCCGTTCCACCGTTTCCCACATATCCCGGCGCAGTTCCACATCGACCCCGGCGGTGGGCTCGTCCAAAAACAGAACCCGCGGCTGATGACTCAGCGCCTTGGCGATCAGCACCCGGCGCTTCATCCCCCCGGAGAGCGCCATGATCTGACTGTCGCGCTTGTCCCAAAGCGAGAGCTGTTTCAGCACCCGTTCGATATAGGCGTGATCCTTTGGCTTGCCAAAGAGCCCGCGGGTGAAGGCAACCGAGCCAAAAACTTTGTTGAAGGGCTCTAGATAAATCTCTTGCGGCACGAGACCGATCAAATCCCGCGCGGCGCGGAAATCCTCGACCACATCATGCCCGCCAACCGTAATCTGCCCGCCACTGGGCCGGGTGATGCCGCAAATGGTAGAAATCAACGTGGTCTTGCCCGCTCCATTTGGGCCGAGCAGCGCCAAAATCTCGCCTTCATTGATCTCCAGATCCACGCCTTTGAGCGCTTCAAACCCGGTATCATAGCGTTTGCTCAAACCATTGATGGAAACGATGCCCATAATCTCTCCCTGCGGACCGGCCGCGTTATTCAGATGAGAGATACCGCAGTCACAGCCCTGCGCAAGTCACGCATCCCTCTGCGCAAATGCACACTGCCCGCGGCACAGCTCTTCGCCCAGCCTGCAAAAGAAAAAGGCCCCGATGGGGCCTTTTTAGATCGTACGCTTTCAGACCAAAGGGTCATCAGCCGCCAAAATCATCCAGCATGATGTCTTCACGGTCCACACCGAGATCAAGCAGCATGTTGATCACCGATTGGTTCATGATGGGAGGACCGCACATGTAGTATTCGCAATCTTCCGGCGCCGGGTGGTTCTTGAGATATTCTTCGAACAACACATTGTGGATGAAGCCGGTAAAGCCTTTCCAGTCATCCTCGGGCATGGCGTCAGACAGCGCCACATGCCATTCGAAATTCTCGTTCTCCTCGGCGAGCTGGTCGAAATCTTCGACAAAGAACATCTCGCGTTTGGAGCGCGCACCATACCAAAAGCTGATCTTGCGCTTGGAATGCAACCGCTTGAGCTGGTCGAAAATATGGCTGCGCATGGGCGCCATACCCGCACCACCGCCGATAAAGACCATTTCCTTTTCCGTGTCGCGGGCGAAAAACTCGCCGAACGGGCCAGAAATCGTCACCTCATCGCCGGGCTTGAGGTTGAAGATATAAGAAGACATTTTCCCCGGCGGGATACCGGTGCTGCCTGGGGGCGGCGAGGCCACCCGCACATTCAGCATGATCATGCCTTTTTCTTCGGGATAGTTCGCCATGGAGTAAGCCCGTTCCACAGGCTCATCCACTTTGGATTCATACTGCCAAAGATTGAACTTATCCCAATCTTCGCGATATTCCTCCGCCACGTCGAAATCGGTGTATTTCACGTGATGGGCTGGCGCTTCGATCTGGATATAGCCACCAGCGCGGAAATTCACATCCTCGCCTTCAGGCAGTTCCAAAACCAGGGCTTTGATGAAGGTCGCCACATTGTCGTTGGAGCGAACCTTACAGCGCCATTTTTTGACGCCAAAGACCTCTTCGGGAACTTCGATATCCATATCCTGCTTGACCGCCACCTGACAGGACAGGCGATCGCCGCAAGCGGCTTCGCGTTTGGTGATATGGCTTTCTTCCGTGGCCAGGATCGAACCGCCGCCGGAATGCACCTTCACCCGGCACTGGGCGCAGGTCCCGCCGCCACCACAGGCCGAAGGCACGAAGAGCTTGGCTTCGGCCAGGGTCTGAAGCAGCTTGCCGCCCGAAGGCACCGAGATGGTTTTCTCACCATTGATGGTGATGTTCACATCCCCCGACGAGACCAGCCGCGAACGCGCGAACAAGATGATCGTCACAAGGGCGATCACGATCAGGGTGAAAAGAAACACACCAAGTGTAAAAGTCAGCATTTGCGCGGCCCCTTACAGTTTAACGCCCGAGAAGGACATAAAGCCCATGGCCATCAAACCTGCAGTGATGAAGGTGATGCCCAGACCTTGAAGCCCATCGGGAATATCGGAATATTTCAGCTTTTCACGCACACCGGCCATCGCGGTGATTGCCAGGGCCCAACCGATGCCCGAAGCGATGCCATAGGTGCTGGCTTCGGCAAAGTTGTAGTCACGCTCCACCATGAAGAGCGAGCCCCCCAGGATAGCGCAGTTCACGGTGATCAGGGGCAGGAAGATCCCCAGAGCATTGTAGAGCGGCGGGAAAAACTTATCGAGAACCATCTCCAGGATCTGCACCATGGCAGCGATCACCCCAATATAGGAGATCAAGCCAAGGAAGGTCAGATCCACATCTTCAAACCCAGCCCAGGCAAGCGCGCCTGGCTTGAGAAGGTTGTTCAGGATCAGGTTATTGGCAGGCACGGTGATCGCCTGCACGACGACCACAGAAATGCCCAGACCAAGCGCGGTCGAGATCTTCTTGGACACGGCGATAAAGGTACACATGCCAAGGAAGAACGAGAGCGCAAGGTTCTCTACGAAAATCGCCTTTACGGCGAGGGCGAGCAACCCTTCCATCAGTGAGCCTCCGCCGTTTGGATGGTGAATTCACGTTTTTCGACTTGCTGTGGCTTCCAGGTGCGGAAGGCCCAGATGATCAGACCGATCACGAAAAACGCCGAAGGGGGCAGCAACAACATGCCATTGGGCACATACCAGCCACCGTTATTAACCGTGGGAAGAACGGTGATGCCAAAGAGCGAGCCGGAGCCGAACAGCTCGCGGATAAAGCCCACCAGCAGCAAGATCAGACCATAGCCCATCCCGTTGCCGATCCCATCGATGAACGAGGGCAGCGGCGGGTTCTTCATGGCAAAGGCTTCCGCGCGGCCCATCACGATACAGTTGGTGATGATCAGCCCCACGAAAACCGACAGGGTTTTCGAGATCTCATAGGCAAAGGCCTTGAGCACCTGATCCACCAAGATCACCAGAGATGCGATGATAACCATCTGCACGATGATCCGGATCGAGCTGGGGATTTGGTTGCGCAGCAGCGAGATGAAGAGGTTCGAGAACGCCGTCACAAAGGTCACGGCGATTGCCATAACCAGCGAGACTTGCAGCGAAGAGGTCACCGCCAGGGCCGAGCAAATGCCCAGCACCTGCAAGGTAATCGGATTGTTATCGACCAGCGGGTCGATCAGCATTTCACGTTTGACCTGTGGCATCAGACCCCTCCGTTCCGCAGATTTTCAAGGAAAGGCGCGAAACCGTCTTCGCCCATCCAATAGCGCACCAGATTATCCACCCCGACCGAGGTCAATGTGGCCCCGGCCAGCGCGTCGATATGGAAATCGGCCATATCGGGGCTGGGCACGCCTTTGGCGACAGTGATTTTCAATGAACCCTCGCCCTCATCGCCGCGCAGTTTCTTACCGCTCCACAAAGCGATCCAGCGGGGGTTGTCTACTTCAGCGCCCAAACCAGGGGTTTCGCCGTGTTGGTAGAACTGCAGACCATAGATATCATTGCCGTTCTCTTCCAAGGCGATGAAACCATAAAGCGTGGACCACAGCCCATAGCCTTGGATCGGCAAGATTACCTTGTCGAGATCGCCATTGTCATCCTTGACCAGATAGATCGTGCGGTAATTGGCGCGGCGGCCAATCCCGGCGGGGTCATCGGTCAAAGCGATGGAAAGCTCTGGATCCGCGGCTGCCGCCGCATCATCAAAACTCGCCGGATCGAATTGATCGGTGAAAGTCCCGCTTTCCAGATCCACGATGCGCGGCTCAAAAGATGCAAAGGCCTCGGGGATATTCATGCCGGGCTCATAGCGGCCCGCCACTTGAAGGATGTTGCGCTGTTTATCGAGCAGCCGGTTGGTCTCTTGCACCGGGCGCAGGCTCACCGCCGCCACGGACACAACCATGGAGCAGAACAAGCATAGCGCAACGGCGATAAAGAGCGTCTTGCCCACGCTATCTGGCGGTGCCGCCAGCAAGCGCGCGATCGGCCCTTTGGGCGCGTCAGGCATATCAGACATGGCGTTTGGCCCTCCGGCGGATATTCGCCTGAACGACGAAATGGTCGATAAGCGGCGCGAAGATATTGGCAAACAGGATCGCCAGCATCATGCCTTCGGGGAAGGCCGGGTTGATCACACGGATCATCACAACCATCACACCGATCAGCGCACCATAGATATAGCGGCCCATATTAGTATGGCTGGCCGAAACCGGTTCCGTCACCATAAAGGCCAGACCAAAGGCATAACCGCCCAGCACGATATGCCACCAGAAGGGCATGCCGAACATTGGGTTGGTGTCAGAGCCGATGATGTTGAGCAGCAGCGAGAACCCGATGGTCCCGGCCAAACAGCCCACAATCAAACGCCAATTGGCAATCCGCGTGGCCAGCAAGAAGGCCATACCGAGCAGGGCCGCAAAGGTCGAGGTTTCACCCAAACAGCCTTGAATGGTGCCAAAGAAAGATCCCCACCAGGAAATCCCCTCACCCGCCAGGGCTTGCACCCCATCACGGGCGGAAATCGCCAGGGCGGTTGCACCGGAGAAACCATCCACAGGCACCCACACACTGTCGCCGGACATGGAGGCCGGATAAGCAAAGTATAGGAAGGCCCGCCCGGTCAGCGCCGGGTTGAGGAAGTTTTTGCCGGTCCCGCCAAACACTTCTTTGCCAAGAACCACCCCGAAGGAGATGCCCAAAGCCACCTGCCATAGCGGCGTGGTGGCCGGCAGGATCAGTGTGTAAAGCATCGAGGTTACAAGGAAACCCTCGTTCACTTCATGGCGTCGAATGGTGGCGAAAAGCACTTCCCAAATACCGCCGACCACCAGCGTGGTGATGTAGATCGGCAAGAAATACATCAGGCCATGGAAGAAATTGGCCAATGGGTTGGCTGGGTTATAGCCGAAAATCCCGGCAATACCCGCGCGCCAGCCCGTGGGCTCTAGCCCCGATGCAATGGCTTGGTTGGCTTGAAAGCCGGTGTTCCACAACCCGATCAGGATACAAGGAATGGTCGCGAGCACGACATAGGTCATGATTCGCTTCATATCCACAAAGCTGCGCGCATGCGGCGCGGCTTTGGTCACCGTTTTCGGGGTGTAGAGAAAGCTCTCGACCATTTCGTAAAGCGGGAAGAACTTTTCCCACTTGCCGCCTTTTTCGAAGTTCGGCTCGATCCGGTCGAAGAATTGACGTGCGCCCATGCGCTCAGCCCTCCTTCTCGATCTTGGCGAGCGAGGACCGCAGGGCCTCGCCATACTCGTACTTGGCCGGGCAAGCAAAGGCACAGAGCGCGAGATCTTCCTCGTCGAGCTCTAGCGCCCCAAGCGCCTGCGCGGTGTCGGTGTCTTTCACAAGCAATGCCCGCAACAATTGCGTTGGCAGGTAATCTTGCGGCATCAAGGTCTCAAACACGCCCGTGGGCACCATCGCCCGGCGACCGCCATTGAGATTGGATGTCAGGTTAAACAGTTTGCCGGTGGCACGGGCCGAGGCCAGCACTGGCAAAACCGAAAACTTATGAGGCTGCGGCAGGATCCAGCCCAGGGTGAGTTGCTCCTTGTCCTCAGTGATCAATGTCACCTGGCGCGCGTAACGCCCCAGATAGGCAAAGGGCCCCTCTGCGGCGCGGCCCGACAGGACCGAACCCGAAATCACCCGGCAAGGGGTGGTTGGATCCGAGATCTCTTTTTCCACGAGATCGCCCAGGGAGGCCCCGCGCGGCACGCGCACCAAGCGCGGCCGGATTGCTCGGGGGCCAGCCACCGAAACCACGCGCGATGGATCAAGGTAACCGGTGCGCATCAATGCGCCGATTTCCACCACATCTTGCGCAGCGATGGTCCAAACCGATTGCTCCGCCGTGGGCGGCGCCAAGAAATGGATATGCGTGCCCGAAAGCCCGGCCGGGTGCGGCCCGGCAAAACCGTGCACTTCAACGCCATCGGTCGCAGGCACCAAGGGCGCGCCGCTATCTTGGCAGAGATAGACCTTGCCCTCGGTGAGCTTGCTCAAGGCGGCCAAGCCCAAAGCGAGATCCTCCTCGCGCCCCGAAAGCGCCACCCGCATATCCGCGGCCAGCGGCTCGGTATCGAATGCCGAGACGAAAATCGCCGCAGGCACCGCATCCGCCGCGGGCACCTGGCTGTAAGGCCGGGTGCGCAGCGCGGTCCAAGCGCCCGAGGCGAGCATTTTTTCCGCGACCGCAGCACGATCAGCCCCAGCGGGGTCTAACGCACCGAAATCGACGCCAGCATCGCCAGCGTCTGAGATTGAGATGACAACGCTTTGAAGCACCCGGCGCGCCCCGCGATTGATCCCTGTCACCTGGCCGCTGGCCGGTGCCGTAAAGACAACATCGGGGCTGTCCTTATGGCAAAACAGTGGATCTCCGCGGCGAACGGTATCGCCTTCGGCCACAAGCATTTTGGGTTTAAGTCCGATAAAATCGGGTCCGATGACCGCCACCGAGCTGATCTCAGCGGCTTCGCTGATCTCTTGCGTCGGCGCGCCGAGAATCGGCAGGTCGAGACCTTTTTTCAGAACGTGCTGTTGCATTGTTGTTTTGCGCCCTGTCTGCACGTGGTCCCTCGACCACAGGCCAGTGATAGGTGACTTCGTATGCGAAGCGTCTCGCCACTTGGATGTGGCGAAATAGCCCGTGCCACCTCTGGGTTGCCCAAAATCCGGGACATTGCCCCCCGTTGACAGCCCGCCGGGCCAATGCTTGATCCAATCAAGCTTGGTTTTGCGGAGAATGTCATGGGACGCTTTGCCCTCCTACCGATCCTGTTCGTGATCCCGGCCTGTTGGCCAGAGGATCAAACCCCACAGATCGTAACCCTTCAGGGTGAGACCATGGGCACCACTTATAATGTCACAACCGTGGGCGGGCCCGATACCCTTGATGAAGCCAGCCTAAAACAGGCCATCGACCAAGCTTTGACCCGTGTGAACGCGGCTATGAACAATTGGGATCCTAGCTCAGAAGTTTCACAGTTCAACGCTCGTGATGATTCCGCAGCGCAGAAAATTTCAGCAGATTTCGTCACCGTTATGCAGACGGCCAATGAAATCCACAGCCTGAGCGGCGGAGCCTTTGATGTCACTTTGGGCCCGGTGATCTCGCTTTGGGGCTTTGGCCCGCGCAGCCCTGACAGCCCCCTACCCAATGAGACCGATCTGGCCGCCGCCATGGCCCTGACCGGCCAAGCGCAATTGCTCAGCCTAACCGATGACGGGCTGGCCAAATCCGACCCGAGCGTGTCGGTCAATCTTTCTGCCATCGCCAAAGGCTATGGTGTGGACGCCATCGCGGCAGAAATCGCGGCCCTTGGGGTCAATGATTATATTGTCGAGATCGGCGGGGATTTGGCCGCCAAAGGCAATAATCCCGATGGGGTGCCCTGGCGCATCGCCATTGAGCGACCCACGGACACGGTGGATCAGACCCAAAGCGTGCAACAGGTCGTTGGAATCACAGATCTGGGCATGGCCACATCAGGGGATTACCGCAATTATTTCGAACAAGACGGTGTGCGCTATTCCCATATCATTGATGCCACCACCGGCCGCCCGGTGACCCATAAAACGGCCTCTGTCACTGTGCTTGCCCCCAGCGCGATGGAGGCGGATGGTTGGGCCACGGCCCTTTTGGCCTTGGGCAGCGAGAAAGCTTTGCCCATCGCCGAAGCGCAAGGATTAGCCGTCTTTGCCATTGATCGCGGGCCAGAGGGCGATTTTATCACAGTTGCAAGCCCTGCCTTCGAGGCCATATTGAACGGCACAGACTAATCGCAGTTGGAGAAACGCTCTCATGGCCACGTATCTGTTCGCATTCGGCTTGCTCTTGCTAGTGGTGCTGGGGATGTCCATCGGCGCGATCGTCATGGGCCGCACCATCAAAGGCAGCTGCGGCGGCCTAAATGCCGTGGCCGGGGCCGATAAATGCCTGGTCTGCAAAAAGCCTGTGGATCCCGACAGCCCCCTGCGCGAGAAATTGCAATGCAAGCGCGCTCAAGCCATGCGCACCCAAATCGAAGCGGGCATCGACGATCCCGCCAAAACCGGCGCTTAATCGCGCTCTTCCAGCAGGGCCATGAGGATACGGCGCAACGTCTCTAGATCCTCTTGGCCCACGCGCTGTTGCACATATTCTTCGATCCTTGACGATATCTCGAACCCCACTTGGCGGGCTTTGATCCCTTTTTCTGTGAGATCCGCGATCTTATCGCGGCGGGAATTGGGCGCATATTCAAATTCCACCACCCCCGCTTCGACCAAGCGTTGCACCGATTTATGCACCGCTTGACGCGAGATCTGTAAAGCCTCGGCCAATTCGGTCAGCCCCCTTGGGTGCCGCGAGATCAGCATAAAGGTCTTCGCATCCGATGGGCGCGAGTCGCCAAAAGCGGTCTGCTTGCGCAGCTCTGTCGCCATCCCATCAAACAGCTCTGAGGCATCCTGCACCAATCCGCGCAGATTATTCTGCCCCTTATAACGTTTTTCATCATCCATGGTTGACAAACACCTCATGGTGATTCATATGTCAATCATCAACTGAGGTTGACGAAGCGCCAAAACAGCAAAACACGGCGCCACCGGCAGCCTCACAAAAAAACACCAAGGCCCCTGGCCCGTGATCACGAAAGGAAAATGGCATGACCACGCTGACCCGCCTCCTGCAAGACGCATTTGCCACCGCAGTTGCTTTGCTTTTGAGCACCGCTTTCGTGATCTCTGGCCTGATGGTGCTGGCCGCAGTTTCGCTTGCAAGCCTGGTTGGGGCCGGCTTGAGCGCAGTGCAACTGCCGCGCCTTCACCACGTCGCGGCCCCGGTGCCTGCCCGCCTGTGACGACATCCCAGCAAAGACAACGATCGAACGCCCCCCCCAACTGGGGTGGCGCGTTAATTTATCTGCAAAGGGATCAAAGCCAGCGCAAAGAAAGAGACCGCCGCTGGCAGCCCATAGATCCAAGCCCGCGCCTCCCAGCCTGGCGCCTGAAGTTTCCAATTTTCGCGGAATTGCCGCCCGCAGAACAACATCACCAGCAATAGCAAAGTGCCAGTGAGCGGTGTCAAAGCCAGATCCGTCACGGATGCCCTATCTTTCTCATATGTGCCAAACGCGAATCCGCTCGCGTTCGGCTCTGATATATCGAGAATTAGGGCGGGTACTGCAGCCGAAAAGAGCCGCGGGTCTTAGCCCACGATCATCTGTTTCATTTGTAGCGCTTCATGCTCGATCTCGCGCAGCCGGTAAGCCACCACATCGCGCACGGAAATCATACCCAGCAAATTGCCGCTCACATCAGCCACGGGCATGTGGCGGAACCCGCCATCGGTCATGCGTTTCATGATCCGAATCAACGGATCCGACGGGCCACAAGTTTGAGGCTCAGGGGTCATCACTGCGGAAACCGGTTGCTCCAGCGCCGCCGCAGCATGATCGGCCAATTGGCGCACCACATCCCGTTCCGACAGAATCCCGATCAGCTTGCCAGCCTCGATCACCAAGATCGCGCCGATCTTATGGGCTTTGAGCTGCGCAATCGCCGTTTGCAATGTATCGGCGGGCGAGACCGAATGCACCGTATCGCCTTTTTCCGCCAAAACATCCGTCGCCCGAAGATAAGAATGCCCAGGGGTCAGGTTGCTGTCTGTGGTCTGGGTATAGCTGCGCCCTTTCTCATCATCAATTTTCAGCGCGGGACGGTAAGAAGCTGGTGCCATAGGAAAGAGTCCTTGCTGCAAGTGCGGTTGGACTCTCAGCCTAGCCAAGCCCATAGCTATGCTGCAAGTGCAAATCCGGTTTTCGTTAAGATCATACCATAACCCCGCAAAGTTGCGCCAAACGCTGGTTAATCTCTGGGCGAATGGGCCCCTCGCGCGGGGGATCAATCAAACTGTCATACCAATAAGGCTCAGGCGCGCTGCGTTGCCGAAACAGGTTTTGCCCAAGCGCGCCCAGCACTTCACGGGCTTTGGCTGGCAAATGCGGCGGGATCTCATACCCGTTCATCTCCCCCCAAAGACGGGTCCAAAGCCGCCCCACGGACCAGGGGTTATAGCCCCCGCCCCCAAGCACCAACAGCCGGGGGCTAAGCCCCCAAATCCCGCGCAGCACCGCAATATGGGCATTGTTTGACAGCATCAGATGCGACAGCGGATCTTCGGCCAGGGCATCCGCCCCGCATTGCAGCACGATGGCTTCAGGACGATGGGCCATGAGTTGCGGCAAAATCAGCCGGTCCCGGATCTCGGCCATCTCGCTATCATTGAGCCCGCGTGGCACCGGCAGGTTAAAAACATTGCCTGCTCCGCGCGCATTTAAGGCGCCGCTGCGCGGCCAGCGGTTCTCTTCATGCACGGAAATCATTAAAATCCGCGGATCATCCGCAAAGGCGAATTCCACCCCATCGGGGTGATGCGCATCAATATCCAGATAGGCCACGCGGGTAATGCCCAATTTGCGCAAAGACAGAATCGCCAGCACCGGATCATTGAGATAGCAAAACCCATTGGCCCTATCTGGCAGCCCATGATGGGTGCCCCCGCCAGGGTGATGCACCACCCCGCCTTTGGCCAGCAGCGTCGCCGCCAGCATCGACGCCCCAGCCGCTGTGGCCGGACGGCGAAACATTTCGGGAAACACCGGATTGGCACGACTGCCCAGATGGTAGCGTGCGCGAATATCCGCGCTAACCTTTTGGTCCTTCTCCGCCTGTACCAGCGCCGCGATATAGTCTGGATGATGCCACAGATGCAGCGCCGCAGGCTTGGCCCTTGGGCTATTGCGGTAGTTTTCGGGGGTCAGCCAGCCCAAGGCGCGGCCCAAATCCATCACGGTCGAGACCCGCGGCACCCGCAAAGGATGATCCATCCCATAGCTAGAGCCGCGATAAATCTCGGAACCCAAGAAAATTGGCGCCCGAGGCGTCATGAAGGCCTCACAAGCCCAATAGCGCCTCAACCTCGCGGGTGATGCTGCGCCCATCGGGCTTGGTGCGCGATCCAAAACTGGCCACCACTTGCCCTTCGCCATCCAACAAGATCTTGTTGAAATTCCAACGGGGCACAAACCCGGTTTCTGCCTTCACCCATTGATAAAACGGATGGGCATCAGGGCCTTTCACATGGGTGATATCGGTCATGGGCATGGTGAGATCGAAATTCACCTCGCAGAAATCTTTGACCTCGTCGGCAGAGCCAAATTCCTGCTTAAAATCCTGCGACGGCACCGCCAGCACCACCAAACCTTTGGGCCCGTAAGTGTCGTGCAACCGCTGAAGCCCGTCATATTGCGGCGTAAATCCGCACATCGAGGCCGTATTGGTCACCAGAACCGGCTGCCCCTTGAAATCGGCCAGGGAAATTTCGCCCCCATCGATGGAGTCAAAGCGGAACTCTTGCGCCCAAAGCGGCAAAGCAAGCACGCAGGCTAAGGCAATCGCAAAAAATCGTCTCATGCAGGTCCCTCCTATCTCTTCAAGCAGCTATCGCAGCGTGCCAGGATTTCAAGCAATGCGCGCTATTTATGCGCTCTGTTCCCGGCAAGGACGCTAGACAGACCCCCCTGCCCACCCCATAATAGTCTCGACCGCAAATGAATAACGACGAAGCAGCCAATGCGGGGAGGCGTATGTCGCTTCAGAAGTTCAGACATATACCCCACGCCCTGAAAAAGGGCGGCGAAGCCGATGCGCGGTCCCAATGCGGCGCAATCTGTTATCGTTTGGAAAAGGGCAAAGCGCGGATTTTGCTGATCACCAGCCGGGGCACCGGGCGTTGGGTGATTCCCAAGGGCTGGCCCATGGACGGCAAAACCGCCGCCGAAGCGGCCGAGATTGAAGCCTGGGAAGAAGCCGGGGTCGAAGGCCGCCTGCATCCGGTTTGTTTGGGGATTTACTCCTATCTGAAAACCCTTGATCACGGCACGCCGTTGCCTTGCGTGGTCTCGGTTTATGCGCTGCGGGTGAAAACCCTGGCCCATAACTTTCCCGAGCAAGGTCAGCGCAAACGCAAATGGGTCAGCCCCAAACGCGCGGCGCAAATGGTGCATGAGCCAGAGCTTTCACATTTGCTCCAGAGATTTGACCCGAGCGGACTGCCAGTTTAGGGTAAATCGCTCCGCCCGATCTCACGAAGCGGAGACATTCAGGCTTGGGGCCTGCGTTGATTTTGCCGCTGATCAGAGTGATGTGATGATCAAATATGCGCTCAAATGCGCCCAAGGGCACAGTTTTGAAAGCTGGTTCCAATCGGGCGAGGCCTTTGATGGGCTGCGCAAGGCCGGGCATTTAAACTGCCCTGCTTGCGGCAGCAGCGATGTGGCCAAAGCGCTGATGGCGCCCAAGCTCTCACAAGCGCTGAGCGCGCCCGCGCCCCAAGAGATCACCTCGGAACCCGCGCCTACCGCTGAGGCAGAAAGCCCGGCGCCCATGGGCGATGGCACAAGCGCCCCCGGCCCTGCGGATGTTGAAGCGGCGATCAAACAGATCAAAGCCCAGGTCGAGGCCAATTCCGATTATGTGGGCGAGAATTTCGCCCGCGAGGCGAGGGCCATGCATCTGGCCGAAGCCCCGGCCCGGTCGATCCATGGCGAGGCCAAACCCGATGAGGCCCGCGCCTTGCTAGAAGACGGCATCCCGATCTTGCCCCTACCCTTTCGCCCAAGCCGCAAAAACAACTGATCGCGCGTTGGGCGCGGGCGCTGCAAATGCGCCGCAAATTTCTCTCAAGCGCGCCCAAGGATCTCCCATGCCTTGCACCCAAGCCCCGCCCGCCGTAAGAGGCCCTGCCCAACCGGGCAGGACGAATTGGGGGGACGGGCATGCCGATCCTTGTGATGAAATTCGGCGGCACCTCCGTCGCTGATCTGGAACGTATCGGCAATGCCGCGCAGAAAATCGCGCGCGAGGTTGAGCGCGGCTATGACGTGATCGTCATCGTCTCGGCCATGTCGGGCAAAACCAATGAATTGGTGAATTGGGTCGAAACCACCTCGCCGCTTTTTGATGCGCGCGAATATGATGCGGTGGTCAGCTCGGGCGAGAATGTCACCGCCGGGCTCATGGCTCTGACCTTACAGGAAATGAATGTTCCCGCGCGCAGCTGGCAAGGCTGGCAAGTGCCCCTGCAAACCAGCTCGGCCCATGCGGCCGCCCGGATCGAAGCCATCCCGCGGGACAATCTGGATCAGAAATTTGCCGAAGGCATGCGCGTGGCTGTGATCGCCGGGTTCCAAGGCATCAGCGCCGAAGGCCGCATCACCACTTTGGGCCGGGGCGGCTCGGACACCACTGCGGTGGCCTTCGCCGCCGCCTTCGAGGCCGAGCGCTGCGATATTTATACGGATGTGGACGGGGTCTATACCACCGATCCGCGCATCACCGAAAAAGCGCGTAAACTCGACCGGATCGCGCTGGAAGAAATGCTTGAACTCGCCTCCCTTGGGGCGAAAGTGCTACAAACACGTTCGGTAGAACTGGCCATGCGCCACAAGGTCAAGCTGCGGGTGCTGTCGTCATTTGAAGATAATGACGAAACATCGGGCACGCTGGTCTGTGACGAGGAGGACATTATGGAAAGCAATGTGGTCTCAGGCGTCGCCTATTCCCGCGACGAAGCGAAAATGACCCTGGTCTCTGTGGCCGACCGTCCCGGCATCGCCGCTGCTATTTTTGGCCCGCTGGCCGAGGCAGGGGTGAATGTGGATATGATCGTGCAAAACATATCCGAAGAAGGTCGCACCGATATGACCTTCTCCTGCCCCACCAATCAGGTGGCTCGCGCCCAAGACGCGATCGAGAAAGCCAAGGAAAGCGGCGAGATCAATTTCCACGGGGTCGTGGCCGATACCGAGGTTGCGAAAGTCTCTGTGGTGGGAATCGGCATGCGCAGCCATGCAGGTGTTGCCGCGCAGATGTTCCAGGCGCTGCGCGACGAAAATATCAACATCAAGGTCATCACCACCTCTGAGATCAAAATTTCCGTGCTGATTGATCGGAAATATATGGAATTGGCGGTGCAAGCACTCCATGATGCTTTCGAGTTGGAAAAAGCCGGATAGTCTAGAGCCCCATGGTGCAGCAATCGGAGTCAGAAAGCCGTAAGCTGCTTGGGCGTTTGCGCGAAGAAATGGCCTTGGAAGGGGCCGGTCAGGAGCGGCTGGACCGCATCACCCATCTGATCGCTGATTCTATGGCCACCGAGGTCTGCTCGGTCTATCTCTTCCGCGATAATGAAACGCTTGAGCTTTGCGCCACAGAAGGGCTCAATCCCGAGGCGGTGCACCAAACCCGCATGCGCCTGGGCGAGGGCCTGGTGGGGCGCGTGGCCAAGACCCGCCGGGTTGTGAACACCGCCAATGCCCCCCAGGAGCATGGTTTTCGCTATATGCCGGAAACCGGTGAAGAGGTGTTTTCCTCGTTCCTCGGCGTGCCGATCCAACGGGTGGGCCAAGCCCTGGGCGTGCTGGTGGTGCAATCCAAAGAGGCCCGCGAATATTCCGGCGATGAGCTTTACGCGCTGGAAGTGGTCGCCATGGTGCTCGCGGAAATGGCCGAGCTGGGCGCTTTTCTGGGCGAAGGCGATGCCCTGGCCCCGCTGCATCAACGGGCGATCAGCTTTGATGGCGGCGTTGGCCAAGAAGGCAATGCTGAGGGCAATGTGTTTTTGCACGATCCCCGGGTCGTGGTCACCAATCCCATCGGCGAGAACCCCGAAGCGGAACGCGACCGGCTGCGCAGCGCGGTTGATGCCCTGCGAGTATCCGTAGACGAAATGCTGCGCACCGCCGATGGCGGCGATAGCGAAGAATTGCAGGTGCTTGAAACCTATCGGATGTTCGCCAATTCCAAAGGCTGGATGCGCCGCATGGAAGAGGATATCGCCCGCGGCCTCTCGGCCGAAGCGGCGGTAGAAAAAGAGCAATCCGCAGCCCGGGCGCGCATGTCGAGCCTCACCGATGCCTATCTGCGCGAGCGCCTGCAAGATCTCGATGATCTGTCCAATCGGCTATTGCGGCAATTGACCGGCCAAGGGCGGGAAACTGGCGCGGAAATGCCCGATAATCCGGTTTTGGTGGCGCGCAATATCGGGCCGGGCGACTTGCTGGAATATGGCCGCGGGCTCAAAGGCGTGGTGCTGGAAGAGGGCTCGGTCGGCTCTCATGCGGCGATCATCGCCCGCGCTTGGGCGATCCCGCTGATCGTGAATGCCAAAGGCATCACCAATGAAGCGCTCAACGGCGATGAGATCCTCATTGATGGGGATCGCGGCCGGGTGCATTTGCGCCCAGATGAGCCCGTCACCGCAGCCTTTCGCGACAAGCTGGCCATGCAGGCCAAAGCCCAAGAGCGCTATGGCTCTATCCGCGATCTGCCCGCCCAGGCAAAATGCGGCACCACCGTGCGGCTGGATATGAATGCCGGGCTCATGGTGGATCTGCCATCATTGGCAGGGTCTGGGGCCGAAGGCGTGGGGCTGTTTCGCACCGAGCTGCAATTCCTGATCCGCAATAAAATGCCCCAACGCGGAGAGCTGGCCCAGATCTATCGCCGGGTGCTGAATGCGGCTGGGAATAAACGGGTGGTGTTTCGCACCCTCGATATCGGCTCGGACAAAGTGCTGCCCTATATGAAACCCCAAGAAGAGCCCAACCCGGCTTTGGGCTGGCGGGCGATCCGGGTGGGGCTTGATAAGCGCGGCGTGATGCGCATGCAGCTGCAAGCACTGATCCGGGCCTGTGCCGGGCAGCCGCTTTGGGTGATGTTCCCCTTTATCGCGCAATTTGACGAGTTCCGGGACGCCCGGCAGCAATTGCTTGATGAGATGGAGCGCGAAGAGCGTTTGGGCCATGAGCTGCCCAGCGAGCTGCATATCGGGGCCATGTTAGAGACCCCTTCCATGGCTTTCGCGCCCCGTCAGTTTTACGAGATGGCCGATTTCATCTCCATCGGCGGCAATGATCTGAAACAGTTTTTCTTTGCCGCTGACCGGGAAAATGAACGAGTCCGCAAGCGTTATGACACGCTGAATGTGAGCTTTTTGAGCTTGATCGAGCAGATCGTTTGGCGCTGTGCCGATACAAAAACGCCTCTGAGCTTTTGCGGCGAAGATGCCGGCCGCCCGGTAGAAGCGATTTGTTTGGCAGCCATGGGGCTGCAAGCGCTGTCCATGCGCCCAGCCTCGATCGGGCCCGTAAAACATCTGATCCGCAAAACCAATCTGGAAGAGCTGCGCGATCTGATTGACGAAGCCCGCCGCGCCGGAGAGCAATCCGTGCGCACCCAAGTGATGGATTGGCTCCGTTCCGGCGATTGGGTTGTGTGAAAGCACCCAAAAAGACCGGTCAATAGGCATCCGAGCCTAGGGCCCAGTTTTGACGCCCAACCAGGATTCGGCCCCTTACTTTCGTGATCAAGGCAATCTGCCTGCTTACGAAAGGAGAATACCATGATTACGATGCGCATCACTAACCACATCCAAGAAATCCTCGAGGCATTTGACGCGGGTCATCGCGAAACCTCATTAGGCTTGGTTCTAGAAATCCAGCAGACGCGCTTCCAAAACGACACCCCAACAGAATTGACAGCCTGGATTATGCCACCATTGATAGGCGAGATGGCCACACCAGACTTACCCTTTTGATTTTGCTCGGCCCTATCGCCCACGCAGCGTCGTTCCGAGGGGAGGCGCAATCGCGCCGCCCCGTGGGGGCGGAACGGCGCGGCCCAACAGGGGCTGTTGGGCGAAACCTATACCCAAAGGCCTGTCCCAAACGAAAACCGGGGCCAGTTGCCTTCACAGACCGTTAACGCAGCCGGCGCGCCTCAGCCACGGCCTGGCGGAACTCCTGGAGCACTTGGGCGCTATCACGTCCTTCGCTCAAACGCCGCAGCCCAAAATAGACATGGGCCATTTCGGTGTAAAAGGACATGAACGCGTAATTCACCGTGGCCCCGCCAAGCGCGCCAAGCACCGGCACCGCTTGCGCCCCAAGCTTTTGCCCGAGCATTGCCGCCAAACGCCCTGACACGCTGGCGATCAAAGCTTGCAAACTGCTGCCCGACACCGCCAAACGCGCGCCCAAAAACGCTGTATCCACCCCATCATCGGATTGCTCGGGGCTGCCCGCGGTGAATACCAGCAAACATTCCCGCGCGATCTCGGGATCATCCGGGTCATAGCCATAATCGCGCGCTACCGAACGGATCGAACGCAAAATCGCTGTCACGGTCACGGGCAGCTCGGCCACCGAACTGGCCGATCCGAAAAAACCGCCCACTGCGCCGCTGATGGTGGCAAAAGCCCGGTGCAGACCATCGCTTTCTCGCCAGCTGCGGCGCTGACCTTGCTGGCCGGTATCGCTGAGCGCGCTGGCACGGTAGGCTGTTTCCAGCGCGCCGCGCAGCGCGGTTTCCAAGGCTGCTTTCGACGCAGCCCCCAAACGGTTTGAAGCCACCTCAACCCCGCCGCCAAGCGCGTTCAAACCGCGCATCAGCAAGGTATCCGCCGCGCGGTAGCGATCCACAATATCCCCCATACGCGGCGCAGGCGGCGCGCTGAGCGCAGGCAAAGAGCCGCGCGGCTTAACCATTTTGGCACTCGGGCGTATCAGACAAGCTCATGGACATCATATGGGGGGCCACTTGCACCCTGCCAAGCACCGCTTGCCAAGCGCCTTCTTGCAAGGCCAATCCCAGCACCCGGTCCGGATTGGTGGGCGGCGGCATCTCCACCCCAACTTGGCAAGCAAAGCCAAAGCGCTCGTAATAGGGCGCATCCCCGATCAACAATACCCGTTGCCAGCCCGCGCTGCGCGCCCGGCCCAGGCTATCGGTGATTAAGAGCGCGCCAAGCCCTTCGCCCTGACGGGTCGGGTGCACCGCGATCGGCCCCAATAGCAAGCTCAGATGCCCGCCAATGGTGATGGGCCAATAGCGGATCGCCCCGGCCAAAATCCCGCCATCATCCCGCGCCAGAATCGACAAACCCGGCACCGGCGCATTGCCCTCGCGCAGCCGGTAAGATGACAGCGCCGTGCGCCCCGGACCAAAGCAAAGGTCATAGAGCGCTTCGACCTCCCACCAATCTCCGGGGTTTTCTGTTGTCAGATCAAACACGCGCGCCTAGTCCCAGCCATAGCTTTCCCTGCGCTAGCACGAGCCCTGCCCCAGATCCAAGCCCGCAGGTGCCGGCGTTACTGGGCCCGCATCAAAGCCAAGGAGACCGGCGATGTTCTATATTCCGCAAAATGGCCATGGGTTGCCCCATAACCCGTTCAACGCCATCGTCGCCCCCCGGCCCATCGGCTGGATTGCCACCCGCAGCGCCGCGGGCCAAGACAATCTCGCGCCCTATTCCTTTTTCAATGCAGTGGCCTACGAGCCGCCCCAGGTGATGTTTGCCTCCACCTCTGCCAAACCGGACCGCGACGACACCAAGGATAGCGTGGCCAATATTCGCGAAACTGAGGTATTTTGCGTCAATATCCCCTCATACGATCTGCGCGATGCGGTAAATGCCAGCTCGCAAGCCTATGGGCGCGAGGTAGATGAGTTTACCCAGGCCGGGATTGCCCGCGCAGAATGCGAAACCATCGCCTGTTCGCGCGTGCGCGAGGCCCCAGCCGCATTGGAATGCAAACTCACGCAAATTGTGGCCCTGCCGGGGGCCGCCAATTTCGCGGTGTTTGGCGAGGTGACGGGCATTCATATCCGCCCCGATTGCCTGCGCGGCGGAAAATTCGATGCGCAGGCCTATACGCCCATCGCGCGCATGGGATATCGCGATTACGCAAAAATCACCAAACTGTTCGAGCTGACCCGCCCAGATGAATAGGCCCCAGCACCGCTTTGTATCAGGCAGCTAGGAAAATGCAAAAGCTATGGGGCCAGCCCCGCAAAGCGCGCCTCAAGCCCGGCGGCCGCCTCTGCCCAACCCCAGGGCGGGTTGACCAGCCATAGACCGCTGCCAATCATCCCATGGCCAGGCCGCGCCGGGGGAAAACGCACTTCGCTGAACACCGCGCCTTCGACCATCGCATCCAGGCGGGCCACCATCTCGCGCTCTGCGCCCGAGGTCAGGATCGGATACCACAGCATGATCACCCCCACGGGCCATTTGCGGTGCAGCTTGGCCAAAAACCGCGGGATCTCGGCAAATTCGCTTTTCACCTCGTAAGAGGGATCTACCAGAGCAAAGCCGCGGCGCGGGGTGGGCGGGGCCAAAGACATGGCCAGGGCTGGGCCATCCGCCGCGTGCACCTCTGCCCCTGGCAAGGCCTCGCGCAGCGCGGCAACTTCCCGGGGATGGCGTTCGGCCACGATCAGCCGGTCCGCCTCGCGCAGCAATTCCCAGGCGATGCGCGGCGAGCCAGGATAGGCATCAGGACCGGCCTCATTGCGTGTTTCCGACAGCGCCCGCGCATAAGGGTGATCTGCTTCAAACCAGCCCTGCATCTTCGCAATGCCCGCAGCGGCCTCGCCGGTTTTGGCGGCCTCCGCACCGGCCAGATCATAAAGCGCCCGCCCCCCATGGGTTTCCAAATAGGTCAGCGGTTTGGCTTTGCGGGTCATATATTCCAACGCCACGGCCAATAGCGCGTGTTTATGGACATCGGCGGCATTGCCCGCGTGATAGGCATGTTGATAGGAAAGCATGCGCGCGCCTTAACACCCGCGCCATTTGGACGCCAGATCACCGCTCTGCGGAATGCCGCGCTCCCCGCCCCATTGCACCTGCGCCCTGCCCAGCCTAGCGTCGCCACAAACCAATGGGGTGAGGATGCAATGGCAGAAGCAATGATCGGCGTGATCGGCGGCTCGGGGGTCTATGAGTTCGACGGGCTAGAAGACGCCAAATGGGTGGATGTGGACAGCCCCTGGGGCGCGCCTTCTGATCAAATCCTCACCGGCAGGCTTAATGGTGTTGCCATGGCGTTTTTGCCCCGCCATGGGCGCGGCCATGTGCACACCCCCACCACCGTGCCCTATCGCGCCAATATCGACGCCCTGAAACGGCTGGGCGTGACCGATGTGATCAGCGTCTCTGCTTGCGGCTCGTTCCGCGAGGAATATGCGCCAGGCCATTTCGTGGTGGTCGATCAATTCATCGACCGCACCTTCGCCCGCGAGAAAAGTTTCTTCGGCCCTGGCTGTGTTGGCCATGTCTCAGTGGCCCATCCCACTTGCCCGCGCCTAGGGGCCGCTTGCGCCGATGCGGCCCGAACGGCGGGGGTCACTGTCCATGAAGGCGGCACATACCTGGCCATGGAGGGCCCACAATTCAGCACCCTGGCCGAAAGCAAGCTTTATCGCGATGTTTGGGGCTGCGATGTGATCGGCATGACCAATATGCCCGAGGCCAAGCTCGCCCGGGAGGCCGAGCTTTGCTATGCCTCCATCGCCATGGTCACCGATTATGACAGCTGGCATCCAGATCACGGGGCGGTGGATATTTCCGACATTATCGCCACGCTCACGGGCAATGCGGATAAGGCCCGCGCCCTCGTGGCCGGTCTGCCCGCGCGTCTGGGCGGTGAACGCGCGCTTTGCCCCCATGGCTGCGACCGCGCGCTGGAATATGCGATCCTCACCGCACCAGAGAAACGCGATGCGGCTTTGCTGGCCAAGCTGGACGCTGTGGCCGGGCGGGTGCTGAGCCCGACCAACTAAACCTTATACGATAGGATCCTCCATGCCCTTTGATCTTTGGCTAACGTTTCTAGCAGCGGCCACGCTGATCTTGATCATTCCTGGCCCCACCATTTTGCTGGTGCTGTCTTATGCGCTCAGCCATGGGCGCGCGGTGGCAGTGGCCACAGCGCTTGGGGTGGCAATGGGAGATTTGATCGCCATGAGCCTCTCGCTGCTGGGTCTGGGCGCGCTGATCCTGACCTCTGCCACCGCCTTTAGCCTGGTGAAATGGGCTGGGGCGGCCTATTTGATCTGGCTCGGGATCAAAATGCTGCGCAGCGCCGGAGAGATCCAAACCGCTCCCGCTGATCCGCAAAGCGCCGCAAAGGCTCCAGCAGCAGACCATCGCCGGATTTTCGCCCATGCCGCCGCCGTGACCGCACTGAACCCAAAATCCATCGGGTTTTTCATCGCTTTCGTGCCGCAATTCCTCACCAGCACTGCCCCCTTGGCCCCGCAAGCGGCGATCTTGATCGCGACATTTGTAAGCCTGGCCGCGCTGAACGCGCTCGCTTATGCGTTTCTGGCCGATCGTCTAAGGGCACAAATCTCCCGCCCTGCCCTATTGCGCGGGCTAACCCGTGCGGGCGGAGCCACGCTCATTGCCATGGGCGCTATGACTGCCTCACTGAAAAAAGCGACCTGAGAAAAGGTTTTGCCATGAAAGATCACGTCTCTTCCCGTGTAGAAGATTACATCCGCACCATCCCAGATTTCCCCCATGAAGGGATCATGTTTCGCGATGTGACCACGCTTTTTGCCGACCCGCGCGGCTTTCGCATCGCGGTGGATCAATTGCTGGCCCCTTATGCGGGGCAACGCATCGATCATGTGGTGGGGCTTGAAGCGCGCGGCTTTATCCTAGGCGGGGCAGTGGCGCATCAGCTGTCCTGCGGCTTTGTGCCTGTGCGCAAGAAAGGCAAATTGCCCGGCGCCACGCTTAGCGAGGATTACGCCCTGGAATATGGCGAAGCCACGGTGGAGATCCATGATGATGCCATCCAGCCTGGTCAGAGCGTGTTGATCGTGGATGATCTTTTGGCCACCGGCGGCACCGCCGAGGCCGGGATCAAGCTGATCGAACGTTTGGGCGGCAAAATCATCAGTTGCGCCTTTGTGGTGGACCTGCCAGATCTTGGCGGGCGCAAGCGCCTGAGCGATCTGGGCCATCACGTGCATGCGCTTTGCGCCTATGACGGGGATTAAGAGCGCAGCACCGCGCCGGGGTTCATAATCCCGGCCGGATCCAGCGCCGCTTTGATTGCGCCCATGGCCGCCAATTTCGCCGGATCACCATAGCGTTCAAGATCTGCAGCTTTGGCCCGGCCAATCCCATGCTCGGCACTGATCGAGCCGCCATGTTCATGCACCAAATCATGAACGACACGGGTGATCTCGGCCCGCTGGACATCATAGGCGCCACGGCTTTGCCCCTGCGGCGGGAAGATATTGTAATGCAAATTGCCATCGCCCAGATGGCCGAAACAGTTGATCCGAAACGTGCCAAGCCGCGCGAGGGCCTTTGGTGCGCGGGCGACAAACGCCGCGATTTCCCCTAGGGGAAGCGAGATATCATGGGATGCAATGGAGCCGATTTTACGATTGGCTTCAGGGATGGATTCCCGCAGCGCCCAAAGCGCGGCTTGCTGCTGCTGCGACTGGGCAATCACCCCATCGCGCACCAAATCATCGGCCAAAGCGGCCTCAAACAGCGTGGCCAGAACCTCATCCGCCTGACCTGCCCCCGAAAGGCCCAATTCCACCAGCACTGCCCATTCCGGCGGCGCAGCCCAAGGCTGACGCAAATCCGGCAGGGTCTCGCTGAGAAACTCAAAACTTTGGCGATGGATCAGCTCAAATGCGTTCACCGCCTCTCCCACGTGATCGCGCGCCAAGCGCAGCAGGCGCAGCGCCGCCTGCGGATCAGGAACCGTGAATAGCGCCACACCAACCGATCGCGGACGGGGGTAAAGCCGCATGCTGGCCGCGGTGATCACCCCAAGCGTGCCCTCGGCCCCAATCAACAGATTGCGCAGATCATAGCCGGTATTGTCTTTGCGCAGCCGTTTGAGCCCATGCCAAACCTGCCCATCGGGCAGCACCGCTTCAAGCCCCAAACACAGCTCGCGCGCCGTGCCATAGCGCAGCACATGCACCCCGCCCGCATTGGTCGAGAGCACCCCGCCCAATTGGCAAGACCCTTCCGAGGCGAGCGATAGCGGGAATAACAGATCTTCGCCGGCGGCAGCGGCTTGTAAATCGGCCAAAACCATGCCCGCCTCGGCCACTATCACCGCCTCATCCCCATGCACCGCACGGATCGCACGCATTTTTTCCAGCGACAACAATAGGGGCGGTGCCTGCCCGGCTGGCATAGATTGTCCGCCAACCAGGCCGGTACCACCGCCATAAGGCACAATCGCCTGACCTGTGGCGCTGGCCGCGCGCAGGATGGCCGAGACCTCTTGCGCGTTTTGTGGCATGGCCACTGCCCAGGCCTGGCCAGGATAGCGCCCTCTGGGCTCTTCCAAATCCCGTTGCTCGGGCGGACGCAGCCGGGTCTGCGGCAGCTCAAGCTGAGTTAAGAAAGCGTGGGAGATCGGATCGCAAGGAGCGAGGTCAATTGTCATGATCGTTCAAAAATTGCGGGGTCAGAACCCAAACCGTGGGGTTTTGCGGCAGCGAACGCAAGGAGATCTCTAGCCATGGGGCCTCGGAACGCTCAATGACGAATTCATCGCTCATCCCCGCTAAGAATGTTGCCAGATTGCTCGGCCCAAACCAATGCATGGGGATCACCAGGGATGCGCGCATGCGTTTGAGCAGTTCGATCATCACCGGCAAAGGCAAGGTCATCCCCCCATCAACCGGAGCCAATACCACATCAAGCCGCCCAATCGCAGCATATTGGGCCGGTGTCGGTTCATGATGCAAATGCCCGAGATGACCGATGCACAAGCCCGCGATCTCAAAGATGAAGATACTATTGCCATTCACGCCAAGCCCGCTGCCCGCGCTGCGAATATCTGTTGAAACGGACCGGACCAGCATATCTCCATGCTCCAAATGATGCGCGGCAGGGCCGCCATCAAGAGTCCAACCTGGCAAGATATGGGGGATCCGCGGATCAGGTGTGCTGGTCCAATGGGTCTCATGGGCTCGGTTCATAGTGACAATATCGGGCACCAAATCCGTCCGGCCCAGGAACCCCGTATAATCGGTCACCGCAGATACGCCGCCAGAGCTTTGGATCAAAAACGAGGCATGGGCGATATAATGCAGCCGCACCGTGTGATCCGGCAGCGGGTCACGAAAACTGGCTTTTTCAAGAAATATCAGGCTCGGATCGGCCTCAGCCAAGGCGATACAATGACTTGGCTGCCGCTCCTGTGCAGCAATAGGAAAACCCAGAACAAGCGCAATGAGCGCAGCCATGATGTTGCCCCAAAACCGCTGGCCCATTATTTTCCCTTTCGCTTGACCCCAGTAAAAATCGAAGCTTTGCGAAGGATAGCCCAGCTTGGACATAGGTCACGCGTTTCTTTTTCGCGTTCTGGGTTTGTATTTTGCTTTTTAATATTTGGTTGCGGGGACAGGATTTGAACCTGTGACCTTCAGGTTATGAGCCTGACGAGCTACCGGGCTGCTCCACCCCGCGCCGGTGCAACCTTTGTTTGGGTAGGTTGCGATGTATTTTGTTATCGTATTGAGAGATATTTA
>JAOXSB010000047.1 GCA_025800345.1 Mangrovicoccus sp. | reverse complement strand
CCGCAGATCCGGATGGCCGGAGAACAAAACCCCAAACATATCATAGGCTTCACGTTCGAACCAATTGGCCGCCGGATAGACCCCGGTCAGCGAGGGCACGATATCATCTTCGCGCAGCTCCACCCGGATGCGAATACGGTGGTTTTGATACATCGACAGGAAGTGATAGATCAGATCAAAGCGTTTTTCCCGGCTGGGATGATCCACTGCGGTAATGTCGATCAGCGTGGAAAATTGGCACGTGGGATCGATCTTCAAAAACTCGCAAAACCCCAAAAGCGAGCCAAGCGCCACGCTTGCTGTGAGCTCTCCAAAAGCGATTTGGGTCGAGATCACGCAATCAGGGCGCGCGATTTCCAAATGAGCTGCGAGTTCTTCGAGATCGTCGGACATGGGGCCTCCTGCCCGCTCAGCGTGTGATGGTGCCTGTGCGCCGGATGCGCCGCTGCAATTGCATAATACCGTATAGCAGCGCCTCGGCAGTGGGCGGACAGCCAGGCACATAAATATCCACCGGCACGATGCGATCACAGCCACGCACGACACTATAGGAATAGTGGTAATACCCGCCGCCATTGGCGCAAGAGCCCATGGAGATCACATAGCGCGGCTCGGGCATTTGATCGTATACTTTGCGCAATGCTGGGGCCATCTTATTGGTCAGCGTGCCCGCCACGATCATCAGATCCGATTGCCGAGGCGAAGCCCGCGGGGCCGTGCCAAAACGCTCCAAATCATAGCGCGGCATGGAGGTATGCATCATCTCCACCGCACAGCAAGCCAGGCCGAATGTCATCCAATGGAGCGAGCCCGTGCGCGCCCAATTGATAATATCTTCGGTGGTGGTGAGCAAAAAGCCTTTGTCTTGCAGCTCGCGGTTCAGCTCTTGGGTGCTGGCCTCGCGGTCTGGACCTGAATCATAGCTGGCGGTGCTCACTCCCATTCCAGCGCCCCTTTTTTCCATTCATAGGCAAAGCCCGCGGTCAGCACGCCCAAAAACACCATCATGGACCAAAAGGCGAGATCGCTCAGATCTTTGAATGCCACCGCCCAAGGGAACAAAAACGCCACTTCGAGATCAAAAATAATGAACAGGATCGCCACCAAATAGAAGCGCACATCGAATTTCATGCGCGCATCATCAAAGGCGTTGAAGCCGCATTCATAAGCGCTGACTTTTTCTGGATCGGGATTTCTGACAGCGGCGATGGCCGCAGCGGCCAATAGAACGAGGCCCAAACCGATGGCGACGCCCAAAAAGACGATGATCGGAAGGTATTCGCGCAAGAGCTCGTTCACAGGCGGCACCTCTTCGCTTGGCATTGCACTTGTTAGGTGTAGCTCTGCCCTGTGCTTCGGTCAATGGAGGCAAGCTTAACGCCCATGTGAAAAGACCGCAAAATTCCAACCACTTGGACATGGCTTAAGCGCGATGTGCCAATGCTGCGCGCGCGGCCCTTACAGAGGCTTTACCAAAACCGCGGCGTTATTGGGTCATCCAAGTGGAGTATCCCCATGAGCCCATTGATCGGTATCGCCCTCACATTATTGCCAGAACTTGCCAAAAGACTGACGCGAAATGGCAAGCCAGAAACCCAAAAAGCGGTGATAAATGCCGTCACATCGGTCTTGGGCACGTCTGATCCGAAAGAGGCACAAAGCCGCATGGGCCAGCCCGATCTTTCCAATGCCCTGCGATTGCGCCTGGCGGAGATTGAGAATGACGAAGCTGCCGCTGAGATGGCCGAGCGGGAATTGGCGCGGCAAGCGGAGTTAGACCGGCTGCGCCTTGAAGTGGCCGAGGCAATCAATGGACGGGAAAATAGCCGCGATGCACGGGCGCTGCTCAGCTCGCTCAATCGCGACGAGAGCGTGATCGCTTGGGGGCCAGTTGTGGTCTCGGCAGTGGTGGTCACCGGGTTCTTTGCCACCTTGCTCTATCTGATCAATGGCGGGCTCTCGCCCGAGCGGCTATCGGCCAATGACCCCAGCACGCAATTGGTGTTTCAGATCGTCAATATCGCGGTGGGCACGCTAACTGCGGGTTTTGCCACGGTGATCAGCTTTTGGCTGGGCTCATCAGATGGCTCGCGCCGCAAAGATCTGAGCCTGGCCCAAGCCCAACAAGCCCAGCAAGAAACGCAGCGCAACACCACACGCCAAGCCAGCGAATTGGTGAAGGAACAGACCCGCCAGACCCGCGATATTCTGCGTCAGATCACCCCGCCACGGGGGGCGCGAACCGCTCCTGCGCCCCTGCCCGCCACGCTCAGCCGTTTTGGCGATTGTGTGGAGATCATCTTAGGCCATGAAGGCGGTTATGTGGATCATCCCAAAGACCCTGGCGGGGCCACCAATTTGGGCATCACCCATATCACCCTGGCGGAGTGGCGCGGCAACCCGGTGAGCAAAGCCGATATGCGCACGCTCAAACGCGCTGAGGCCGAAGAGATTTATCGCGCGCGCTATTGGAACGCGCTCAATTGCGACCACCTGCCCGCGGGGGTGGATTTGGTGGTGTTTGATTTTGGCGTGAATGCTGGCCCGGCCCGTGCCGCGCGTTTGCTGCAGCGTATCCTTGGGGTCAGCACCGATGGCCAAATTGGCCCGCAAACCATTGCCGCTGCCGGTCAAGCCGATGCGCAAATGGTGATCAGCGCCTTTAGCGATGGCCGGATGCAGCATTATCGCGGGCTCAAACATTGGCCCAGCTTTGGCCGCGGATGGTCCCGGCGCACTCAAGAGACGCGCAAAGCGGCTTTGGCCATGAGCAGCACCAAGATGGCTGCGTAAGGTTAGCTGGCCAGCAATTCCAGATCGTAGAAATCGCGCGAATACATACGCGCATCCGCCGGCGGCAGCGCGGCCTTAAAGGCCGGGCGCGCGGTCACGTCTTCATACCAACGTTGCAGCGCTGGATAAGGTTCAATCCGCACGAAATAGCGCCCCATATAAATCGCTTGGGCCACATTGATGTCAGCGGCGGAAAACCCGCTGGGCAAGATCTTGTCGCGCCCTTCCAAACTGCCGCTGAGCCGGTTTTCCACGGTTTCAAAGCATTTCGCCAAGCGCCGGGTTTCCAGATCGATGGTTACCGCCGAGCGCATCTCGGGGGCGCGCATCCCTTCATATTGCAAGGTCAGCATGGCCGCATGTTGGGTGATGGTTTCGGCAAAATGGGTCCACACCAGCCAATCGGCCCGATCAATATCCCCGGGCATGCGCCCCAGGCCCGCATCGGGAAAACGCTCGCAAAGATATTCACAAATGGCCCCGGATTCGATCAGCACTTCGCCATCAATTTCCAGCACCGGCACCCGCCCCGCCGGGTGCAGCAGACGGAACATTTCCGAGCGCAGGGTTTTGTCGAAAGGATAGACCGTCAGGTGAAATTCAAGGCCCAACTCGAGCAGCAACCAAAGCGTGCGCATTGAACGGGTTTCATGGGCATGATGCAGGGTGATCACGAAAGAAATCCCTCGCCAATGGTTGCGCGTATTGCGGCGATCTCGGACAAGATAGGCTCAAGAGCATCGCGTCCTTTCGGCCGTGCCGGGCCGCCGCAATTAATATTGCAAAATGTATATTAAACATCTTAGGTCAAGCAGACAGTTTGACCAGAGCCAAAACTTTGGCCTGTTTTAGATCATCTCTGCGCCGCATCGGTGATCCGCCCGGCTTCTTGTTTCAAAATCCGCGCGATCATGGCACAATCTTTCAGATCAAAGCTCAAAGGCAGACGCATATCCACCAATCCTGCCAAAACGCGGTCTGTTTGGGGCAAGATCGGCGGATCGGCATAAAGCCAGTGGGAATAGGCCGATGTGAATGCCTGGGGCTGAGGAGCCCCGAACCATTTCAACTCCACCCCGCGGGCCAGGCAAGCCGACAGATATTGCCTGATCTGATCGGCGCACCAGTCCTTGAGCAGAAATTGAATAGACGAGCCCACGAAACGCTCAGCTTCTGGGCGGGTGATCAAGCTGATCCCCGGCGCGCCGCGCAAACCGGCCTCAACCCCGCGGTAACGCTCTGTCCAAGCGGCGCAATCGGCGTCTAGCCGGGCCAGTTGCGGCAGCAAAATCGCCGCCCGCAAGTGATCCATGCGGCAAGACATATTCGGCATCTGCCCGGTGATCCCGTCATAGACGTCAGGCCCCGGCCCGGCCGGGTGGCGGTCATAGAGCATGTAGCTGCCCGACATCAGGATGGCCCGCGCCATGAACTCCGCATCATCGCTCAGGATCAGCCCGCCTTCGCCGGAATTCATGTGTTTATAGGTCTGGGTGGAATAACAGCCCGCCAATCCATCGCGCCCGGACCAGCGCCCGCGCCATTGCGCCCCCATCGTATGGGCGCAATCCTCGATCACTGTGATGCCCGCTTTCGCGCAGATCGCCATCAGCTGGTCCATATCGCAGATATGCCCGCGCATATGGGAAAGCAGCAAAAACCGCGCTTGTCCGGCTTTGCGCGCCAAATCCTGCAAATCAATGGTCAGATCCGAGCTGGTTTCCACAAAAATCGGCTTTGCCCCAACTGCGGCAATAGCGCCGGGCACAGGGGCTAGGGTAAAAGCGTTGCTGAGCACGCGATCGCCCGGCTGCACCCCCGCCGCCCGCAGCGACAAGATCATAGCTTGCCCGCCCGAGGCCACCGCCAGGCAATATTTCGCCCCCATCTGCGCGGCAAAAGCTTGCTCGAGCGCCCCGGTGGCCCCAGCCTCGCCCGGTTGCAAATTATAGCGGTGCAACCGGCCAGAGCGCATCACCTCCACAGCCTCTTCAATCGCTGCCTCTGGCAAAGGCAATTGCTGCGTGAAAGAGCCGGTGAAAACCTCGTCCATCTGATATCCTTTCCCCGCTATGGGGATCGCGCCTATGGCCCCGCCCTGGCCGGTCAATCGCCCAAAAGCTGCTGCGTCAATGCAGGTAACGCATCGAAATGATCAAGCAATGCCTCAGGCTGTAATGCCGCCACGCTTTGTCCATTGGGTCCAAAAGTGACCAGAACCGAGGCCACCCCCGCCGCCCTTGCAGTTTCGCGATCAGTGAGTGTATCGCCCACCAGAAAGCTGTGCTTTGGATCGCCGCCCGCTTGGTGCACCGCGGCGAAATAAGGCGCGGGGTCAGGTTTGCGCGTGGGCAGCGTATCGGCCCCGATCATCGCCCCAAACAGCTCTAGCACCCCAAGCCGCGAGAGCAGCTCGCGGGCCAGCCTTTCGGGTTTATTGGTGCAGACCGAAACAATATGGCCAGCGGCGCGCAGCGCCTCTAAGCACTCCCGCGCGCCGGGATAAAGCTTGGTATATGTGTCGATCTTCTCGCCATAAGCGCGCAGCAGCACCGGAAAACCCGCCTCCACCAGATCCGCCTGGGCCGTCCCGCCCAAACGCTCTTGCGCCAGAGAGAGCATCGCCCGCGCCCCGCGCCCGGCGGTGGCCGCATCCAAAACCGGGTCCAATTGCGGGGGGTGGCCAAAGCTGGCCAGGGTGGTATTGGCCGCTGCGATCAAATCAGCAGACGTGTCTGCTAGGGTGCCATCGAGATCGAAAACCACTGTGCCCATCACCGCCCTATCCTTGCCGCCCATTGCACCGGTGTAACAGTCCGTCACGGGACGTGACCCACCGGTCTCTTGCGTCATGCCCCCGCAGCGATAAAAGCTGACCCAGAGAAAGAAAAGACGCAGCAGCAAACAAGCAGGCGAACGAGCATATGGATCACGCATTGATCATCTTGGCGGCGGGCAAGGGCACGCGCATGAAATCGGATCTGCCCAAGGTGCTCCATGAGATCGGTCAAGCTCCCATGTTGGTCCATGCGATTGCCGCCGGTGCAGCGCTGGAACCCGCCCGCGTGATCGTGATCACCGGCCATGGGGCAGATGCGGTCAAGGCCGCGGCCCTGGCCTATGAGCCGGACGCGCACTGCCTGCTGCAAGAACCGCAATTGGGCACCGGCCATGCGGTGGCCCAAGCCGCCCCTGCTTTGGAGGGGTTTCACGGCGAAGCGGTGGTGCTTTATGGGGACACGCCCTTTATCCGGCCACAAACCCTTAGCGCCATGGCCGAAGCCCGCGCCGCGGGGGCAGATCTGGTGGTGCTGGGTTTTGAGGCCGCCGATCCAGGCCGCTATGGCCGGTTGATCACCCAAGGTGATACGCTGCTCAAAATCACCGAATTCAAAGATGCAAGCTCGGAAGAACAAGCCATCAATTTGTGCAATTCCGGGGTGATCATGGCCGATGCGGGCCAATTGATGGATCTGGTGGGCGCGCTTGGCAATGACAATGCGGCGGCGGAATATTACCTCACCGATATTGTCGAGATCGGCCGCGCCCGCGGGCTGCGCGCCCAGGTGGTGCGCTGTGATGAGGCGGAAACCCAAGGGGTCAATAGCCGGGCGCAATTGGCCGAGGCGGAAGCCAGCTTTCAAACCCGCTGCCGCGCCGAAGCGCTGGAAAATGGGGTGACGCTGATCGCCCCGGAAACGGTGTTTTTTGCCCAAGACACAGTGATTGGCCGCGATGCAATCATCGAGCCCAATGTGGTCTTTGGCCCTGGCGCGAGCATCGAGACCGGCGCGCGCATCCGCGCCTTTTGCCATATTGAAGGCGCCCATGTCTCTCGCGGGGCGATTGTCGGCCCATATGCCCGGCTGCGCCCGGGGGCAGAGCTGTCCGAAGATGTGCATATCGGCAATTTCGTCGAGGTGAAAAACGCCACCCTGGGCGCAGGGGCGAAAGCCAATCACCTAAGCTATCTGGGCGATGCCAGCATCGGCGCCGAAAGCAATATCGGCGCGGGCACCATCACTTGCAATTATGACGGGGTGCTCAAACACCGCACGCAGATCGGCGCGCGGGCCTTTATCGGCTCCAACACAATGCTGGTGGCCCCGGTGAGCGTGGGGGATGAGGCCATGACCGGCTCGGGCTCGGTCATCACTGCGGATGTGCCGGAAAAAGCCATGGCGATCGGTCGGGCCAAACAGGTCACGAAACCGGGGCTGGCGGCGAAGCTGCGGGCGCATTTGCAAGCCTTGAAATCCAAACGCCAGAACGAGGGCTGAACCATGTGTGGAATTGTTGGCGTATTGGGAGCGCATGAAGCAGCGCCTTTGCTGGTCGAAGCGCTCAAACGGCTGGAATATCGCGGCTATGACAGTGCCGGGATCGCCACGATCAATAATGAGCGTCTGGGACGGCGGCGCGCGGTGGGCAAACTGGTCGAACTATCGGATCTGTTGGTGCATGACCCGCTGGCCGGGCGCGCCGGGATCGGCCATACCCGCTGGGCCACCCATGGGGCGGCCACGACGCTGAACGCCCATCCCCATAAAGCCGGGCCGGTGGCGGTGGTTCACAATGGGATCATCGAGAATTACCGCGAACTGCGCGCTGAGATCACCAAAGCCGGGCTCAGCTGGGATAGCGAGACCGATACCGAAACCGTGGCGCTGCTTTGCCAGATCTATCTTGATCAAGGCATGGCCCCGGTTGAGGCGGCCAAAGCCACGGTGGCGCGGCTCGAAGGGGCTTTTGCCTTGGCGTTTTTATTCGATGGCGAGCCCGATTTGATCGTGGCTGCCCGCCGCGGCTCGCCCTTGGCCATCGGCCATGGGGAGGGCGAGATGTATTTGGGCTCTGACGCCATCGCCCTTGGCCCGCTCACCGACCGCGTCACCTATCTTGAGGATGGGGATCTCGCGGTGCTGCACCGCGCAGGTGTGGAGATTTTTGACACTGCCGGTGGCCGAGTGCAGCGGCCGGTCAAATCCGTGCAAATCGATCAAACCCGCATCGATAAAGGCGGCTATCGCCATTTCATGGCCAAAGAAATCGCCGAACAACCCGCGGTGATCCGCGCCACGCTGGATGCCTATTTAAACACCGCAGGCGATACCATCGCTCTGCCCAAACCCCTTGATCTGACCGGCATCAACCGGATCACCATGGTGGCTTGCGGCACCGCTTATTACGCCTGCATGACCGCCAAATACTGGATCGAGACCCTGGCGCGCATCCCGGTTGAGGTCGATATCGCCTCGGAATTTCGCTATCGCGAACCGCCCCTGCCCGCCGGCACGCTGGCGCTTTTTGTCAGTCAATCGGGCGAGACCGCGGATACATTGGCGGCCCTGCGCTATTGCCAAAGCCAAAACCTGCCCATCGTGTCCCTGACCAATGTGGCGGAAAGCTCGATTGCGCGAAATTCCCATGTGGCACTGCCAATCCATGCGGGCCCGGAAATCGGCGTGGCCTCGACCAAAGCCTTCACCTGTCAGCTAACAGCGCTGGCAGTGATCGCCCTGCATGCGGCGCTCGAGCGGGGCCAGATCACTCCAGCAGAGCTGGCCCGGCATCTAAAACAGCTCGCCGCCCTGCCTGGCTTGATCAACCAAGCGCTTAGCCTGACCGACCGGATCGCGAAAATCTCCCGCCAATTGGCCGAGGCCCAAGACATCTTGTTCCTAGGGCGCGGCGCGATGTTCCCAATGGCATTGGAAGCGGCGCTGAAAATGAAAGAGATCAGCTATATCCACGCCGAGGGCTATGCCAGCGGCGAGCTCAAACACGGCCCCATCGCCCTGGTGGAACGCACCGTGCCCGTGGTGGTCTTTGCCCCCTATGATGGGCTTTTCGGCAAAACCGTGTCCAATATGGAAGAGGTCATCGCCCGCCATGGGCAAGTGGTGCTGCTCTCTGACAGCGCGGGCGCCGAAGAAGCCGGGGATAATGCCGCCCATGTGCTGACCCTCCCCGAGGCCGATGCGATTTTCGCACCGATCCTTTATGCGGTGCCCGCCCAGCTCTTGGCCTATCACACCGCTGTGGCCCGCGGCACCGATGTGGATCAACCCCGCAACTTGGCCAAATCCGTCACGGTGGAATAGCCGCCGATGACCTGATGGGGGGCAAAAACTATCCCACCAGGACGCCCCTATGAGCTGTCACTCCATGGCAGCCAGGCCTGGTTAGCGGCGGGGCTGGCCGGGATAAAACCGCCGGGCCATCGGCATGTATCGTCTGGCTCTGGTGCCAATGGCGATATCTTGATGGCAAGACCAGATAGGCGGGGCATTTCCGCTCCGCCGCGCGATCAAGCTCGCCTCTAAGCGCGGCCAGACCCCTCATCCGCAATCAAGAGAGATTGCAACTCGTGCAGGCCTGTCTGCCACCAGCGATCTACACCGCGCACACCCCCTCAGAGCGCGACTTTGGCACATATGAGCCGGTTTTTGCGCGCTCTTAACATTTTGGGATTTCATACCCCAAATGGGGGTCGCGAGAGTTTGGCCCCGCAGGGTAGCGTTAATTTACAAACAGAGCCGTAGCCCACACTCCTCCCCCGAGCTGCGTTCCCTGAACTTTCTATGTTCATTGATTAACCGACCCGCGCAAAGAAAATCATGCCCAAACTCACCCGCCGAAACAGCCCAATTGGCTCTACCATCTCGCGTGCTGAGCCAGCTCACCGCAGCGCCGACCACCGCGCTCTGCCCGATGCCGCGCAGGCGCCATACCCGGCACGGGACGTGCTCAATGCCGCCATGGTCACAATCAAAAAGCGTTATGGCCATCTGCCCAATTATCGCGGCGTGGATCTGGGCTTTCGTTGGAAGAATGGACGGCCCAGCGATGACATCACTTTGCGCATTCATCTGGCCCGTAAGATGCCAGAGGATGCGTTTGATCCCTCGCAAATCCTGCCCAAAGAGATGGGCGGTATCCCTGTTGATGGGATCGCGGGCGATTATCGCGTCAAGCGCGCAGCCACCCCTCATAGCCACAAAGAGCCCGCCGCTTTGGGCCATATCCTGGGCGGCGCGCCATGTGCCCGGATGAGCGGCGGTGCCGGGCTTGCCGGGGT
>JAOXSB010000043.1 GCA_025800345.1 Mangrovicoccus sp. | reverse complement strand
CAGCAAGCAGGGTACAAACACCGGCAGATCCAGGCCAATGGCCTGAAACCCTTCCAACGCGCTCACCCCCAGCACCATGGCCACATGCATCCATAGGATCGTCCGCATCAGACTGATATGGGTGATGGTCTCGCTGGCTTGATCTTCGTAAGGCACCCCCACGGCAAGCTCCGCCTCGGGCTGGCGCGGCGTCAGATCATGGCGGTTGATCAGAAATTTCGCCACCGGCCCGCCGATCAGCGCCGCCGCCACAAGACCCAAAGTGGCCACAGCAATGCCAAGCTCTTCGACCCCGGCAAGCCCGGTGGCCTCGCCCACCCGCGGACCCCAGGCGATCACCGTGCCATGGCCACCGATCAACGCGCCCGAACCTAAGATCACGCTAAACTCGCTGGGCAGGTCGAAAAACTGCGCGATCACCAGCCCGATCCCATTTTGCGCAAGAATGATCAGCACTGTGAGCAAAAGCAAAATGACCAAAGGTTTGCCGCCGCGCGCCAGATCCGAAAGCTGCGCATTCAGCCCGATCCCGGTGAAAAACATCACCAAGAAATAATCCCGCGCGGTGAGATCAAATTCCACCGCCCGCCCCCATAGCACGTAAATCACCATGGTCATCAGCGCCGTCACCAAACCTCCCGAGACTGGCTCGGGGATGTTAAAATCGCGCAGCACAGCCGATTTCCGGGTCAGCTCTGCCCCGATTAGGAAGACCAGAAAAGCAATGCTGGTGGTGAGAAAGGCATTAATCTCAATAGCAGCAATCTCGGTCATTCGGCAAATTCCGGGTTAAGTTGGTGCCAAGCATAGCCGCGGCCATCGGCAAACACCGCGACCACCCGATCCACCCCATGGGCGATCTCCGCCTGGGCCAAAAAGGCCTGCGCTTGGCCTGCCTCAACCGCCGCACCGATTTCAGCGGCATCAAAACAATCAAACCAAAAAGGGGCATTGAGCGGCTCTGCCGCCCCATAGGGCTGCAAGCCTTCAAAATCAAAAGTCGCATCTAGGGTGAAACAGGCCCGAAACCTGATGGGCGAGCTGGTGGCATCAATGGCCTCAAGACGCGCAACGGGCAAAGGCGCGTCCTGGCCCACCATATTGATTGCCACCTCGCCGGGGTCCAAACGCTGGTAGAAATGAAAAACCTGCAGGTAATAAAGCCCTGCCCCGGCCAAAGCCGCCGCGCCCAGAATGGCAAGGCTTACGATTTTGCCGTTCATACTCTGGCGCGCTCCGATCAAGGTTTTGCCCGATACTGGCAAAACCCTCTCCCCGGCTCAACGGATTTCCGAAAGCTTGCGCGTTTTACGCCGCTTCGGCCTCAACAAATGCATCAGCACACAGCTTGGCCAGCGCCCGCACCCGCCCGATATAAGCCTGCCGCTCAGTGACCGAGATCACCCCGCGGGCATCCAGCAGGTTAAAGATATGGCTGGCCTTGATACATTGATCATAAGCGGGCTGCGCCATGATGATACGCTTGCCGGTTTTGGGATCTTGCGCAGGCTGATCAAGAATGGCGGCGCATTCAACCTCTGCATCCTCGAAATGGCGCAGCAGCTTTTCGGTATCGGCCGTGTCGAAATTATAGCGCGAATAGGCTTCTTCCGCCTGACGGAACACATCGCCATAGCTCAAGGCGATGGGCGCGTCCGGATCGTTGAACGGCATATCCATCACATGATCCACGCCCAGCACATACATGGCCAAACGTTCCAAACCATAGGTCAGCTCGCCCGAGACCGGCGTGCAATCATGGCCGCCCACCTGTTGGAAATAGGTGAATTGCGAAACTTCCATCCCGTCGCACCACACTTCCCAACCCAGGCCCCAAGCGCCCAAGGTCGGGCTTTCCCAATCATCCTCGACAAATCGGATGTCATGGAGCGACATATCAATGCCGATCGCCTCCAGAGAGCCCAAATACAGATCCTGCAAATCCGGCGGGCTGGGTTTGATGATCACCTGGAACTGATAATAATGCTGCAAGCGGTTGGGATTTTCCCCATAGCGCCCATCGGTGGGGCGGCGCGAGGGTTGCACATAGGCCGCCGACCATGGCTGCGCCCCAAGCGAGCGCAAAGTGGTGGCCGGGTGAAAAGTGCCTGCGCCCACTTCCATGTCATAAGGTTGCAGCACCGCGCAGCCTTTTTCAGCCCAGTAATTCTGCAAACGCAGCAGGATATCCTGGAAACAGCGGGGGGCTTGGGTGGATTGGGACATGGTTGCGGCTCTCTGCTGGGGCGGCGTCTGATTAGGCGCGCGCGCCGGTCCGGTCAACCGCCCCGCGGCTCATGCGCGCCAGAACCGCAAGGTAAAGAGCAAATAGACCACCATCAGCTCTAGCCGGCCCACCAACATGCCCGCACATAGCAGCCATTTGGCAGGATCGTTGATCTCGGCGAAATTGCCTGCGGGTCCGATCTGAGCCCCCAGGCCCGGCCCGATATTGGCCAAGGCCGAGGCCGCCCCGGAAATCGCGGTGATCATATCAAGCCCGGTCAAGGCCAAAGCCGCGGCAAGAACCCCAAGGCTGAGCACAAACATCACGAAAAACGCCATCACGGAATCGATGACATCTTCGCTGACCATGCGCCCATTAAAGCGCGGCGCGAACATGCCATGGGGGCTGTGGATCGCCCGCAACTGCGCCCGCACGGCGGAAAACAGGATCTGATAGCGAAAGACTTTGACCGAACAGGCAGTGGAGCCCGCGCAGCCCCCGATCAAGCCGATGAAAAAGAACAAGGTGACGGGAAAGGCCCCCCAGGTCATGTAATCTTGGCTGGCATAGCCCGTACCCGTGAGGATCGAGATGGTGTTGAACAGCACTTTGCGCGCCGCCTCTTCACCGCCCCCTTGGCTCAGCCAATGCCACAGGAACATGATGGTGGCGCAGCCTAGGAGAATGCCAAAAAACGCGCGCACTTGGCTGTCTTTGAACAATTGCTCAGGATCGCCCGCCAGGATCTGCACATAGCGCACAAAGGGCAGCGCCGCGAGGATCATGAACAGACAAGCAGCATATTCCAAAGGCGGGGCGAATGCGCCAAAACTAGCATCGTAATTGGCAAAACCGCCCGTGGCGATGGTGGTCATAGCATGGACCATGGCGTCAAACGCATTCATTCCCAGCGCCGCATAGGTCAGCCCGCAAATAATCGTCAGGGTGAGGTAAATGCTCCAGATCCGGCTTGCGATCTGGGTGGCACGCGGCAAGATCTTGCCATCGGTTTCAAACCCTTCAGAGCGGAAGATCTGCATCCCGCCAACCCGCAATTCGGGCAGAAACACCATGGCCACAACGATGATCCCGATGCCGCCAAACCATTGCAGCAAAGCGCGCCACAGCAACATGCCCTTGGGCAGGTGTTCCAACCCGATGAACACCGTGGACCCGGTGGTGGTCAGCCCGGACATGGCTTCGAAAAACGCATCCACATAGCGCGCCTCGGTGGCGCCAAACACAAAGGGCAGCGCCGCAAAAACCGGCAGGGCAAACCACACGCCTGTGGTCAGCAAAAAGGTTTGTTGCAGATTGAGCCGGTCGCCATCGCTGTTAGAGGCGGAAATGGCCAGAAAAGCCCCAAGCCCCATGGACAGCAGCGCGCTTTCCCCAAAGGCCATCCAATGATCATTGCCATCGATGAAATCCACCGCCGCAGGCAGCAGCATTGTGGCCCCAAGGGCAACCACAAGCCAACCGATCACATGAATAACAGGGCGCAAATCCAGCATGAGCAAAGGCTTGGACGGGGGATCTCGGCCTGTCAAGCAAGCCAATGCCGCGCCGCTTGGGAAAGCCTCATTTCGAAGAAATGCCGCGGCTTATTTCAGCCGTTTGACTGCCCAAATCGGCCCATGACCATGGGCTTGCACGATCAACAGTGCCGCTTCATCACCGGGGAGCTCAAGTTGCAGCTCGGTGCCCTGCCCATCCCAGGCGCGCAATTGGGTCCAATCGCGCACCACATTGGCATATTCTAGCATATGGCCAGCATTCTCGCCCCGGCGTACATCCACTTTGACCCGTGGGGAAAACCGCACCAGATGCACATCGCTCGGGCCAGACAGGCCCGGACGCGGGCTCAGTTGCACCGCAACCGCCTCACCTTGCTGCGAGAGCACAGAGATCGCCGCTTTTGGCGCCACATTCCGAAGCTTGTCGATGGTCATGACCACGTCCATCGCTTCATGGCCCACCATGGCCTTTTGGCCGGCAATCACCATTTGCGGCGTATAGATGGATTTACGCCCCCCTGCTCGGGCATAAGCTTTTTGGCGTGCTGTGAACCGCGGTTGGGCAAAACTGTCTGTCCAGCCGATATAATCCCAGTAATCCACATGGAGCGATAGGGGCATCACCCCCTCTTGCTCCGCCAATTCCCGCAGCAACGCATCTGCCGGGGGGCAGGCCGAACAGCCTTGCGAGGTGAACAGCTCCACCAGAACCGGGCTATCCTCAGCCGCTTGAGACTGAGGGGCCACCAGAGCGGTGACGCATAAAGCCGCTAGGACGCTGGCAATGAGATGTCGCATCATGATCTCGCTGAGCTTTTCAGATGCAAGCTAACCTAGTGCAGCCCCCACCCACTGGCCAATCACCCTTTGGCGATTACCTTGCGACCCTTTCACACGCTCGGATGATGCGCCCCCCAAAAGGCGCAACCGGTGTTGTTCGCCAATATCGCTTAGATGATCATGGCCCCAACCGGATCGCTTCGGCGGGGCCATGCAAGCCCATTGCGATCTTAGACCAAATGTTTGCGCAGCACTAAACAGCCAAGCCCACCGGCCAAAAGCCAAAGCCCAGCGGGCAATGGCACCGGCGGAATGCCGGAACCACCGGGGGCTGTGCCCGCCATACCAAACTCTTTCGAGGATCCATTACCGGGATTGCTCGCATCAGAGCCCGGCCCGACAGATTGGCCCCGCACCGCAAAAGTTTGGTCATAGAATGCTGCAATGCTCAGCCCACTGCCCAGAACATCGAAATCGAAAGCGTCGAAGAAATCGGATCCAGACCCGGTTGCGCCAATCGCCACCCCGACATCAAACACCTGACCGATATTGCCCGCTTGAATATTCGAGCTCGGCCCTGCTGCATCGGTCACCACCACCCCATCAATGGGAATGGTGAGATCGGCAAAACTATAGCCCATGATATCAAAATATATGGCCGCCAAATCAGCGTTGTTAACCGTATCATTGACCGTGAAAGCCATGTTCACGCCACCGGCGATATCGGTGAGAACCACATCTGTATCGGAACTGTCAGATCCGTTTGTCATGTTCAAAGTAAAGCTGAGCGTCGCAGCTTGCGCCGTCATAGCGCAGGCCAAAAGTGCAATAGCAGATCCCGCCGCAAGACCGGTCATGGCCCTGCTCGCGGATGCCTTATTGGATATTAGGTACATATCTAGAAACCCTCCTCATCTCCCCCACGATAAGCTCATACCACTTTTGCGTGTATTTTATATATTGCAATTTTCTCTAAATTGCTCCGGTTTTTCGAGCAAATCGAGATTGTGAGAAACGAAGGAAAGCCGCACCATATATTGTGATCAAAATAGCAACACGGTGTTGTGAGCAGGCACTGCGTAACAGAATCGATCAGGTAATCGGCGCGGTAAACCGCAGGCTGATGCCAGATCCCCACGCCATCAGGGAAATTTTCCCAAGGTGACTCTGAGATCTTGCAATTTCACGGGGCGCGGGCTGGGATATTGCCACCATCCCAAGGAGAGTGTGATGTCGATTTCGTCTTTGCGTATCAGCCGGGCCAAAGTCGCGGGCTTGGCCGCGATCTGCCTCTTGGGGGCTTGTGGTGGCGATGCGTTCCGCATTGCACCGGTCGCCTCGCCCAATCTGTCGAAAACCTATGTGGGCGCGGAATATGGCACTGCGGGCAATGACAGTTATCGCGAATTTCGCAGCGG
>JAOXSB010000040.1 GCA_025800345.1 Mangrovicoccus sp. | reverse complement strand
CATAATAGGCAGAGAAAAAGCTCACGGGGGCGGTGGCCTGGCCCGGATCGGTGAATGTCACGCTGACATAATCATCTGCGCCCAACACTTGGGCCACTTTCGGCTCCAGCGCTTCAAAGGACCCAACCCGCCCGCCAATCTCGCGCGGGAACAGCAAAAAGGGGCTGCGATCTGGGGTGACCAGCCGGGCTTCGGGGGAATTGTACAAAAAGGCAGAGCTTGCTGCAGTGAGCGCAATGGAACAGGCCAAAGCGATCGACCAGGCAAAGCCGAACACCCGGGCGGCTTGGATGCCGAATTTATCCGTGTCCAGATCAATCGCATCAGCCAAGGGCAGGGGGTTTGGGGTCAAGCGTTGCAAGGCCACGGCCAGGCCAAAAAGGATCGCCACGCAAGCGAGGAAGATCACCCAGCCTTCGAAATAATGCAAAAACCCTTCGGCTTGTTCGATCCCATAGCTGTTCACCAAAATACCGATGACGCCAATGCGGAAGGAATTCATCAACACGGTAATGGGCGCGGCCGAGAGCAACAGCACCGCCTTATGCCAAATTGGACCGCGATACAGGATCGACATCAGATAAGAGAAGGACAGGATTGGGAAAAGATAGCGCAGCCCAGAACAGGCTTCGGCCACTTGCAGCTTATAAATCCCAAGATCGATGATATTGCCGTCCAAATAGACGGGAATATCGGCCATTTGCAC
>JAOXSB010000023.1 GCA_025800345.1 Mangrovicoccus sp. | reverse complement strand
GTGGATCACACGCCGCTTCAGCGCATCGCCGGCCCGGATGAATTGGGTGAGACCGTGCAATTTTTGGCCTCGGAAGGGGCGGGGTTCATGACCGGGCAAATCCTCACCGTGGATGGCGGGCGCACATTGCTTGATCCCGTGGGTGCGCCTGCGCATTAGCGCCGGGCTTTGCTCGCGCGGGCTTGAAATCTGCTTTTGGCGTTACATCCTTTTCCTCAAGGGTTGGGAAAGGCCACAAAAGCAATGGAAGAAAAACGCAAAGACCTGCGGATCGAAAAGCAAAAGCGGTTGCTCGAGCAACTCGTGGCCGAGCTGAGCCGGGACAATCCGGGTTTTTATTACCAGCCCACGGGCGAAATTGCTTTTGCGATCCAAAGCCATATTCGAACCGCTGGCGCGCTATCGCTTGAGGATAAGGCTTTGCTGGACACACTCAGCCAATATGACATCCAATTGCTCTTGAGCTTGCATTGAACGCGGCGCGCCCGCGGCGGTACGAATACAAGCGTTTTCGACACAGGTGATCCATGCCCTTATTGCGATTTAGCTTTCTCGCCCTGGCCCTTTGGGGGGCGGTGCATCCCATGTATTGGTTCTTGCGCCATATGCGCGAGACGGGCAGCGGGCTCTCGGGGCTGATCGAGGCCTGGTATGTGAATGCCTCCACCACGGGGCTGACTTGGGATCTGACCATTGCGGCCTTGGCCCTGACGCTTTGGATCCTCACCGAATGCTGGAGGCGCCGGGACGCGCTTGGCTTGCTGGCCATCCCGGCCACTTTC
>JAOXSB010000326.1 GCA_025800345.1 Mangrovicoccus sp. | reverse complement strand
GTGGCCTCGTGGATCGGCAGCGCATCCATATCCGCGCGCAGCCCCATCACCCGGCCGGTATCCGAGCGCCCGTGGATCACGCCGACAACCCCGGCTTTGGCCACGCCTTCATGCACCTCGTCACAGCCAAATTCGCGTAGTTTTTCCGCCACCAATGCCGCAGTGCGATGGGTGTCGAACATCAATTCGGGATGGGCATGAATATCGCGCCGCCAAGCGGTGATCTCGGGCAGCCATTCGGCAAAACGATTTTTTACAGCCATCACTGCATCCTTTTATGGATCCGCCGGATGCCCAGCCAGACCAGCACCACCACAATGGGCGTCACCATCGCGCCCAATTCCAATTTAGTGATATCCACGGCTTTCGCCATGGGGGCCAGTATATAGAGCATCAGATTGACAGCATAATAGCTGATCGCGACAACGCTGAGCCCCTCGACCGTGCGTTGCAGATGCAATTGCAGATCGGCCCTGCGATCCAGGCTTTCCAGCAGCGCTTGGTTCACCGCAGATCGCTCCACATCGACGCGGGTGCGCAACAGATTTGCCGCTTGGGTGACCTGCTCGCTCATACTGGCCAGCCGCGTTTGCGCCGAGGCCACCGTGCGCATGCCCGGATCAAAGCGTCTATTCATAAATTCCGCAAAGGTCTGATAGCCTTTGAACCGGTGCGAGCGCATCACCGCGATACGATCATGCACGATGTTTTCATACGCCCCCGTGGCGCCAAAACGAAAGCTCACCCGCGCCGAAAGCGCCGCCAGATCCGCCGCGATGCCCAGCAGCCGCTGCAAAGTTTGCTCATGGCCGGTTTCGGCACCGCGCATGGTTTCAATGAGCCCGCTGAGCTCTTGTTCGCTGTGATTGATCTGCTGCGCGCAGTCCCGCGCCACCGGCAGGCCCAACAGCGCCATGCTTTTATAAGTTTCAATCTCGCTCAGCCGTTGGATCATCCGCCCGACCCGGCCTGGCCCGGTTTGCGGGCGCACAAAAACCGCAAAGCGCATATGGCCTTGGGGATCGATATGGAAATCGCCCGCGACGATGGCAGCCTTATCGCTGACCCAGTTGGCCGCGGTGCTTTCCCCCACAAACCATTGCGAAAGCTTTTCGGGCAACGCGGCCTCATCCTCTAGCATCTCCACATGGATCTGCGCCGAGGTCAGCCGCGCGCCGGGCATGGCCGCGAGCCAATCGCTGGGAAACCCCTCAAAGGCTGAGCCATCAAAGGCGCGCCCCTCTGCCCCGCCGCGAAAGAGCGTATAGGTAACAAACTCCGTGTGGCTTTCCCATTTGAGAAGATCTTTCCCGATCCGCCCGAAATAATGGGTGGCCCCAGCAGGTGGTTCCGGCACACCATAGCGGGCCAAAAGATCCAGCAAATGCGCCCGATCCGCCTCCCGATCCCGTGCCGCCCCTTCGGCCCGTTTGACCGCCAAATAACCCACATGGCAGGGGGCAGAGATGCTGGGAAATGGCCGCGCGTGAAGCTCGTTGGCCAATGCATAGCGATCAGGACTGTCTTGAATTTCCATGCCGCGCCTCCCTTTCGCTTAGCCTACCCCATGCGCATGGCAACTCAATCACGCAAAACCAAGCCATCCCGACCAAGGGCGCATATTTGCGCCATTTCGCCAATGGCCCATCGCCCCTAGGATGGCGACAACACAGGGGAGCCGCCATGAATAACATCGCCTTTTGGGACAAAATCGCGCCGAAATATGCAAACGCTCCGATCCGGGATCCCGAGGGCTATTCCGAGACCCAGAACAAGATCAAAGCGCTGTTGCTGCCGCAGCACCGGGTTTTGGAACTGGGCTGCGGCACGGGCTCCAGCGCGCTGGAACTGGCCAGCGGCGTGGCCGAATATGTGGCAAGCGACGCCGCAGGAGAAATGATCGCGATCGCCAAAGCCAAGCTTGGCCCAGACAGCCCGGCGCAGTTGCGCTTTGTGCAAAGCCTGGCCACGGATCTTCCGCCCGGCCCCCATGATGTGATCTTGGCGCTCAATCTGCTGCACCTGCTTCAGGATATGGACGCAGCGCTGAGGCAAATCCATGAAGCGCTGCCGCCAGATGGTTTGCTGATCGCGAAAACACCATTGCTGCGCGACGGCGCTTGGTTTCTGCCTTGGCTTTTGCGCGGGATGCAGATGCTGGGCAAAGCGCCCGATATCGGCATGTTGCGCGAGGCAGCGATGATCACGGCGCTCAAAACCGCCGGTTTTGAGATCACTGAGCAATTGGTGCAGCCAGGCATGGTGCCCCGGCTCTTTACGGTGGCGCGCAAAACCTAAGGGGCCCGGCCCCGCCCCAGACATAGGCGAAAATCCGCCGATGAGCCTGGCAAGCTAGACCCCTGCGCAACGAGCCGCTAGGCCCGATGCAATTGCGCAAAAGGAAACTTTCCCATGTTTGATCTCAATCGCCGCCTGGCGGCCGAGGCCCTGGGCACCGGGCTGTTGGTCTGCACTGTGGTGGGCTCTGGCATCATGGCCGACAAGCTCACCGAAGATGTGGCTTTGGCCCTATTGGGCAATACCCTGCCCACCGGCGCTATTCTTGTGGTGTTGATTACCCTATTGGGGCCAATCTCCGGCGCGCACTTCAACCCCGCGGTGACCACCGTTTTTGCCCTGCGCGGGGATCTGCCCGCACGGGAAGCCGCCCCTTACATCATCGCTCAGATCATCGGCGGCATTTTAGGCACGCTTTTGGCCCATGCCATGTTCGAGCTGCCAATTTTGCAAGCCTCAAGCACCCTGCGCACCGGCCCGTCCCAATGGCTGGCAGAGATCACCGCCACCTTTGGCCTTGTGGCGACAATCCTTGCCGGGCTGCGCTTTCAAGCGGCGGCGATCCCTTGGCTGGTGGGGCTCTATATCACCGCCGCCTATTGGTTCACCGCCTCCACCAGCTTTGCCAATCCAGCGGTGGCCATCGCCCGTGCCTTTAGCGACACATTTGCGGGCATCCGCCCCTTGGATGTGCCGCTTTTCATCATCGCTGAGCTGATCGGCGCGGTGCTTGCGCTTGCGCTCATGAGCTGGCTTTTGGCCCCTGCCCAAGACAGCGCCCAAGACATTTCCGCAAAGGACCCGGCCCAATGACCCATCCCGTTGTTATCCATCACAACCCCGATTGCGGCACATCCCGCAATGTGCTGCGCATCATCATCGAGGCAGGCTATGATCCCGTGGTGATCGAATATCTCGACACTGGTTGGACGCGGCCCCAGCTATTGGCGCTGTTTGCCGCCGCAGGGCTCACCCCGCGCAGCGCGCTGCGCGAACGCAAAAGCCCCGCCGAAGAACTGGGTCTGACCGCCCCCGATTGCCCTGAGGACACAATCCTCGAAGCCATGCTGCGCCACCCGATCTTGGTGAACCGGCCCATTGTCGCCACCCCCAAAGGCGTGCGCCTCTGCCGCCCATCCGAGGCGGTTTTGGATCTGCTCGACACCTGGCCCAAAGGCCCGTTCGCGAAAACCGATGGCGAATTGATCTTGGATGAAAACGGCCAGCGCGTGGTGTGATCCATATTTTCTATGCCTTGGGCGGGCGGTTCTGCCCAAGGCTTACCCCCCGATGTACCGACAGTCTGCGTTTGCTGCGATCACCCCCCACTGCGATCTTGCCCAGGCAGGAAGGAGCGTGGCGTAACCGCTTAACCGGGCAGCTCGTCAAAACGCAGCGCCGCCTGCAACAGGGCCCGCAGCTGCGCTTCATATAACGGACGATCTTGCACGGTGATCCCGCCCAAACACAGGGTTTTCTCAGCCACGCTCATGCCCAGCATCGCCGCGCTGAACAGCGCCGCGCGCTTTGGCCCCCCAAGGATCTGTTCCATGGGCTGTTGCCAACGCTCAGAAAATACCCTGCGCACCATCTCGCCCACATCAGGATCATCGGCATTGTGCAAGATCAGCGCCGTGGGCGAAGGCATCGCCGCCCCGCCCCGCGGGGCTTGGAGAAACAGCCACACCACATGATCTACCAAAGCCTCAGGCCCCGAGATCCGATCCGCATCCACCCCTTGCAACGCCTCTAACGTGGCTTCAAACAGCCCGCGCTTGGAGCCGAAATACCGCGCGATCAGCGCCACATCGACCCCCGCCCCGCGCGCGATCTCGCGCAGCCCCACATTGGAATAGCCCTTGGCCCAAAACTGCTGACGCGCTTGCCGCAACAGAGCCTCGCGGGTTTCTTGTGACTTCGACATGCGCCCCAATAGCGCCGGGGTCAAAGTTTTGTCAACACATGTTGACTTATCGAGACGGGCCCTTACCCTACGTGTCAACAAACGTTGACATTCCTTTTTCAGGAGCCCTCCATGCCCAACACCGCCCTGATCACTGGTGCCTCTTCTGGGATCGGCACCGGCTTTGCCCGCTATCATGCCTCTCAAGGGGGCGATGTGATCCTAACCGCCCGGCGCGAGGACACGCTGAACGCTTTGAAAACCGAGCTAGAGGCCAAATATGGGATCACCGCCCATGTTTTCGCCATGGATCTGGGCGCCCCTGGCGGGGCCGATGCGCTTTATGACGCGGTGAAGGCCGCCGGCTTGCCCGTGGATATTCTGATCAACAATGCCGGTTTTGGCGCCATTGATCGTTTTATGGAAAGCGATCTGGCCACCCAGCAAGGGATTATCGATCTGAATGTGAAAGCTCTGGTGACCCTTACCCATCGCTTTGGCCAGGATATGGTGGCCCAAGGCAGCGGTAAAATCCTGAATGTGGGCTCCACCGCTGGGTTCATGCCGGGCCCGCGCCAGGCGATTTACTTTGCCAGCAAAGCCTTCGTGAATTCCTTTAGCCAAGCGGTCAGTCACGAGCTGCGCCATACCGGGGTAAGCTGCACCGTGCTGGCCCCCGGCTATGTGGAAACGGAATTTGCCAAAGTCGCCGATATGGAGGGCACCGCCCTTGCCACCAACGGGGCCACCCCCGAAGCCGTGGCCAAACATGGCTATGACGCGATGATGCAAGGCAAGCTCTTGACGATCAATGATCCCAAGCTGCGTTTTATGCTGAATTGGATCACACCGCTGCTGCCTCGACGCACGGTGCTAAAAATGGTCAGCAAAATGCAGGCGAAATAAGGCAGCAAACGCAAAGCCAATTCCTGCGCCTCTGGCAGCAAAGCGCCTCCCCAAAGAAATCAATGGGGAGGCGCTGATAGAGATTTCGCTTATTGCAGCGGCGGCAGATCCCCCACCGGTTGCCAAGCCTCGCTGGGATCATAGCGCTCTAATCCGGCCGTGATTTCGACAGTATCCTCGCCCAGATCGGCCTCTAGGATCAGCCCGTTTTCCGCCACCATAAAGCTGTGGATGCCCGTCTCGCCATAGATCGCGGGCACCGCCAGCAGGGCATGGCCTGCCAACATATGGCCATTGACCATATAATCGAGCCGCCCGCCCGGTGCATCTTCGCCCTGACCTTGCAAGACCCGGAACAGGTAACCGAAATGAGGCTCTGGCGGGTGCTCGGCCGCGCCATCACTGAACCCATAGGCCGAGGCCCGGGCCAGCGCTTCGCCAACCAGGCTGCCATCCCCAGGCCAAAACAACCCATCACGGGTCTCGGCGCTGGATATGATCGCAGAGGCAAATTCCATCACCCCATCCTCATTCGGATCGCTCAGGCGGAACTGCGCTTGCAAATCCACATAAAGATCCATCAAGGCGATGGTTTCCAATTCATTGAGCCCGATCTCGCGGTCCAGAATTTCCTCGCGCCCGGCCTCAAGATCAAACTGCCAACCGCCATCGCCTTCCATCAAAGGGATCGGGAAGGGCCAGCCTTCAGCGCCCAGCAGCAACTCCACCCCGCCTTCATCACGGGGCGCGAAGCGATAGCCCTCGGCAAAAAGCTCCGCCATGCCCAAACGTTCCAGCGCGAATAGCTGCGGATCCTCCGGGATCAGATCTTCCGAGCCCTCGCCCAAAACCGCGACGATCTGGGATGGCTCACCTGCGCCAAGTGCGCTCGCCAAGGCGTCAATCGCCGCTTCGGGCGCGTCATAACTCTCGGCCTGAGCCGCCCCAATCGCTGTGGCCGATAGCAGCACAGCGCTCAAGCTGCGGCGCAAGGAAAGGCTGTTGAATATTGTCATGTTGCTCATCCCTCTTAGCGCCGTTTCAACTTGCCGCCACCACCGCGGCTGACTTTGCCGCGCGCACCCGCGGCTTTGATCTTGCTCGCCGAGCCGGATTTTTTCAGCGCTTTTCCCCCACCGCTCGGCTTCTTGATGGCCGCAGGTTTCTTGATCCCGCCCGCCGCCTTTTTGGAAGCGGCTGCTTGTTTGACCGCTGGTTTCTTACCGGCAGCGGCCTTTTTCACCGCCCCAGGATTGGCAGCAGCCTTGGCCTTGGCCCCGCTGGCTTTACCTGCCAAGGCACCAGCCCCGCCGGCCGCCGCAGCGCCCCCTGCGGTTTTGCGCAGCGCCGCTGCACGATCCTCGGAAGAAAGCTTTGCCCCAGCCCGGTCGATATTGGGCAGTTTTTTCCCATCGCTGATATCAGCCGCGCCGCTGCGCTCGCTCAATTTGGCCCGCAAATCATCGCTGCGCCCGGCGGGTTTTTGCACGGGCAGCTTGCCGCTTCCGGCTCCGCCCCCATCGCCCAGCCCTTCCCGGCGATCTTGCAGCTTGGCCTTCGCCTCGTCAGAGCGTTTTGGGTCTGGTTTCCAGCCCTCAACCCCTTCGCGGTTTTTCAAGCTGATATTCTTATCGCCCCCGGCAATATTGATGTCTTTATCTACATCAATATCGACATTGGGGCTGCGGATGATCGGGGCCCCGCCCCAACCGCCACAATTGCGGCAGCCCCAGTAATTGTTCCAATCATCATCATTGTCGAAAATCGCATCGAGCAAGGCGAAGGTGCCAAAGCCGACCGCCCCAGCCAGAACCGCATCCCCAACAGTTGACCCGGTGGCTGTGCCATTATCAGGGCTTTGGGCATAGACCACATCGGGGTCATATTCGGGCACATAGACCACTTCGGGATCCGTAGGGGTGACCACCACATTGTCTTCTTCATCGGTGACCACAGTCATCTGCTCGCCGCTGACCAGCGCGCCGCTATTGACCGCTTGATCGCGCATCACCTGCACCGCGTTCATCACATCATCGCTTTGCGCCAACATTGCTGCGCCCATGGTTTCGGTCCATTCCACATGGGTCGCCATATCTGCGATCACCGAGGGAAAGGCCTGGGCCAACACCGCCACAGATGGATCCCAGCCCATAGCGTCAATCTCGGGTTTGAGCGCTTCGGGCTCTTCACCAGCGTGATCGTCCAGGAAGTTATCCGCCTTGATCACTTCCAAAGGCTCGGTCGCGGCAACCAAGATCTGGATCAGCAGCGTGTCGGGATAAAGCGCCACAGGCGCCACGAGGTTTTCCAGCTCCGCCTCGGTCAGCAAACCATCATCGCTGGCCTCAGCGGTCTCGGCACTGGCATCAGCGGAAGCCTCCTCAGAAGCGGCCTCTTGCGCCAGTCCCACTGACGGGCTGAGCGCCGCAACCGGCCCTAATGCCAATGCCGCCGCCAATATCCAAATTCTGAACTCAAATCTCACAACAAACCCCTCCCGAGATTATTCTCGGCAAGTCTATCCGGGCGCTAAGCCTCCGCAAAGCCTCAAGATGGCTCCAGTAGTGGATCGCTTAAAAATAACGCAGCTAACCTGCGAGGCGGCGCATCACCGCTTCGATAGGGCCGCGTTTGAAACGCCTTGCCCAAAGCACCGCATAAAGCGTCGCAGCTGCGCAAAAGACCCCTGCGGCCAACAAAGCAGCCCCGACGCTTTGCCCGCCAAGCAGGCCGAACGCCTCAAGCACCCCCATGCCAATCAAGATATGAGCGATGTAAAGGGTCAGGGTCTGCCGCCCCGCAGGCACAAGATATTGCAAAACTCCTATGCGCTGCAGCGGCCCGGCCAGCAACAAACAGGCGCCCACCAGAAAGCTCGCCGCGCCAAGCCCCGCCAGGGTATATAGCGGCATGGGCGGAACCGGCTGCGTGGTGACAAGATCGACCAATTCAGGATCTTCGGCAGCAAAGATCGGGACCAGCGCCCCCGACAACGCCTCAGCCAGAAATAGCGCCGCCAGCCCGCCCAGCATCAACGCGATTTGCCGCCCGCGCGCCACCAAAGGCCAACGGCTGAGCACAATCCCGAACAGCAAAAACCCCAGCCAAGGAATAACCGGGTGCCAGCCATTGAAGAAGAGATTGCGCAAAAACCCCACAGGCGTCCAAAATCCGCGATAGGTGTAATCGCTCCAATCCCAACCAGCATCGTAGTCCAGGCTTAAGATCATCACCACAAAGGCCAGGTTCAGGCCAATGATCCACGCTATCAGCGCGCGATTACCCAAAGGCAAAAGCAGCACCCCAAAGAGGAAATAGACCGCGTAGTAATGCAGGATATCCGCGTCAAAGATCGTCATATTGAGCAAACCAAGCACCAGCAAAAACAGCGCCCGCTTGATCGTTACGCCAATGGTTTGATCCAGGCCCTTTTGCCCGGCCAGGCCAAGCCCGATCCCGGCCAGCACCACAAAACTGGCCGCAGCGCGCCCCTCAAGCGCCCCGGTCAGATGGCTGAGCAACCCATTGCCCTCTTCGGCGCCCATGGCGATTTTAAAATTGACAATCACCATGCCGATAAAGGCTAGGTAGCGGGCCAGATCGAGCCCAAGCAACCGGCTGTTTTTTTGCGCCATCTCTGACATGCCCGCCCCGAAATAGTCTAATCTAGCTACTGAATTCACGCAGCAGTCGGATAATGCTAATTCTCAACACATGAAAGTAACTGCCAGAGCACATGAGCCAACTAAGAAACAAATAATGGAAAAGGCTAGTAACGCTTCACCATAGAACATCCAGCGGTCAGCCGTTCGATAGTCTTTATCCTGCCCTCTCAGGGTACGATCGACATGCCGTGTAGACACAAACGCAGCCATCCAGCAAAGCAATCCAGAAGTAACGCCCACCACAAATAGTAAAAACGCGCCCCCAAGCACCCAATTTGCAATGAATTGGGAAAGCGAGGCGAGCTGGCTGAGCACCGCAAGCGCTGCCCCACCATTCACTAGAATTACCCCACGGATAGCGCCCTGGGCATATTGCTGAGATATTTCCCGGTAGTCAGTTTCTTCCATCTGCTCAGATCCCTCCGAACATCTATCAGCCCAAAAGAGAAATCACTCCACCGGCTGCGCCTCGGGGAAGACCCAAGAGCCATCAAGGATCTCGGGTCCGGGCTGGTACATACGCAGGGTGTAATTCCAGTTTTCTGGCACGGGGATGCAATTGATGCGCCCATCTTCGCAGCCGCCGAAATGAATGGTCACGACCCCGGTTTCATCCGCCTCGGCGCTGAGATTATTCAGCGAATAGATCCCCGCTTCGTTCTCCACCATGAAGCCTTCGGCATTATAGACCGTCACCGACCAAAACGCGCCCACCGGCACATCAGAGACCGTGACCCCATGGGGCACCTTGCCGTCATTTTGCGCGGGAAAGATGGATTCATATATCGCGGCCTGTGGGGGAAGCCCGGCCCAGCCGATGGCCGTGCCCATCACATGGCGCAGCGGGTCGACCTCATCCTTGGCCCCAAAAGTACCCTCGCTGGTGCCTCGGTAATCTGCGTTCAACTGGATCAGCAAATCTCTGGTCCGGTCGAGCCCCGTTTTGTCCCAATTGGGTACTTCAAAACTGCCCGGATCGGCCTGGGTGATTGTGATCCCATCTTGCAGCGCCTGACCGGCTGCAATGTCTTCGGCATTGCCCGGCTCCACAAAGGTCCGCATGAGCACGAATAGATAGCGGCTGCCCACGCTTTGCTGTGTGAACTCAAAGCTGCCCGGCCCATACTCCACCACCGGCGTGTAATGATCTTGATTGATCGCGTGCAAAGACTGATAGCGCCCGCCGCCTTCAGGCAGTGTAATGGTCACCGGCGCGCTCAGATCGAACACAGCAAAAGAGTAAAGCGTGTCCCGGTTAGAGCGGATCACATCTTGCGCGTCGATGGCGATGAAATCGCGTTCATGGATGAATTGCGCAAAGGCACCTTGCTCGACCATGCGGGTCAGATAGGTATCGGTTTCGGCGCGGTTAAACTTGGTCAGATCCACATGTTTGGCTGCGTCGGCCAAGGCGCTTTCCATAGCAAAGAGCGACAGCCCAGCGGCAAAAAGCATACTATTGAAACCACCCATATCAATCTCCGCCGAATTAAAACTGCCTGCTTATCAGGTTCAATGAGCGCAACCCTATGCAAGCAGGCACAGGCTGTACAACGAAAAAGGCCCCCGAAATCGGGGGCCTTTCTGTGATCTGTCATAAACCGGATTAGGCGGTGATTTTGGTCAAAAGCTCGTCGAGAGACTTCTTCGCATCGCCATAGAACATCCGGGTATTCTCTTTGTAGAAGAGCGGGTTTTCGATGCCCGAGTAACCGGTGCCCTGACCCCGTTTGGAAACGAAGACCTGCTTCGCTTTCCAGACTTCCAGCACCGGCATGCCGGCGATCGGGCTGTTGGGGTCTTCTTGTGCGGCCGGGTTCACAATGTCGTTGGAGCCGATCACGATGACCACATCCGTTTCCGGGAAGTCGTCATTGATCTCTTCCATCTCCAGCACGATATCGTAAGGCACTTTCGCCTCAGCCAGCAGCACGTTCATATGGCCAGGCAGACGACCCGCAACGGGGTGGATCGCGAACCGCACATCCTTGCCCTTGCCGCGCAAACGCTTGGTCAGCTCGCTCACCGATTGCTGGGCCTGGGCCACAGCCATGCCGTAACCGGGCACGATGATGACGCTGTCCGCTTCTTCCAGAGCGGTGGCCACACCGTCGGAATCGATGGCGATTTGCTCGCCTTCCACTTCCATCGCAGGACCGGTGGTGCCGCCGAAGCCGCCCAAGATCACGCTCACGAAGGACCGGTTCATGGCCTTACACATGATGTAGGACAAGATCGCACCAGAGGAGCCCACCAGAGCCCCCACAACAATGAGCAAGTCATTGCCCAGGGAGAAGCCGATCGCCGCTGCCGCCCAGCCGGAATAGCTGTTCAGCATGGAGACAACCACCGGCATATCCGCGCCGCCAATGCCCATGATCAGGTGATAGCCGATGAAGAGCGCGCAAAGCGTCATCACCAGAACCGGGAAGAACCCACCGGTGTTAAAGTACCAGATCAAGCAGATCACCGAGAGCGCTGCCGCGCCAGCGTTCAGCATGTGACCGCCAGGCAATTTCGTGGCCGTAGAGGTCACTTTACCCGCCAATTTGCCATAAGCGATGACAGAGCCGGTAAAGGTCACAGCACCGATGAAGATCCCCAGGAAAAGCTCGACCCGCAGGATCGCGATCTCAACACCGGTTTTCTTGGCAAGAAGGGCGGCAAAGCCATCAAGGCTTTTGTATTCCTTCAGACCTTCCACCAAAGCCATCTCACTGGCCAGGCCTTGCGGGGTCAGAACGGGCGGCCAGATGGTATGATCGAACGTCGTGCCGGCCTCCAGCGCCACAGCCCGTGCAGCTTCGATGATGGAGCCTTTCAGCGCCAGCACATTGACCAGTTCGAAATGCGCATTAAAGCCCACAAAAACTGCGGCCAGACCCACCAAGCTGTGCATCGCTGCCACAAGCTGGGGCATCTCGGTCATTTGCACCCGCTGGGCAACCACGGTGCCGATCACACCGCCAGCGGCGATGAGAAGCAGCGACAGCAGCCACAGGCCAGAGCCCGGCCCCACCAGAGTTGCGAACACCGCCAGCGCCATGCCGACAATGCCATACCATACCGCGCGTTTCGCGCTTTCCTGTCCCGACAAACCGCCAAGGGAGAGGATGAAAAGGACCGCCGCGACCACATAGGCCGCCGTCGTGAAACCAAATTCCATAATCCCTACCCCTGGTTACGATTTCTGGAACATCGCGAGCATACGCCGCGTGACAAGGAAGCCGCCGAAGATATTGATCCCGGCCATGAAGACCGACAGCGCCGCCAGAAGGATCACCAAGAAGGAGCTCGATCCGATTTGCATCAGCGCCCCCAGAATGATGATCGAGGAGATCGCGTTGGTCACAGCCATCAGCGGCGTGTGCAGGCTGTGCGCCACGTTCCAGATCACCTGGAAACCAACGAACACGGCCAGAACGAAAACGATGAAATGCTGCATGAAGCTGGCCGGTGCCACCAGGCCCACGCCAAGGATCAGCACCGCCATCGCACCCAGCAGGGTGAATTGCTGACGGGTCTGCGCCTTAAAGGCCGCGGCTTCTTGCTCGCGGATCTCTTCGGGCGTCAGTTCCTTAGGCGCTTCTTTCTTCTGCGCAGCAATCGCCTGAATTTTTGGCGGCGGCGGCGGGAAGGTGATCTCGCCCTCATGGGCGATGGTCGCGCCACGGATCACATCATCTTCCATATTGTGATTGATCTGACCGTCTTTCTCAGGGGTCAGGTCGGTCATCATATGGCGGATATTGGTCGAATAGAGCGCCGAAGACTGCGCGGCCATACGGCTTGGGAAATCCGTGTAACCAACGATGGTCACATCGTTATCGGTAACGATCTTTTCGTCTTTGACGGTCAGCTCACAATTGCCGCCGCGCTCAGCCGCAAGATCGACGATCACCGAGCCGGGCTTCATCAGCTCGACCATATCTTTGGTCCAGAGCACCGGCGCATCCCGGTTCGGGATCAGCGCGGTGGTGATGACGATATCGACCTCAGGGGCCAATTCGCGGAATTTGGCAAGCTGTGCTTCGCGGAATTCCGGGCTCGAAGGCGCTGCATAGCCGCCGGTGGCAGCGCCATCGGTCTGCTCTTCGTCGAAATCGAGATAAACGAATTCGGCACCCATGGATTCGATCTGCTCGGCCACTTCGGGACGCACATCGAAGGCCAAGGTGATCGCGCCCAGGCTGGTGGAGGTCCCGATCGCGGCCAGACCGGCCACACCGGCGCCCACAACCAGAACTTTCGCCGGGGGCACTTTGCCCGCTGCGGTCACCTGACCGGTGAAGAAGCGGCCGAAATTATTACCCGCCTCGATCACCGCGCGATAACCGGCGATATTGGCCATGGAGGACAAAGCGTCCATTTTCTGAGCGCGCGAGATCCGCGGCACCATATCCATGGCGATAACATTGGCGCCGGTGGCCCGGGCCGATTCCATCAGCTCTTCATTGGCTGCTGGATAGAAGAAGCTGATCAAGGTTTTATCCTTGTTCAGCAACTCAATTTCGCTGTCTTCCGGCGGACGCACTTTGGCGATCACATCGGCCGCCTCGAACACGGCAGCCGCATCGGGCAAGACTTCTACGCCAGCTTCGGCATAGGCTGCATCAGTAATGCCAGCCCCCAACCCCGCGCCCGATTGCACGGCGGTCTCGTAGCCCAGCTTGGCTAGCTGTTTGGCGCTGTCAGGGGTCAGAGCGACTCTGCGCTCCCCCTCGAACAGCTCGGTAGGTACCCCGATCTTCACGTGATATGTCCCCTCTTTAACGACCCAATGGGCGTTTCATCCCCGGCAGGCGCAATTTCCGTACCCAAGCAGCCCCCGTGGCGCAAGTTATAGAATGGTCGATCAAAAGGAACGTCCCGTCCCCTTAGCCCGAACCGCCTGATTTACAACCATCTCCGCGTCTTTGCCGCATAGGCATCAAAGCGCGAACCAAAGGTCTCTTGCAAGCGCTCCTCTTCGGGCAAAATAAAACGATCTGTGATCAGCCAGATAAATAACGGCACCAAGATCAGCGCGGGCCAGGCCTCCCAAAACAGCATAAGCCCCGCCAAAACCATCACATCACCCAAATAGATCGGGTTTCGGCTGCGCGAGAAAATCCCGCCATCGACCAATGTTTGAGGCGTTTGATGGGGAATCACTGTGGTGCGGGCCTGGCGCATTTGCATCACCGCCATCGCCATAAGCACGACGCCGCCCCCGACCAAAAGCCCGCCGAGCAAATCGGTGATCCCATTGCCGGGCAGCGGTACCGGCAGCCGATGCGCTTGCACCCAAGCCAGGGCCAAAAACACCGCGAGCCAAATCGGCGGCAAATCGAGCCATTTCAACCAAGATGTCACTTTGTCTTTATTCATTGGGCTCGCGGTCCAAATGGCGCGCCGCAGCGGGCCTATTCCCATTCCATTTCTTCAAAGACGCGCCCGGCATTTTTCGTGGCCAATTCATCGAATGTATCCAGCCCGCGCCACGCGCTTTGATCCACATAAGCAGCACTGACCAAATCACCACCCTCTTCCAGATGGGCGGCGATTTTGCCGCGCAGATCCACCAGATAATCGCGGGTGTAGCGCCGCACCTGATCCATATTGGTGGGATGACCATGGCCCGGGATCACATAAAGCGCGCCCAAAGGTTCAAAACCGCTATCCCAGGTTTCAATCCAAGCATCGGTATCGGTTTCTGGAAAGATCGGCAGCATACGTTCGTGAAAGGCCAAATCCCCGGCGATCACCAAGCGCTGATCCGGCAACCAGACGGAAATATCACCAGGGCTATGGGCCGGGCCAAGATCAAGCACTTCGATACGGGTGCCGCCCAACGTAATCTCTTCGCGGCCGGTAAAAACGCGGCTCGGGGCCGCGAGCGTGGTTTTTTCCGCCCGTTCCTTTTGAATGCTGCGCGCCGATTGCAGGGCAAAATCCCCGCGCTCGGCAAATTCATGGGCCGCATCCTCATGGGCGAGGATCTCCACCCCTTGGGCGGCCCAATAAGAATTGCCCAGCATCGCATGGCCTTGGCCATTCTCATTGATCACCAGAACCACCGGGGCATCGGTCTGGGCGCGGATTTCCTCATGAACCGCTTCGGCCAACCCATAGCTGGCCCCGCTATTGACCACGACCACACCTGCATCCGTGAGAATGAAACTGAGATTGTTATTATGCCCGGCATTTTCATAGGTGGGCGGCGCAGTGGCGCCGATGGCCGAGAAGACACCTGGGATGACTTCCACAGGTTTGGAATAGAGCAGGCTTTGGGGATATTGATCCGCAATATCTTCGCTGGCAACGCCCCCGCCCGCAGCAAAACAGCTAAGCGCCCCAAACGCAGCGCAAAGAATGGCTTTGGTCATGATGTGATCCTCCCGCCACAACGTATTCACATTAATGAATACTGATCCAGCGCAGGGATGTCGCGGCAGATCAAGGCGCAAAGGGGGGCTCCCGCCCAGATTTGCCCCTTGCGGGGCGCATCCGGTTGGGCCCGGCAGGCTTTGCCTGCGGTCGCGGATCTTGCCAGCGCGGCGCGCGTTACCCCGCGTTTAGCCAAACTGGATAATCGCTCACCAGCAAATGGCGCGGGTCGCAATCCTCTTGGATTTGCGCGAACCGGCCCAGGGGCGGGTGAAAGATATTATCCGTGAGATCATCATTGACCGTGGAGACCTCGCCAATGAGCACATCCCCCCCTTCACCCCAGAACTTATGCCAGTCGCCAGGCCGCAACGTGACGCTTTCCCCCGGATCCAGCAGCAGCACTTCGCCCGGGGCAAAGCGATAATCCCGCCCATCGCGCCAGACCTGCCCCCCGGCAGTTTCATCAAAGCCTCCCTGAGGGTCGGAGCCATAAAGCTGCACCGCCAAACGCGCGCCACCGCGATTGATGATGTCTTCGACTTTGATCACATGGGTATGCATCGGGCTGATCTGATCGCGCCGCGAGATCATGATCTTTTCCGCATAGCACATGCCTCCGCCCTGGCGCAGATCTTGCAAACGGCCATTGCGGGTGGTGAAAAGAAACAGCCCCAAAGCGGCAAAATCCCCGCCACCATAATCGGTGATATCCCAGCCCAAGCGCCCATCGATAATGCCCCGCGCTTGATCCTGCCGGGCGCGCATCTGATCAGGGCTCCAATAAGCAAAGGGCGGCAAAACATGTCCAAAGGAGCGGATGAACCCATCCGCCTCTTCCATGATGCGATTGATCTCGGAACGTTTCATGCCTCTCCCCCAGAATATACACAGGATGCGCCCGCTAAATGCCGGTTTTCCCGAGCGCTGCCACAGATTTATGGCGCGGACAGGTGATCAGATGATCATTGACCAAACCACAGGCCTGCATCCAAGCATAGGTGATGGTGGGACCGCAAAACTTAAACCCAGCCTTCTTCAGATCCTTTGACATTTGATGAGCCAAGGGGCTGGCGCCGGGAATATCTGCCAGGCTGGCAAAGTGATTTTGCAGCGGTTTTCCATCTACATAGCTCCAACAAAATGCCGCGAACCCTTGGGTTTCCTCAAGCTTTAGATAGGCTTGAGCATTGCTGATAGTGGCGGTGATTTTGCCCCGGTGGCGCACGATGCCCGGATCCGCCAGGAGCCGGTCAATCTCGGCCTCGCCCCAATGCGCGATCTTCTCGGGCTGAAACCCTTCAAAAGCGGCGCGAAAATTCTCGCGTTTTTTCAATATCGTGTACCAGGACAGTCCAGCCTGAAAGCCATCAAGGATGAGCTTTTCCCAAAGCGCGCGCCCATCATATTCCGGCACGCCCCATTCCTCATCATGATAGGCCACATAAAGCGGATCGTCTCCACACCAGGGGCAACGGGTTTGAGCGGTCATGGGGCCTCCGGCAGATCGGAACAATTAACGAACATTTTAAGCGTATCGTAAGAAAATGCCAGACATATATGATCACCCGATATGGAAAGGACCGCCCCATGCCCCGCATCCAGGCCGACGCTTTTCAATCTGACTGCTCGCCGGAACAAATCCGCGCGGCTGTGGTCGCGGCAATTGCCGAGGATCGCATAGGGTTAAGCCTACAACCGGTGGTGAGCACGCGCAGCCAGAATGGGGATCACCATGTGGGGTTTTATGAAGGCCTGATCCGCATAATGACCCCACAAGGACGGGTTGTTCCGGCCGCGTGCTTTATTGATGCGGTCTCGGGAACACCTCTAATGCAAGAGCTTGACTGCGCTGCTTTGCGCTGCGGCATCGCCCTGCTGGCACAGGATCCGGGGCTGAGACTTTCCATCAATCTGAGCCCCGAGAGCCTCTTTCACAGCCCCTACTCACGCATTTTGCAGCAACTCGTACAAAATGACCAATGTCAGGCAGAAAGACTGATACTCGAGATCACCGAGCAAGCGGCGATGATCCGGCCCGTAGCCACAGGCAAGGCGATGGCCCGTTGGCGCGCCCATGGGATCAGCTTTGCCTTGGACGATTTCGGCGCCGGCCAAACCAGTTTGGGGCATTTGCGGGCGTTCCGCTTTGATATCCTAAAGGTCGATGGCACCTATGCGACGAACATCGCTCGCGACAAAGACAAAGCAGCGATCATGCGTGCCATCAACGATCTCGCCACCCATTTTGATATGCTCTGCGTCGCCGAACATGTGAGCAGCCCGGAAGATGCGGCTTTTTTGACCGATCTGGGCGTAGATTGTTTGCAAGGCTATCTTTACGGCCGCCCGCGCCTGGCCCAAGCACCGATGCTCGGCCATGCCACACAACAGGCTGCAAGCGCCTGATTCTATTTTACTTCTACGCCTTGCGCTGATCTGCCGTTAGGTCACAAGCGCAATGCAGCTATGCCCCCGCGTCACATCTATTGGCTGAGACACCCTGTCTGTTGCCCCAAGCCGGGGCAATGATTACGGCTTTCATGGATCGCGAGGCGTGGTTTTTTGCAGGAAAATGACCATCTTCGCCCTACGCGTGGATAAAATCGGGAGAGGACACCACATGACCGATGTCGTTATCGCATCTGCAGGCCGCACCGCGGTGGGCAGCTTTTTGGGATCCTTCGCCAAAACTCCGGCGCATGATCTGGGCGCTGCAGTGCTCGAAGCACTGGTGGAGCGCGCGGGCATCGACAAAGCCGATGTTTCGGAAACCATCCTCGGTCAGGTTCTGACCGCTGGTCAGGGTCAAAACCCCGCCCGCCAAGCCCATATCAATGCTGGCCTTTCGCAAGAAAGCGCCGCTTGGAGCATCAACCAAGTTTGTGGCTCGGGCCTGCGCGCTGTTGCCCTTGGGGCGCAGCATATCATGCTGGGCGATGCCAGCATCGTGGCCGCAGGCGGTCAAGAAAGCATGTCGCTCAGCCCCCATGCTGCAGCGCTGCGTGCCGGTCAGAAAATGGGCGATATGAAATATATCGACACCATGATCAAAGACGGTCTGTGGGATGCGTTTAACGGCTATCACATGGGCCAAACCGCTGAAAACGTGGCCGAACAATGGCAGATCACCCGCGAAATGCAGGATGAGTTCGCTGTGGCCTCGCAAAACAAGGCCGAAGCCGCGCAAAAGGCTGGCAAATTCGCCGACGAGATCGTGCCCTTCACGGTGAAAACCCGCAAAGGCGATATCGTTGTGGATAGCGACGAATATATCCGCCATGGGGCCACCATGGAGGCGATGCAAAAACTGCGCCCCGCCTTCACCAAAGACGGCACTGTGACCGCTGCGAATGCGTCGGGCATCAATGACGGCGCCGCTGGCGTGCTGCTGATGAAAGCTGACGAGGCCGAAAAGCGCGGCATCGAGCCTTTGGCGCGCATCGTGTCCTATGCCACGGCTGGCCTGGATCCGAGCATTATGGGCGTGGGTCCGATCTATGCCTCGCGCAAAGCTCTGGATAAAGCCGGTTGGTCGGCGGAAGATCTTGATCTGATCGAAGCCAATGAGGCCTTTGCCGCTCAGGCCTGCGCTGTGAACAAAGACATGGGCTGGGATCCTGAAAAGGTGAATGTGAATGGCGGCGCCATCGCCATCGGTCACCCGATCGGGGCTTCGGGCTGCCGTGTGTTCAACACGCTGCTGTTTGAAATGCAGCGCCGCGACGCCAAAAAAGGCCTGGCCACGCTGTGCATCGGCGGCGGCATGGGTGTCGCGCTCTGCGTCGAGCGCCCGTAAGCGACTGACTTTGGGGGTGCTGACACCACAGCACCCCATCTATGACCGGGCATAATGAGCCCAAAAGACAATACCCTGGGGGAGAACCAATATGGGACGTGTTGCACTGGTGACCGGTGGGTCGCGCGGTATCGGCGAAGCTATTTCCAAAAAACTGCAGGCAGAGGGCTACACCGTAGCCGCGACCTATGCAGGCAATGACGAAAAAGCCGCCGCTTTCACCGCCGAGACCGGGATCAAAACCTATAAATGGAATGTGGCGGATTACGATTCCTCGAAAGAGGGCATCGCCAAGGTCGAAGCCGAGCTTGGCCCGATTGATGTGGTTGTGGCCAATGCGGGCATCACCCGTGACGCGCCTTTCCACAAAATGACCCCGGAAGCTTGGAAAGAGGTCGTCGACACCAACCTCACCGGTGTCTTCAACACCGTGCATCCGGTGTGGCCCGGCATGCGCGAGCGTGGCTTTGGCCGGGTGATCGTGATCTCTTCGATCAATGGTCAAAAAGGTCAGTTCGGTCAGACCAACTATGCCGCCACCAAAGCCGGTGATCTGGGCATCGTCAAATCCCTGGCCCAAGAAGGCGCAGCCAAAGGCATCACCGCCAACGCGATCTGCCCTGGCTATATCGGCACCGAAATGGTCCGCGCGATCCCGGAAAAAGTGCTCAATGAGAAAATCATCCCGCAGATCCCCGCGGGCCGTTTGGGTGAGCCAGAAGAAATCGCGCGCTGCGTGGCCTTCCTGGCCTCTGACGACTCGGGCTTTATCAACGGCTCCACCCTGTCGGCCAATGGTGCTCAGTTCTTCGTCTAAGCCTCAGGTTTAGCGAGATCGCTTTTACGGGCCGGTCATTGCGACCGGCCCGTTTTCTTTGAACACAGCAAAAACCAGGCCCATAGCGAATGGCCCGTTAAGGTTTTGCCAAGATTTTAGAGATTAATTTCGATCCATCGACGCGCTTTGGATCTTTTGAGATGCGGCGGCTTTGAGGAATTGCGGATCAAGGATTTGCGGATCTAAACCACAAGCTGCCAGCGATCATGGAATTGACAGGAGCGGGCGCCGCGCTGGTTACAGCTGCGCGACGCCAATGGGCTGGGATTACCCGTGCGGCGCAAGCCGCGTGATCTGTTCTTTTAGGAACAGCTTTTGTTTCTTCATCCCAGAGATGGCGAGCGCGTCGGTACTTGGACAGCGTTCTGCATCTTCGACTTGTTTGGAGAGGACTGCGTGCTTCTTGCGGAGTTCTTCAAGATGCGACGTCATGCTCATTTGGGTCTCCTTTCAAGTGAGTCAACCTGTTCATTGCAGCACGAGATGCGAGTCGTGTCACGTGTTTTGAAGCAATCTTAAGCAATCACTTACGCGATTTGTCGCGTGGCGCGCGGTCAACTAAGGACAATGCCGCCCCATCGCGCAGAATAGCGCGGGTTTGCGCGGTGTAATCCTCGCGGTCTCCATCATGGTGATCGCCCACATGCAAAACCAGCGGTGCCAGCAAGCGAAACGGCGCGCGCGCGCCTTTGCGCCCGGTGACGATCACCCGGCCCGCATCGCGCCCGACCCGCGCGGCCAAAGGCAGCACCATCACATCCCCCAACCGATTTTCAAAGGCGGCAAGGATCTCGGGCAAACGTTCGGCGGACATGATCAAGCTCAGCCGCCCCTTAGGGTTCACTCTGCGAATACCGGCCTCGATCCATTCCGAAAGCGCCAGCCCCTCCCCCATGGCCGTGTCCCGATGCACGCCGTCAGAAGCAGGCCCCGCTGTGCGGCGAAAGTAAGGCGGGTTGGAAACCACATGATCAAAGCTTTGCTGGCGCAGCGCCGCAGGCAGCGCCCCCACATCCCCTTGAACCACCTCCATGGGCAAATCATTGGCCTGCGCGTTTCGCCGGGCCAAATCCACGTTTTCAGGCAGCAGATCCACGCCAAAGAGCCTGAGGCCGCGCACCCGCGCACCCAAGCACAGCGCCACCGCCCCGACGCCGCAGCCAAGATCAAGCACCCGCTCGCCTGGCTGCGCAGGCACGGCGGCAGCCAGGAGAACCGGATCAACCCCAGCCCGGTAACCTTGGCCCGGCTGCAACAGGCGCAAGCGCCCGCCCAAGAAATAATCCTCGGTCAGATTCGCCTGGCTATGCATCACGGGCTCACGCTCAAACCATTATCGGTCAAGATCGCCCGTGCCCGGAACAAATCCTGCTGCCGAACCATCAAGCGGCGCGGCAATATCCCCAAGCTGCCCTCGACCGCACTCATGTGGACGTCCAGCGGAAAGCACTCTATATCCTCCCCTTGAAGGAGCGCGCAGGCAAAGGCGAAATCCGCCGGGTTATTGGTGCGTAAAAGCTCTCTCATAACAGTGACCTAAGAGCAGGCGGTAACGCTTGTCGAGCCAGAACACGGAATCTTCATGGGATTGGATACCGCCTCGGTCAAACCGCATGAACGCCTCAGCGAGGCGCTGTCGCAGGAAATGGCGGCGGTAAATGAGTTGATCCGGGCCCGCATGGCCTCGGAACACGCGCCGCGCATTCCCGAAGTGACCGCGCATCTTGTGGAAGCTGGGGGCAAACGTTTGCGCCCTATGCTAACCTTGGCCGCAGCGCGCATCTGCGGCTATGAGGGCGATCATCACATCCGTCTTGCGGCCACGGTGGAATTTATCCATACGGCGACCCTGCTGCATGATGATGTGGTGGATGAAAGCGCCAAACGGCGGGGTCGCCCCACGGCGAATCTGCTCTGGGATAACAAATCCTCGGTGCTGGTGGGCGATTACCTCTTCGCTCGGTCTTTCCAATTGATGGTGGAAACCGGATCCCTGCGGGTGCTGGATATTCTGGCCAACGCGTCGGCCACTATTGCCGAAGGCGAAGTCTTGCAGCTTTCCGTGGCTCAGAACCTGGCCACCAATGAAGAGATCTATCTCAAGGTCATTCGCGGCAAAACCGCAGCGCTGTTTTCTGCGGCCACAGAGGCAGGCGGGGTGATTGCCGGCGCGCCAGAGACCCAGATCAAAGCCCTTTTTGATTATGGGGATGCGTTGGGCATCGCCTTTCAGATCGTGGATGATCTGCTGGATTATGGCGGATCAAGCGCAGCCACCGGCAAAAGCATCGGCGATGATTTCCGCGAGCGGAAATTGACCCTGCCCGTGATCAAAGCCGTGGCAGCCGCCAATGATGAAGAACGCGCCTTTTGGACCCGTGTGATCGAAAAAGGTGATCAGCGAGACGGGGATCTCGAACAGGCTTTGGATCTGCTGCACAGCCATGGGGCGCTAGAAGCCACGCGCATCGAAGCTCTGGCATGGGCGGCGCGGGCGAAAACCGCTCTGAACGCGGTGCCCGCCTCGGATCTGCGCGAGATGCTCACCGATCTGGCCGATTACGTGGTGGCCCGCATCAGCTAAGCAGCGGCGCGGCGCTGACCCACCAGCCCTGCCCGCTCAGGCCCTGGGCTGCAGCTTCGGCCGAGGCCAGATCCGCGAACAGCCCAAAACATGTGGCGCCAGACCCGGACATACGCGCCAAGGCGCATCCGGGCTGTGCCCGCAGCGCCGCCAGAACATCTGCGATTTGAGGGGCCAGGCCCAAAGCAGCTGCCTCCATATCGTTGCGCTGCTTCGCAAGCCAAGCGGCAAATTCCGTAAAATCCCGCCAACTTGGCAAAAGCTCCACCATTGCAGGGTTCTCACGACAGGCCATTGACCGAAAAACCGCGCCTGTGGGCACATCCACCCCCGGATTAACCAGCAAAACCGCGCAATCAGGCAGATCTGCGATCGGTTCCAGCTGCTCGCCCACCCCCCGCATACGCTGTGGCTGATGGCTTAAACAAACGGGAATATCCGCCCCAAGCGCAGTGATCTGCGCCATCGGGGGCAGCGCGGCCCCACCGAGCCTTTGCACCGCGCGCAGCGCCGCCGCCGCATCCGACGACCCGCCACCGATTCCCGCCGCCGCAGGCAAGGTTTTATAGAGATCAAAGGCAATCCCAGGATCAGGCTCGAACAATGCCGCGGCCCGCAGGATCAAATTACTGCCGTCGCAGGGCACGCCCGCAGCGCGCGGCCCCGCCACCTGCAAACGGCTTGGCCCTGGGCGCATCTCGGCCTGCAAACGCTCTTTGCAATCGGCAAACACCACCAGACTGTCGAGCAGATGATAGCCATCACTGCGGCGACCGGTGACATGTAAGCTGAGATTGATTTTAGCGGGCGCGGTTTCCTTAACCTTCGTCGGCAACGGCAATGGGATCTGCGCCCTCTTCTTCTAGCACCACATCCAACCCAAGTTCGAGCTTGCGGCGAATGCGCTCTGCCTCTTCGGGTTCAGGGTCAAAAGACAGCGCCCGACGCCATTGAAACTGCGCCTCTAGCTGCCGCCCCACGGCCCAATATACATCGCCCAAATGATCATTGATGATCGGGTCCACGGGCATCAGCTCGGCAGCCCGCTCCATATGGGTCACCGCCTCGTCATAACGGCCCATACGGTACAGCACCCAGCCAAGACTGTCGGTGATATAGCCATCATTGGGCCGTCCGGCGACCGCCGTCTCGATCATCTCCAGCGCTTCGTCGAGCTTGATCTGGAGCTCCACCAAGGAATAGCCAAGATAGTTGAGAACTTGGGGCTGGTCGGGCTCTAGCTCCAAGGCTTTGCGAAAATCCTTCTCAGCCTCTTGCCAACGATCCGTGCGCTCTAGGGCGATCCCCCGCGAGAAAAACACCCGCCAATGGCGCGGCTCTGGCGCGGCGATCAACCCGATGGCCCGATCATAAGGGGCCACGGCCTCTTCAAACCGTTCCAGGCGGCGCAACGTGTCGCCCAAAGCCAGCTGCGCATTGAACATCTCGGGATGCTGCTTGGCCAATTGCGCCAGCACTTCAATCGCCGCCTCATCGCGCTCAGCCGCCAGCAACGCATCGGCCCGGCCCAATTCAGCCGCTACAAAAGCGGGGCTATCGGCGGCCACCTGGTCATAGGTGCGCGTGGCCAGATCATATTGCTCGAGATCTTCCAGCAGCGTCGCGCTCAGCAAGATCGCATCCACATTCGCGGGATCGAGATATTGCGCAATACGGCTGTAAATCAGCGTATAGCTATGGTTGGCCTCTCCATAAAGCGCGCCGGCGACCGAGAAAAACACCTCGCCCATGCCCTGGCGCGCAGAGGTCACCACATCATAGGGCACTGGCGCGCCCGCTTTGAGCTGTTTTACCAAATCTCCCATGATCGGCGGCGGCGCGACGCCAAAGGTCTGCTCCATCAGATCCAAAGCATCGTCATTGCGCTCAAGCTGGCTGAGCACTTGGATATGAGCCAAAATCCCGCGACGGGGCAGCGCCAGATTGCCCGCAGCCTCGCCAGAAAACAGCGCATCCGCGCCCTCGTAATCCCCGGCCATGGCAAGGGCGAGACCTTTGTGATAGAGGCCAAAGGACTGCATCCCATCCTCTTGGGCCACCGCATCGAATTGCGCCAGGGCCGCAGTGGTATCCCCTGCCCCCATCGCCGCCCAAGCGCGCATCAGCCCATCCACGAGCGGGCCGACTTCCAGCCCTTCTTCATAATCGGCCAGGATATCTGCATGAGATTCGCGTTCGATCTGTTCGACCAGCAGCACCAATTGCGCCATCTGGCTGCGCCCGGCCTCTTGCGTCAGCCGCCGCGCCACGGGCACCGCACGATCCACCCAGCCCATGCCAAGATTGGCCAGGATCACATTTTCCATCAATGTTGTATTGGCAGCATCTAGGGCCAGCGCGCGGGTGAAATATTCCGCGGCCGCGGCAAAATCATTCTCGACCCCTGCCTGTCGCCCAGCCAGATAGGCACCGGAGTTATTTCCCGCCATCACCGGAGGCGATAGAAGCGAGATCACAGAGGCGAGCGCTGTCGCCGCAAGCATGGATGTCAGGCGCACAAGGGGTCCTTTCCAGCAGGTCTGCTAGAAAGACTAGGTGTTCCCAGGCCCAGAGGCAATCGCAGCAGCGTGCCTTTTGCGGCCCGGGAACCCTAAATTCCGATCACATATTCGGATAATTTGGCCCATCGCCCCCTTGCGGCGTGGTCCAAACGATATTTTGGCTCGGGTCCTTAATATCGCAGGTCTTACAGTGAACGCAGTTTTGGAAGTTGATCACAAAGCGCGGCTCTTCCCCCTCTGCCTCAACAAATTCATACACACCCGCAGGGCAATAGCGCTGCGAAGGGCCTGCGAATTTCGGCAGGTTGGTGGACAGCGGGATATTCGCATCCTTAAGCTGAAGATGCGAAGGCTGGCTTTCTTCGTGATTGGTCATCGCGAAGCTGACATTGGTCAGACGATCAAAGCTCAGCACCCCATCGGGCTTGGGATAGTCGATCTCTTTATGCTTCGCCGCTGGTTCGGTAGAGGCCGCATCGGTCTTACCATGTTTCAGCGTGCCCAGCGGGTTCCAGCCAGTGAGATTGCCCACCCACATATCGAACCCACCCAGACCCAGCGAGGCCAGCAGACCATATTTCGACCAAAGCGGCTTCACATTGCGCACAGGCTTCAGATCTTTGGCGATCGGGCCTTCGCGCAGGGCGGTCTCATAGGCGCTCAGCGTGTCACCCGAACGCTCCGCGGCCAGTGCCTCGGCCGCGGCTTCGGCGGCATGGATGCCCGAAAGCATCGCGTTATGGTTGCCCTTGATCCGCGGCACATTCACCAGACCTGCGGAACAGCCCAGAAGCGCCCCACCAGGGAAGGCCACTTGCGGGATCGACTGCCAGCCGCCCTCAGAAATGGCCCGCGCGCCATAGGCCACGCGCTTGCCGCCTTTGAGCAGTTCAGCCACCACCGGGTGATGCTTGAAGCGCTGGAATTCCATGTAAGGATACAGATGCGGGTTGGCATAGTTCAGGTGAACCACGAAACCCACATAAACCTGGTTGTTATCCAGGTGGTAGATGAAGGAGCCGCCGCCCGCGTTTTTGCCCAAAGGCCAGCCCATGGTGTGGGTCACGGTGCCTTCTTTGTGCTTTTCTGGGTCGATCTCCCAGATCTCTTTCATGCCCACCCCGTATTTCTGGGGTTCTTTGCCAGCGTCCAGAGAATATTTCTCGATCACTTGCTTGGAGAGCGAGCCGCGCACGCCTTCGGACAAGAACACATATTTGCCCTTCAGGATCATCCCAGGCTCATAGCCCGGCCCTGGGGTGCCGTCGGCTTCAAGACCGAACTCACCGGCAACCACGCCTTCAAGCGCACCATTTTCCCCATAGACCAGTTCGGAACAGGCCATGCCTGGGAAAATCTCTACTTCAAGCTCTTCGGCTTTTTCCGCCATCCAGCGGCACACATTGCCCATGGAGACGATATAGGCGCCATGATTGTTCATCAGCGGCGGCATCATCACATTCGGCAGGCGGACATGACCGGCCTCGCCCAGCATGAGGAAATTGTCTTCTTTCACCGGCACGGTGATCGGCGCACCCTGGTCTTTCCAATCGGGGATCAGCTTATCAAGCCCCGCAGTGTCCAGAACCGCACCAGACAGGATATGGGCGCCGACTTCGGAGCCTTTCTCCAGAACAACCACGGAAATCTCCGGGTTGATTTGTTTCAGACGGATGGCTGCCGATAGTCCTGCGGGGCCTGCCCCAACAATGACCACGTCATATTCCATCGACTCCCGTTCGACGTCACTCATCCGTCACTCCCTGCGCATGGCGATAGTGTAGTAGCTGTGCCCTATAGATATTGTGACAGAGCACCTAGCTGACCGGGTTGGAATGGGTCAATTGCTACCCTACGTATAAATGCCGCAGCTAGGGCCGATACCGGTTTTTCCGTTGCGGCGCTTGCAAAGCGCTCTGGCCTTTGCTCAAGTCTTGTGATGAATAGCCGCTTCTGGCGACGGGGATTTCACCGCGCCACGCGCAACCTGAGCGACGAGTACCCATGGAAAAGATCCCGATGACCCGCGCGGGCCATACCGCGCTCGATGAAGAACTCAGAACGTTGAAATCGGTCGAGCGCCCCGCCGTGATTGCAGCGATTGCTGAGGCGCGCGAACATGGCGACTTGTCGGAAAATGCCGAATATCACGCCGCTCGTGAAAAACAGAGCTTTATTGAGGGCCGGATCAAAGAGGTTGAAGCCGTCTTGTCACGGGCCGAAGTGATCGACCCCGCATCGCTTTCCGGTGCGATCAAATTCGGTGCCACGGTGCAATTGGTGGATGAAGACACCGATGAAGAGAAAACCTATCAGATCGTGGGCGAGCCCGAAGCCGATCTGGAAAAAGGTCGCCTCAACATCAAATCGCCCCTGGCACGCGCCTTGATCGGCAAAGAGGTGGGCGACAGTATCGAGGTCAAAACCCCCGGCGGCGAGCGCAGTTACGAAGTTCTCGCGGTGGATTTCATCTAAGCCAACCCAGTCCCAAGCCGTCCGCACAGGCGGCCCAGAGCGGAGCACGCCATGCTCGATCTGCTACTCCTTTTGCTGCTATTGGGGCTGACCGCCCTTGTGGTCTATCTGGTTTTGCGCCTGCGAGAGCTTTCGGATGATGCCCAGACGCTCAAACGGGATATGGCCGCGCTGCGAGCGCTGCAAAGCCGCGCCTCGGACGAGCCGCGCATCACGCCCCCGGCCCGTAGCGCGCCGCCAATGGCAGAGCCGCCGCGCCCAGCCCCAGCGCCCGTTGCGCCGCCCCCAAGCGCCCCGGTCGAGACCGAACGGCTCGAAGACAGCGCCCCAGAGCCGATTCCCACCTTGCCCTCGCTTGGGGCCAATCGGCTCAACAGCGCGCCGCCTGCGCAAACCAGCGAAACTCAGCTCTCGCTCTTGCCCGATTCCGGGGCGACGCCCCCACCTTTGCCTGTGGATGTGCTGATCCGGGCGCTGCAATTTCCCGAAACCCCCGACGACACCGAAGGCTTTCACGCCCTGCGGCGCAGCCTGCGCGACCACAAGACCAGTCAATTGGTGCAAGCGGCCCAGGATGTGCTGACGCTGTTATCCCAAGAGGGGCTTTATATGGATGATCTGCCCCCGGATCGGGCCAAACCCGAGTTGTGGCGGCGCTTTGCCCAAGGGGAACGGGGCGGGCCGATCAGCGCTTTGGCCAGCATTCATGACCGCGCCGGCCTGTCTTTGATCGGCAATCGGTTGCGCGAGGATGCGGTGTTTCGCGACACAGTCCATCATTTCTTGCGCCGGTTTGACAAAACCCTGACCGAAATTGAACCCGATGCGAGCGATACGCAGATTGTCGAGTTGACCGACACGCGCACCGCGCGCGCCTTTATCCTGCTGGGCCGGGTGGCCAATGTGTTTGAGTGATCCCTCAGCCGCCACCTAAGGCGCAAGCGGGATCTCATAAAGCATGGTTGCCACGCGGCGAAATCCAAAAAGCCGCTTAAATGGGCCAAGATCTTCCCATTGGGTCAGCTCAAAGCCCAATCGTTCATACAGCGCCCTCGCCCGCGGATTTTGGTCAATCACCTCAAGGCGTATGGAGGTAAACCCCTGCTCGCGCGCCAAGGTGATAACCTCTGCGATCAGCGCAGCGCCCACCCCCTGCCCGCGCGCGGCCTGGCGCACGCAAATCCCATCGAGAAGCAATTGCTGCGGCTCTGGCGCGCGATCTAGCGTGATCAACATCGGATAGCGCCAAAGCGCTGATAAAAACCCGTAGCAAGCGCATAAATCCCCGAAATCGCCGCCGATGAACCCATCGGAATGGGTTTTGAGGCCACAAAGCCCGAGCAAGCGCCCATCGTGGCCCCGCGCCACAACCGCATAATTTAGATCAATCCCCCGTGCCAAAAACCGCTCGCCGCGCTCGGACGGTCCCAGCAATACCCCAAGCTTGCTGTCAAACGCGTCCCAAAACAGCGCGGCGGCGGCGGCACGGTCGCTCTCTTTGAGCCCACGCTGCAAATGCATCAAATCAATCCGTCAGAATCCAAAACTGCTATTGGGAAGATAGCGCACCATATCCCCCGGTCGAATATGCATCGCTTCATCGGGCAATTCCACCAACCCATCGGCCCAAACCAGGCCAGAAATGCGCCCCGACCCCTCTGAGGCGAACACTTCGACCTGCCCTGCCCCATTCACCCGCGCGCGCAGATATTCCCGACGCCCCGGTTTTTTGCGTTTCTCAAAAGCCGCTGGCAGCCCATAGGCTTGGGGTTCAGGCCAATCCGCCCCGGCCAAACGCGCCATCGCCGGATGGGCGAAAATCAATGCACAGACAAAGGCCGCCACCGGGTTGCCCGGCAAACCAAAGACCGGCACGCCTTGCCACAGCGCCAAAGCCAAAGGCCGCCCCGGTTTGATGGCAATGCGCCAGCTTTGCATCGCCCCTTCCGATTGCAACAGCGCCGAGACGTGATCCTCATCCCCTGCCGAGGCCCCGCCCGAGCTCAAAATCACATCAGTTTCAGTGGCTGCGTGATCAAAAGCGGCGCGCAAAGCATCGCGATCATCAGGCACATGGCCAAGATCCACTGGCTGATGCCCCCACGCGGCGGCCAGGGCCAGCAACATTGGGCGGTTGGCATCATAAGTGCGTGCCGGATCCAGCGTGCTGCCCGGCGCGGCCAGCTCATCCCCGGTTGAAATCACCCCAACCCGCAGCGGCGCATGGGTGGCCAGTTCACCAAGGCCAAGGGCCGAGGCCAGGGCCAGATCTTGCGGCTGCAACCGCCGCCCTGCTTTCAAGGCCAAAGCCCCTGCGGCCACATCCTCGCCTGCTTTGCGCGCATTGGCTCCAGGCTTGACCGGGGCCTCAAACCCCACCGCATCGGCGCTTAGGGCGCAGTCCTCTTCCAAAACCACCGTATCCACGCCCTCGGGCAAGAGCGCGCCGGTGAGAATGCGCACCGCTTGACCATGGGGAACAACGTCGCCCAAAGGCGCGCCTGCGGCAGCGCGCCCATCCACCAGCGGCAAAACCTGCGGCCCTGATTGGCCAATAGCGCTGGCTGCAAAACCGTACCCATCCACCGCAGAATTGGCCCCGGGCGGGTTGGCGCGCAGAGCAATGGCATCCTTGGCCAAGACCCGGCCCGCCGCCTGGGCCGTGGGGCATGTTTCAATTCCTGTGACCGGATGCAGCGCCGCGCGCAAATGCGCCAAAGCTTGATCCACTGGCGTCCAATCCACCCCTGGCGGCAGGGCGAAACAATCGTTTTTCAACTGGGGCGGGCGCAAATCCGGCCGAGCCGCGGCCCGCAGAGCCGCCTCTTGCCCAACGCCTAAAATCCAGCCCTCTTCCCGGCGCGCCGCGCCCAGCGGCACCCCATCAAGCATCTCGGTCAGCCGTCCTTGGGATTGCGCCTCTTGCAGCGCGCCCGCCAGCAGCCGCACTTGCAACGCATCGCGAATCGCCTGCGGTTCCTGCGCCTGGGCAGCTTTGACCTCCGCGGCCAGTAACGAAGGAAACACCTCGGTCAGCACAATCCCCGCCCCGTCCCAGGGCTCAAATGGCCACGCGGCAGCCCCGAATTGCGCCCGCAGCCGCGCCAGAACCGGCAGCCCCATCAAGCATTGAGAGCCCACAGCGCCCGCGCCCGCCAATTGCCAGCAGGAAAATGCCCCTGGGGTGATCTCTTCCACTGCGCGCCATTCCCGCAGGCCCGCTTGCGCCATCCGCTCAGAGGGTTTGCCCCGTGCAAGCCCGGCAATATCGCGCCCCAATGCATTGCCCCAAAACGGGCCAGGCCCGTCAAACTGCCGATTGATGCGCGCCGCCAAATCAAAGCGGTTATTGCTCTTGGGCGCATCCTCAATTTGGGCCGCAAGATACTCCCACACCGCCAGGGCCTCGGGCTTGCCCGTGAGCCTTTCGGCAAACCCCGCCGGATAGCCAAAGGGAAAGTCAAAGCCCAAAAGCAACCGCTCTCCGGCATCTTGCGCGGCATCGCATTGTGCCGCCAGCCAGGCCTCGGCCACCGCGCGATTGCGGTGATATATCGGGACCGCAACATCGCCCCCCTCGGCGGTGGCTGTCCAAATCGCATCGCGGCACGGGCGCGGGCCGCGATCATTGCCACCGGACCAATCCACAATGATGAAACGGTCAAATCGGCTCACAGCCCCACCTCGCCCAGAATGAAATCGGCAATCGCGACGGTGTCATCGAGATCGAAATTAGGCAGATTGAGATCGGGCAAAGGCTGATCAGAGGCCACAGCGCGGATCGTATCATCCCCCGGCGCGATCAGCGGATGGCCGGTTTCGGCGCGCCACGCTTCGATCTTGGGATGGCGGTCGCGCTTATAGCCTTCGATCAAGATCAGATCGACCGGAGCCAGTTTCGGCAACAGCTCAGTCAGGCTGGGTTCGGGCGCATCGCGCAGCTCATGCATCAAGGCCCAGCGATTGCGCGAGGCCAGCAAAACCTCGGTCGCGCCCGCGCTGCGATGGCGATGGCTATCCTTGCCCGGATGATCCACATCGAAACTGTGATGCGCATGTTTCAGCGTTGAAACGGAGATGCCGCGCCCGGTGATCTCGATCACCAAACGCTCCATCAGCCCGGTTTTCCCCGCATTCTTCCAGCCAGTGACCCCAAACAGCCTCATAGGGCCTCTTCAGTCAGGCGCAGCTCGGCTTCGGCCAGATCTTCCGGAGTGTTGATGTTGAAAAACGCCTCTTCCGCAAAAAGCGCGCTGGCTGCCCCGTGTTTATCAGTCCATAGCACCACTTTGCGCAGCCCCTGTTCCAATGCCGCCCGCAGATCCGCGCGCAGCGCCACGGGCCAAAACCCAAAGGTGGGCTGGCGCATCATCCGCCCGCCTTCATGGGTGGCCGCCAAAGCGATGGGAGTATTGGCCTTATCGGCAGCGCGCTGGAGCCGCACCACCAAATCAGGCGGGAAAAACGGCGTATCAGCGGCCACGGTCACGATATGGCTGGCCCCAAGCTCGGCGGCCCAATCAAGCCCGGCCAAAACCCCGGCCAAAGGCCCTGGATACTCCGGCACGCTATCGCTCAGAACGGGCAACGCATATTCGGCAAACCGCGCCGGATCGCCATTGGCATTGATCGCCAAGCGCCCACATTGCGGCCCAATCCGGTCAATCACCCGATCAAACAGGGTCATCCCGCCAAGGATCAGCGCGCCTTTATCGCCCCCGCCCATGCGCCGGGCCTGGCCACCTGCTAAAATCACCCCAGGGATCATGCGCGCGCTCCTTTTCGGCGGGTTTTGGGATCTTCCTCGGGGGCCTGGCCTGGATCAATATCCCGCAGCAAACGCCCCTCGCCGGATAGGCAGACAAAGCGCTGGCCGCGCAGCCGCCCGATCACGGTCAGCCCCACTTGCCGGGCGATATCCACCCCCCAAGCGGTAAAGCCCGAACGGGACACCAGAACCGGAACACCCATCAACGCGGTTTTGATCACCATCTCCGAGGTCAGCCGCCCGGTGGTGTAAAGGATCTTATCCCCTGCCGGGACATTTTCGGAAAACATCCAGCCCGCGATTTTATCCACCGCATTATGGCGGCCCACATCTTCCATATAGACCAAAGGCTGGCCCCCTTGGCACAGCACCGTGCCATGGATCGCCCCGGCCTCCAGATACAGGCTTGGGGTGCGATTGATCCGGTTAGACAGCCCGTAAAGATCGGAAAGCTTCACCTGCGCCGCGGGCAGTTCGAGCCCTTCGAGCCCATCCATCATATCGCCAAACACTGTGCCCACAGCGCAGCCCGAGGTGCGGGTTTTCTTTTTCAGCTTTTCTTCATGATCGGTTTGCTGCGCTGTGCGCACCACCACCACTTGCAGATCATCATCATACTCAACGCCCGTGACCTGATCTTCATCGCGCAACATGCCCTGATTGCGCAGAAATCCCAGCGCGAGATATTCTGGGTAGTCGCCGATGGTCATGGCGGTGACGATCTCGCGGCTGTTGAGGTAAATCGTCAGCGGCCGTTCCTCGACCACCGCAATTTCCACCGGCAGGCCGTTTTCATCTTGCCCGCTTAGCGCTCGGGTCAGCCCGGTTTTCTCGGGCGCGGGCGCAAGAAGATAGCCGCTGATATCCTTTAGCTGTGCCAATTGCGCCCCCTGTTCCGCTGTCATATCTGACAGGCAAAGATTAGGGGCGCGGCATGGCAAGAACCAGTGGCAAATCAATGTTTCTGCGTGGAATGCGTGACGGGCTGCCCTTTGTTTTGGTGGTCGGGCCTTTTGGCTTGCTCTTTGGGGTGATCGGCACGGAAGCCGGGCTGAACCTGGCCGAGGTGATGGGGTTTACCGTGCTGGTGATCGCCGGGGCCTCGCAAATCACCGCCATTTCCTTGATGCAGGAAAACGCGCCGATCCTGGTGATCTTGGTCACTGCGCTGGCGGTGAATCTGCGCATGGCCATGTATTCCGCCTCGCTGGTGCCCTATCTGGGCGCGGCCCCGTTCTGGCAGCGGGGCATTCTGGCCTATTTCTTGGTCGATCAATCCTATGCCCTGGCGCATCTGGAATATGAGAAAAACCCCGAGCGCCCGCTTGGGGAAAAGATGGCATATTTCGCGGGAACCATGATGGTCACGGCCCCAAGCTGGTATGGCATGACCTGGGTGGGTGCGGTCCTTGGCGAAGCGATCCCCGATAGCTTTGCCCTTGATTTCGCGATTCCCATCACCTTTTTGGCGCTGATCGCCCCGGCCCTGAAAACCGCCGCCCATGTGGCCGCCGCCACCACATCGGTGCTGCTGGCCCTGGCGCTGGCTTGGATGCCCTATGGCACGGGGCTTTTGGTGGCGGCGGTTTGCGCGATGGCTGTGGGGGCCGCTGTTGAAATTGCCATGGAGAAACGGGCATGAGCTATTCTACTGGCGAGATCTGGGGGATCATCCTGCTGCTGGGGCTGGGCACTTATCTGATCCGGCTCTCGTTTTTGGGGCTGATCGGGGATCGCCCTTTGCCGCCGCTGATCACCCGGTTGCTGCGCTACACGCCAGTTGCGGTGCTGCCCGGTCTGGTGGCGCCGCTGGTCCTTTTTCCCGAAGCCACGGGCGGCAGCCTTGAGCCCGCCCGGATCAGCGCCGCCCTGGCCACCCTTGGCGTTGGCTTCTGGACCGGCAACATCCTTTGGGCCGTGCTGGCCGGGCTGGCCACGCTTTATGGCGGGCTCGCCCTGCTGGGCTGAGCCTGGGGTTCAGCGCCAGCGGCTCACAGCCCGTAGAGATCAGAGAATTTCGCCTCCAGATAGGCCAATAGCGGCTCGGCCGATGGGGGCATGCCCGTGGCGGCCTCGATCAAGGCGCGCGGCTCTTGCGCGGCCCCATGGCATTGCACCTTCTCGCGCAGCCAGGCCAAAGCCGGGCCTGGATTGCCCTGGGCCAATTCCCCATCCAAATCTGGCAAATCTTGCTGCAAGGCGGCAAACAGACAGCCCGCATAGAGATTGCCGATCGTATAGGTGGGGAAATAGCCAAAGAGCCCTACGGACCAATGCACATCCTGCAAACAGCCCAACGAAGACCGTGGCACCTGCACCCCGAAATCGCTGGCAAACCGCTCGTTCCAGGCTCCATCTAGATCGGCCACCGCCAAATCACCCGCGATCAAGGCCCGCTCCAGATCAAAGCGCATGAGCACATGCAAATTGTAATGCAACTCATCGGCTTCAGTGCGGATGCAGCCAGGATGCACTTGGTTGATCAGGCGATAGAAATCCTCTGCCCCGCCGGGCAAGGCCGCGCCGAACCGGGCTTGCATCCGCCCATGCAGCCAGCTGCAAAACGCGCGCGAGCGGCCAAGCTGATTTTCAAACAGGCGGCTTTGGCTTTCATGCACCCCCATAGAGGCGCCCTGACCCAAAATGCTCAAGCCCAGATCGGGATCGACATTTTGCTCATAGACCGCATGGCCCACCTCATGCAGCGTTGAATAGAGGCAGTTGAACGGATCGGCAGGATCGGTGCGGGTGGTGATGCGCACATCAGCCCCCGAGCCCGAGGAAAACGGATGCACCGCCGTGTCGATGCGCCCGCGATTTAGGTCATAGCCAAACACCTGGGCCAATTCTTGGGCCAAAGCGAGCTGCGCGGCCTCGTCAAACTGGCCCAGCTCCGGCAGCGCCGGTTGGGGCGCGTCCAAAATAGCGGCCCGCAGAGCCACCAGGCGCGGGCGCAACGCGCCAAACATCGCCTCAAGCTCGGCCGCGCTGGCCCCTGGCTCATAATCTTGCAGCAAAGCGTCATAGGCAGAGCCTTCTTCGGCCAGCGCCGCCGCCTCTTCGCGTTTCAGGGCTACGATCTCGCTGAGGCGCGGTACAAATGCTGCAAAATCATCCGCCGCCCGGGCCGCCGCCCATTCGCCCTGGGCGATCGAGGTCACGCGGGCGAGTTCGGCAGCCAGCCGCGCCGGGATTTTCACCGCGCGCTCATAGCTGCGGGTGATCTCGCGCAGATGCGCCGCCGCAATTGGGTCGGTCGGGGTCTCGATCTGCGCCAGCCACTCCCCGATACGCGGGTCCGAGCGGCGCGCGTGCAGCACGGATTCCAGCGCGGCCATTTCCTCGGCCCGTTGGGCAGACGCCCCTTCGGGCATCATGGTTTCCTGATCCCAGCCCAAACGCCCGGCGATCTGCCCCAAAGCGCTGGTGTCGCGCTGAAAGGCCAACAAATCGCCCAGCGCGCTCATGATGTGGCTCCGATGGCGCTGCCGGTGGGGTATTGCGCCAAGAAACGCGCCCGCAAGATCAGCACCCAAAGCACAATCGCCCCAAGCTGGTGCATGATCGCCAGATGCAGCGGAGCGGCATAAAGCACAGTGCCAATGCCCAGCACCAATTGCCCAAAGAGCATCACCGCCATCCAATCAAAACCCCGGCGCACTGGCGGCAGCCCGGATTTGCGCGCCCGGTTCCACACCACCATCCCATAGAGAAACAGCAAATAGCCCGTGACCCGATGCATGAATTGCACCAGCCCCGCATCTTCGAAGAAATTGCGCCATACTGGGCTGAGCGAAAGCGGATCCGGCGGCAAGATCGCGCCGCCCATGAGCGGCCAATCGGTATAGCTGCGCCCGGCATCAATCCCGGCCACCAATGCGCCCAGCAGGATCTGCACCATGGCCAAATGCATCAACCCAGTGCCCATGCCAAAAAGCTTGCCATTGCGGCCCCGGCGGGCGGTTAGCAAATCCGCCTCGCTGCGACTAAGTCGCAGAATATACCAGGTGATCAGCCCCAAAATCGCAAAAGCCAGCCCCAAATGCACCGCGAGGCGATAAGAGGCCACATCCAGCATCTCCCCTTGCAGGCCTGATGAGACCATCCACCAACCAATCGCCCCTTGCAGCCCGCCAAGCGCGCCCAGCATCAGCAAGCGCGGCAACCAGCCTTGGGGGATTTTACGTGCCAGCAGCAAACCACCCAGGCCAAGGGCCCAGACCAGTCCGACCACCCGGCCAAGCTGGCGATGCCCCCATTCCCACCAATAAATGGTTTTGAATTCCGCCAGGCTCATGCCTTCATTTTGCAGGGCATATTCCGGGATTTGTTTGTATTTCTCGAACTCTTCAGCCCAAGCGGCCTCGGAGCTGGGGGGCAGCGCGCCAGTGACCGGTCGCCATTCGGTGATCGACAGCCCGCTATCGGTCAGGCGCGTGAGCCCGCCCACCAAGATCATCGCGGCGACCAAAACAAAAAGCAGCATCAGCCAAAACCGCGTGGCCCCACGGCCTTTTTCCAAGCCGCGATCGATCAGACCGCCGCTTTGCACCTGGCTTTGACTGCTTGCCGCGCGGTCATCGACCTCTTCGAAAATGCTGCGCTTGGGCTGGCTCATGGGACCCCCCGCCATTTGAAACCTGGCGGACCCTAGAGCGCATCGCAAAAAGTGGGAACCGGTTTTCCAGCGAAAATCCTGCAAAACCTCAGATCACAAACATAGCAAAGCCCCCAGACGGGGCTTTTCCATCTTTCAGCCTGTCAGCAAGGGCGGGTTTACCCGCCCCAGAAAGGTTTCGATCAGCGCGGCAAGCCGGGGCCGCGCTTGGCCAAACGTACCGCATTGGATTTGGTTTTCTTGCGCAAAGGCGCAACCGCTGCGGCCATCACCTGATCAGGGCGCTCGCCCTTCATGGCCGAGGTCATGGCAGCTGTCGCAGATTGCGCAAAGGCCGCAGGTTTTTCTGCAACCATGCGGGTGTTTTCAGTGGGTTTCACATTCCACAACCCAGACATGCCCAGCAAACGCATCGTCATGACGGTTTGAGTTTCAGCAGCCAAATGCATCATCTCAAGACCGAGCTTATAAGTATCCATGGGTCCGGCGATATTTTCGAGAAACGGGTTTCGTGGCACCATTAATATCCTTATGAGAGTTCGGCCTCCCCTAAGATCATCTTACTCGAATGTGTGACTCAGCAAAAAGGCTTTTGATCTTGAGGCCGCCCGGCCTGTGGCAGAGATAACACCCGCGTCATCTCTGCCCGGTTTTTTGCTGATTAAGAGTCCGTCGGCTTGGGCGCTTCTGGCATTGGCGCTGGCTTTGCCGGGGCCCGGCGACGGCGCGTGGCCGGTTTTGCGGCTGCAGTCTCAGCCGGTTTTGCCGCCGCTTTCGCCCGAGGTTTGCGCGCTGGCGCTGCCGGTTTGCTGGCCGGTTTCGCCTCTGTTTTCGGGGCCGCTTCGGTGGTGCTTGCGGTTTTCGGAGCCGCCTTGCGCGTGGTGGTTTTCCGCGCAGGGGTTTTCGGAGCCGCAGTTTTGGGCGCAGCAGGTTTTGGTGCCGCGGTTTTTGCCACAGCGGGTTTTTCCGCCGGGCTGGTGGATTCCGCCGCCGTTTTGGCCGGGGCTTTACGGGCCGTCGTTCGTGTGGATTTGCGCGCAGGTGCTGGGGTTGCCGCAGCGCCGCCTTCGACCGAGCGCAGAGCCGGTTTGCTCGCGGCTTTGGCTTTGCTCGGCGCTTTGCGGGCCGCAGGTTTTGCAGCTGTTTTTGCCGCAGGCTTCGTCGGAGCTTTGGCGGTGCTGCCAAGCGCAGCATTTTGGAAGGCGCGCCCAGATTGCAACGCCAATTCCCAGCTATTCACACCACCCATCATGCTCATCATCGCCAGCGAGGCATTCAATTGCGCCTCTGCGGTGCGAAACCAAAGCTCACAACCGGTGCGCCAGAAATCGACCGGGGTCATCATGTTCGTCACTTTAATCATCTCGGTGGTCCCACCCTCTGAAAGGAAGTTTCAACAACCGCGTCAGCGTCACGCTTTTATAACGGTCCCATAACTTGTTGGTTAAAACCGTAAACAGTTCGCTTACCGCCGAGGGGCACCAAGCTTACTTTTCGCGATTGGCCAGGCTCAAACCGCACAGCGGTCCCTGCTGCGATGTCCAAACGCTTGCCACGCGCCGCATCGCGGTCAAACTCCAGCGCGCTATTGGTTTCAGCAAAATGGTAATGACTGCCCACTTGCACCGGCCGGTCGCCGGTATTGGCCACGGTGAGTTCGGTCACCTCGGCCCCTTCATTCAGCACCAGATCGCCCTCTTGGGTGAAAATCTCGCCTGGGATCATCGCGCTTGCTCCTTCAAAATCTTAGCCGCGACCTCAGCGGATCGGGTGATGCACGGTCACCAATTTGGTGCCGTCAGGAAAAGTTGCCTCGACCTGCACATCATGGATCATTTCCGGCACGCCGGTCATGCAATTCTCGGCGCTGACCACATGGGCTCCGGCCTCCATCAGATCGGCAACAGAGCGCCCATCGCGCGCGCCTTCGACCACATAATCGGTGATCAAAGCGATGGCTTCAGGATGGTTCAGCTTCACCCCCCGCTCCAGCCGTGCCCGGGCCACCATGGCCGCCATGCTGATCAGCAGTTTGTCTTTTTCCCGTGGTGTAAGGTTCATTCGCCTTGCCGTCCCATTTCGTCACATTTGCCAGACCCGAGGAAGCGCTGCTCCGCTCAGATACTGTATCGCCGCCCCAAGCATATGCCGCAGCGGAGCCGCATCCCCGGCCATCGCCCGCAGCACCAAACGGCCATCCCAAGCCGATGCCGCCACCTCAATGTCTGCGCCGGCACTTTCGAGCAGCTGGCGCAACGGATCAAGACGGTCTTCCGCCTCAGGGGCGCAATAGATCAAGCTGCTCATCGCCCGCGCGCCGCCCAAAACCGCCGGATGCGCCGCAAGGTCAAGATCACGGCCCGAAAGCGTCAAAGGATCAAGATAGATCGGCTTGCCCGCCCGGCGGATTTCCCGCCAATCGCGAAAGCTCAGATCGCTAACGGTTTCGCCCATGGCCGCCCGGCCCAGCACCACGGTTTCACAGGCCAAACAACTGGCATCCTCGGCCAGATCGATCTGGGTGCGCCGATCCAGCGCCGCGTGATCGAACAGAATGGTTTCCTGAGGCAGCCAAGACAGATGCCCCCCTGCCCCCACAGTAATGGACACGTCCAATCGGGCAGGCGGTAAATCTGGCAAGCTGCGATAGGCCCGCTCGGCGGTTTGCGTCACCGCACTGGCCCGGGTGCCCGCGCCCAGCGTGATCTCATATTCCAGCCGGTCCCCGGCGGTCAGACCGCCAGCGGTGTTGAGGAAAACCAATTCAGGATCGGCGCTATGCACCCGTGGCAGCATCGCTTTGGCCGCGCCCATCTGAGCCAATTGGCTGAGCCGCGTGCGCCCGCCTTTGAGGTCAAAACCGACGGAAGCGCGCCCCCGCGCCCGTTGATAGGCAGGTTTTGCGGATACCGCATTCGCATCGCGGTCGGGAGCTGTGATCGGCTTATTCATCCTCGCCATCTGACCCATCCCAGGGGCTTGAGGCAATTCGCAGCTTTCCCCCGCCACCGCTTAACGCTTAGGCATAATGCTGTTTGCTCAAAATTTAATCACCCTTTCCATGCCATGCTGGCCTAGCCCTCAGGCCCGGCTTTGGCTATGGGCGAGGGTATGACTGATACGCTCACGATCCGCCGCCCCGATGATTGGCATTTGCACCTGCGCGACGGCGCGGTGATGAAAGCCGTTCTGCCCGAAACCGCGCGTCATTTCGGTCGCGCCCTGGTGATGCCCAATCTGGTACCGCCCGTGGTCACCGCTGCCGATGCCGCAGAGTATCGCGACCGCATTTTGGCGGCCAAACCCGATGGGTCGAAATTCCGGCCGATCATGACGCTGTATCTGACCGAGGATACCGATCCACTGAATTTGCGGGCCGCCGCGGAAATGGGCTTGATCCGAGCGGTCAAGCTGTACCCGGCAGGGGCGACCACCAATTCTGCCTCGGGCGTGCGGGATTTCTCGAAAGTGCGCCGGGTGCTGGAAACCATGGCCAGTATCGGCCTGCCACTTTGTGTGCATGGGGAAGTCACCCATGACGAGGTGGATATTTTCGACCGCGAGAAAGTCTTTATCGAAACCGTGCTGGACCCGATCCGCCGCGAGATCCCGAAACTGCGGGTGGTGCTGGAACATATCACCACCGCCGAGGGCGTGGCTTATGTGCAAGAGCAGCCCGAAGGCATGATGGGCGGCACCATCACCACCCATCACCTGATCATTGATCGCAACCATATCTTGGTGGGCGGGATCAAACCCCATTACTATTGCTTGCCCGTGGCCAAGCGCGCCACCCATCGCGATGCGCTGGTCAAAGCCGCAACCTCGGGCGATCAGCGGTTCTTCCTTGGCACCGACAGCGCGCCTCATGTGGATGAGGCCAAAGAAAGCGCTTGCGGCTGCGCCGGGGTGTTCAGCGCCACCAACACCATGTCTTGCCTGGCTGAAGTCTTTGAAAAAGCCGGGGCCCTGGACAAGCTCGAAGGCTTTGCCTCGCTCCATGGCCCGGCTTTTTACAAGCTGGAGCCAAATGAAGACACCATCACCCTGACCAAGGGCAAAGCAGTGGATTACCCTGCCAAGATCAAATGCAAAAAAGGCCCGATCACCCTGTTTGATCCAGGCTTCCCGCTGCATTGGCGGGTCGAGGACTGAGCTGTTGAGACAAGGACAATAAGATGATTCCCGCCACTTTTCCCCCCGCCGAGGAAATCGCCCGGCTGACCGCCCGTGCCTTGCTGGAAATCGAAGCAGTGCATTTCAACGCGGCCGAGCCATTCACCCTGGCCTCGGGGCTACCCTCGCCCACCTATATCGATTGCCGCAAGCTGATCTCCTTTCCGCGCATCCGTTCCATGTTGATGGATTTTCTCGCGGCCACTGTGCTGCGCGATGCGGGTATGGAAGCGTTTGACAATGTGGCCGGGGGCGAGACCGCGGGCATTCCGTTTTCTGCGCTGATGGCCGAACGGCTATCCCTGCCTATGACCTATGTGCGCAAGAAACCCAAAGGCTATGGCCGCAACGCCCGAATCGAAGGGGTGATGGGCGAAGGCGACCGGGTGCTGCTGGTGGAAGATCTGACCACCGATGGCGGCTCTAAGCTGAGCTTTGTGGATGCGATTCGCGAAACCGGCGCCTCTTGCGGGCACACCGCAGTGATCTTTTCCTATGGGATCTTCCCCGAGACGGAAAAAACCCTTGGCGATCATGGGGTGAAACTACATGCGCTATGCACCTGGCATGATGTGCTGGCCGAAGCCCGCGCCCAAGGCAGCTTTGATGCGGCAACCCTAGATGGGGTGGCCGCCTTCCTAGCCGATCCGCGCGGCTGGCAAGAAGCCCATAAAAAAGACTGACCCGACCAAGGGCTGGATCAAAAGCAAACGCCGGGCCAAAGCCCGGCGTTTTTCATGTCGATGCCCTTGCGCGCTTATTGATTGGCGCGCGCGCGCTCGATCTCGCGCCAACGGCGCACATTGGCGTTATGCTCATCAAGGGTTTCCGCAAACGCATGCCCGCCCGTGCCATCAGCCACAAAGAAGATATAATCGGTGTCTTCGGGGTTCAGAGCCGCTTGGATGGCCGCCGCCCCAGGATTGGCAATGGGCGTGGGCGGCAGACCTTCAATCACATAGGTGTTGTAAGGCGTGGCCCGACGCAATTCGCTGCGCCGCAGCCCTCGGCCCAGCACGCCTTTGCCCTCGGTCACCCCATAAATCACCGTCGGGTCTGTTTGCAGGCGCATGCCTCGGTTCAAGCGATTGACAAAGACCGACGCCACCGCGCCGCGCTCTTCCGCAAGGCCCGTTTCTTTTTCGATGATCGAGGCGAGGGTGAGCGCTTCAAACGGGCTGTTGAGGGGCAGATCCGCCGCGCGCCCGGCCCAAGCAGCGGCCAAAGTGGCTTCTTGGGCTTCATTCATGGCCTGCAACACCGCCGCGCGCTCTGTGCCTTGGGCCACCTCATAGCTGCCCGGTGCCAAAACCCCTTCGGGGGGCACATCAGCGATGTTGCCCGCCAGGAAATCGGCCTTGCGCAAGCCTTCGGTCACCTGCCAGCTTGTGGCCCCTTCGACCATGGTCACCCGGAAGCGGGCAAAACCATCCTCAAGAAAGGCCGCATAGCTTGCCGGTGCTGCTTCGCCTGGCGCGAAACTGGCCAGTTCAACCATCCCGCCTGTGGCCGGATCCAACTCGCGCAGTTCTAGCTCTAGGGCATTCACCCCGATGCGATAATTCAGCTCGCGCCCGCAGGTGCTGCGCCCATCGCCGGTTACAGTTTCGACAATCTCGGCCATGGAAGCCCCAGCAGGCACCAGGAAATTACCCGCTTTGAGATCCCCGGCCCGGCCGCTGTAATCCGCGCCCAGGCGGAAAATCATGGCGCTATCGATAGCCCCAAGATCCACAAGGCTTTCGGACACAGCGCCCATGGTGCCGCCGCGCGGCACGCTTACGCAGACCGCCTCGGCTGTGTCTTGCGGCGCGCCATAGCGCGCCTGCCCCCAAGCGATGACAACGCCCAAGGCGATCAGCCCCACGATCAGCAAGCTGATCGTGTTCGAGGCCAGCGCGCGCCACATCAGCCGTCAACCCGCCCCAGAACCAGCGACGCATTGGTGCCGCCAAAGCCAAAGGAGTTGGACAGCGCGATTTTGATCTCGCGCTCGCGTTTGCCATTGGCCGCCAGATCCAGTGCTGTCTCCACCGCAGGCGTGTCCAAATTGATGGTGGGCGGGGCCACCTGATCGCGCAGGGCCAGCACACTAAAGATCGCTTCCACCGCGCCCGCCGCGCCCAGAAGATGGCCGATAGAGGATTTGGTCGACGACATGGTGGCTTTGCCCGCCGCATCGCCCAGCAACCGCTCCACCGCCCCAAGTTCGATCGTATCGGCCATGGTCGAGGTGCCATGGGCGTTGATGTAATCGATCTGATCGGGGGTGATTCCCGCCCGTTGCACAGCGGCGCTCATGGAGCGCGTCGCGCCATCGCCATCCTCGGAGGGCGCGGTGATATGATAAGCGTCGCCTGAAAGACCATAGCCCAGGACTTCGGCATAGATTTTCGCGCCCCGCGCCACGGCATGTTCGTATTCTTCCAACACGACGATCCCGGCCCCCTCGCCCATCACGAATCCATCGCGATCAGCGTCATAGGGGCGGCTGGCGGTTTCTGGGCTATCGCTGCGTTTGGTGGAAAGCGCTTTACAGGCGTTAAAGCCCGCAATGCCGATCTCGCAAATCGACGCCTCGGCCCCGCCCGCAATCATCACATCCGCGTCGCCCCATTGAATCAGCCGGGCCGCATCGCCAATGGCATGAGCCCCGGTGGAACAGGCGGTCACAGGAGCGTGGTTCGGCCCTTTAAACCCATAACGAATAGACACTTGCCCCGAGACCAGGTTGATCAGCGAGCCTGGAATAAAGAATGGCGAGACCCGGCGCGGGCCTTTGTCGCGCAAAGTATAGGCGGTCTCCGCAATGGTGGAGAGCCCACCAATGCCCGAGCCGATCATCACGCCAGTGCGCAGCTTGGCCTCTTCATCCTCGGGCATCCAGCCTGCATCGCGCACCGCCTCATCGGCTGCGGCCATGCCAAAGAGAATGAAATCATCCACTTTGCGGCGCTCTTTGGCAGGCATCACGCTATCGGGATTGAATGTCCCCTCGCTGCCATCGCCCAAAGGCACTTCGCACGCATAATCTGTCGCCAGATGCCCTGCATCAAAACGGGTGATCGTGCCGGCGCCGGATTGTCCATCCAACAGCCGTGTCCAGGTTTGCTCCACCCCATTGGCCAAGGGGCTCACTACCCCCAAGCCGGTGACGACGACACGACGCATGACCTGCCCCTTTTTCTTGGTATCATCTGCTTACTGCCATCGCCTGATAGCTTGCATGGGCCAGGAGGGGCAAGCGTTAGACACATTTGGGCCAAAAAGGTGATTTTCCCCCTCGCCACTGGCGAAACCCTTTGCTAAACGGCGCTCCACCCGGTGAGAGCCGGGATGTGCGGGTGTGGCGAAATTGGTAGACGCACCAGATTTAGGTTCTGGCGCCGCAAGGCGTGGGGGTTCAAGTCCCTCCACCCGCACCACAACACTTCATGCAACTGCTCTTGCCACTGCAAATCGCCCGTCACGGGCTCAACGCGCCCGGCATTTGCGCATTATCTCGGGGATATCGTGCCAATCCATGCCGATCGCCATATCTTGACGCGCTGAGCCCCTTGCATCACGCCGCGCGCCCACATACACCGCGCGCCAAACTGTGAAACGCCCGCGCCTCCGCGGCCCAACCCCCAATAGGAGCCCCCATGCAGGTCACTGAGACTCTGAACGAAGGCCTCAAGCGCGGCTATCAAATCACGCTGACCGCCGCTGAGATCGAAGAAAAGGTCAACGAAAAGCTGGTCGAAGCCCAGCCCGAGATTGAGATGAAGGGCTTTCGCAAAGGCAAAGTCCCTATGGCCCTGCTGAAAAAGCAGTTCGGCCCACGCCTCATGGGCGAAGCGATGCAAGAAAGCATCGATGGCGCCATGAACAAGCATTTCGAAGATAGCGGCGATCGCCCTGCGCTCCAGCCCGAGGTCAAAATGACCAATGAGGATTGGAAAGAAGGCGATGATGTCGAGGTCTCCATGACCTATGAAGCCCTGCCCGAGATCCCCGAAGTGGATCTGAAAGGCATCGCGCTGGAAAAACTCGTCGCCAAAGCCGATGACAGCGCAGTCGATGCCGCCCTGGCCAATCTCGCCAAATCCGCCAAAAACTTTGAGCCCCGCGAAGAAGGTGCGGCGGCTGAAAATGGCGACCAAGTTGTCTTTGACTTCAAAGGCTCTGTGGATGGCGAAGAATTCGAAGGCGGCGCCGCCGAAGATTTCCCGCTGGAACTGGGCTCGGGCCAATTCATCCCCGGCTTTGAAGAACAGCTGGTGGGCGCAACCGCCGGCAGCGATCTGACCGTGAAGGTCACCTTCCCTGAGGAATATGGCGCAGAGCATCTGGCCGGTAAGGACGCGGAATTCGCCTGCGCCATCAAAGAGGTCAAAGCCCCTGCCGAGACCGCCATTGATGATGAGATGGCCAAGCAATTCGGCGTTGAAGATCTGGCCACGCTAAAAGGCCAAATCTCTGAGCGGATCGAAGCGGAATATGCTGGCGCTGCTCGTCAGGTGATGAAGCGCAAGCTGCTCGACATTCTCGATGAGACGGTCAAGTTCGAGCTGCCCCCTTCGCTGCTGGATGCTGAAGCCAAGCAAATCGCGCATCAGCTCTGGCATGAAGAAAACCCCGATGTTGAGGGGCATGACCACCCGGAAATCGAAGCCACCGAGGAACACACCACCCTGGCAGAGCGCCGGGTGCGTTTGGGCCTGCTGCTGGCCGAGCTGGGCCAGAAGGCCGAGGTTGAGGTAAGCGACGCGGAAATGACCCAAGCGGTCATGGAGCAAGCGCGCCAATACCCGGGCCAAGAGCGTCAATTCTTTGAATTCGTGCAGCAGAACCCGCAGATGCAGCAGCAGCTGCGCGCGCCGCTGTTTGAGGAAAAAGTGATCGACTATATCTGTGAGCTGGCAGAGCTGACGGAAACCGAGGTCACCAAAGAAGAGCTGGAAGCCGCTGTGGCCGCGTTGGAAGACGAAGTTGCCGAAAAAGCCGAGACCGCAGAGGCGTAAGCCTCTGCCCTCGGGCATCAGCACGCATTAAAAAACGGCCTGCCTTTCGGCGGGCCGTTTTGTTTTTGCGTGCATCCGTTCCTAAGATCAGGCGGGCAGTAATTCCGCGCGCAAGGAATTCGGCGCAGCCGCCAGCACACGCACTTTGGCGATCTGGCCCAAAAGCTGCTCGGGTGCCTCGGCAAATACCGCTTGAAGATGCTCGGATTTGCCGATCAACTGCCCAGGCTCGCGGCCCTTTTTCTCAAACAAAACGGTAGTTTCGCGGCCAACCATCGCCTCTTGCGCCGCGGTTTGCTGCGCATTCAACAGCGCTTGCAGCTTTTGCAAACGTTCATCGGCCAGTGCCGGGTCAATCTCGGGCTTTTCAGCCGCCGGCGTGCCAGGACGGGCCGAATATTTAAAGGAATAGGCCTGACCGTAACCAATGGTTTCTACCAGAGCCAAGGTATCCTCGAAATCCGCCTCGGTCTCGCCGGGGAAGCCGACGATGAAATCCCCCGACAGCAGGATATCCGGGCGGGCTGCGCGAATCCGTTCGATCAGCGCCACATATTCCGCCGCCGTGTGTTTGCGGTTCATCGCCTTAAGGATGCGATCGCTGCCCGATTGCACCGGAAGATGCAGATAAGGCATCAGCTCGGGGCAATCCCCATGGGCTGCGATCAAATCATCTTGCATGTCATTGGGATGGGACGTGGTATAGCGGAGACGCTCTAGCCCATCGAGCGCGGCCAATTCCCGGATCAGTTGCGCCAAGCCCCAGGCCCCGCCTTGGGCCGCGCCGTGATAAGCGTTCACATTCTGACCGAGCAAAGTGATTTCACACACCCCGCGTTCAATCAGGGCGCGGGCCTCGTCAAAGATCTGCGCCACGGGGCGGCTAACCTCGGCCCCACGGGTATAGGGCACCACACAAAACGCGCAGAATTTATCGCAGCCTTCTTGCACGGTCAGAAACGCCGCAGGCGCGCCGCGTTTGGCCGGGCGGCCTTTGAGCCGGGCAAATTTATCCTCTTCGGGGAAATCCGTGTCGATCACCCGTTTGCCGGTTTCCGCCTTGGCCAGCATTTCCGGCAAGCGGTGATAGGCTTGCGGCCCCACCACCAGATCCACCATGGGCTGGCGCGCAGTGATCTCGGCCCCTTCGGCCTGGGCGACACAGCCCGCCACACCGATGCGCAGATCGGGCTTGGCCGCTTTGAGCGGTTTGAACCGGCCCAGTTCCGAATAAATCTTTTCGGCGGCTTTCTCGCGAATATGGCAGGTGTTGAGCAAGATCATATCCGCGTCTTCTGCGGTTTGGGTCTGCTCATAGCCCGACGTCGCCAAGGCCTCGGCCATGCGCTCGCTGTCATAGACATTCATCTGACAGCCATAGGTCTTGATATAGAGCTTTTTCGCGTCCGCCATGGGGCCCTGCATATTCAAACGTGGGGATTTCGCCCGCCCTACACCAAGCCGGACCGCGCGGCAATGGTGGCGCGAGTTGCTTAAAGCTTATCGCCTGGCGTGTTCAGCAGGATGTAAAGGCCAAAGCCGATCATGATCAGCGGCCCGATCCGCGCCGCCCATTTCGCCAGCCAAGGCCAGCGCGCCACCCGGTCCAACAACAGCCCGATCCCAAGCGCCAATGCGCCCAGCCCCGCCACATAGCCGAGCGAGACCGGCCAGCGCACCGCATCGGGCCGCTCGGCCAGGAAAGACACCAAAGTGGCCAATGTGTCGCTGGAGTTAGAAAGCGCCAGCCCGGTCATGGCCCAAAAGCCCGCGCTTGCGGCCCCGTCATCTTCATGGCCTTGCCGCAAAGCACGCAGCCCAAGCGCCAAAGGCACCAGCCCCAATAGGTTCAGGGGCATGGCCGCGAAATCATCCAGCGCCTCGGACAGCGCCAGCGACGCGGCCAGAACCACCAGCCCGGCCAAAATCAGAGCCGCGGCCGCCCTGCCCCGGGCACGCTGCTGACCCGCCGCGCAGGCAATCAATACCAGCGCATTGTCCAAATTGGTCCCAAGATACAAAAGGAAACCCGCCAGCCCCATTTGGCTTCACCGCCTCGCGATCACAACAAAGGCCCGGCACAGCGGCCAGGCCCTTTTCAGTCACCCAACGGGCTTGGGTTAGCTTTTACGCAGCCGGATCACAACATCGACCGAGGCCAATTCCGCCCCTTCGGGCAGCTTCGGCAAGCGCGCGATTTCCAGCTCATCCGCTGGGGCATCAGTCAGATGCAGCGCATCTTCCCAAAAGAAATGCGGGTGGTCATCGGTGCGGGTGTCGAAATAGGATTTTGTCCCATCCACCGTGATCTCTCTCATAAGGCCAGCATCGCAAAAGGCCCGCAAGGTGTTATAAACCGTTGCTAACGCGACCTTTTCACCCTGCTCCATGGTCAGCGCATAAAGGCTTTCAGCGGTCACATGGCGGTTTTTGCCATCGCCCACCAACAGGTCTGCCAACAGCGCGCGTTGCCGGGTAGGGCGCAGCCCGCCCTTGCTCAACCACTGTGTCGCCCGCGTCGTCTTCTCTGTCGAAATATCCATGCGCATATGCTCCTTGGAAGCATTATAAATAGAAATGCCTCGCAAGTGCAATTCTTGTTTCTCATGAAGGGTTAGGGCTGCTCTTGCCTCTGGTGAGAGGAGGGTGTTACAGGGTCACGGCTGCAAGATGACAAGAGATAAGGAAAGGCTGAATGGCCGATTTTCCCACGCAGTTCGACCGGGAGGGACTGCTCAAATGTGCCCGGGGAGAGCTTTTTGGCCCTGGCAACCCGCAATTGCCCGAACCTCCTATGTTGATGATGGATCGCGTCACCGACATCTCCGCTGATGGCGGGGAACATGGCAAAGGCCATGTGGTGGCCGAGTTCGATATCACGCCTGATTTGTGGTTCTTCGCCTGCCATTTTCCGGGCGATCCGGTGATGCCGGGCTGTCTGGGCCTGGACGCCCTATGGCAATTGACCGGGTTTAACCTGGGCTGGCGCGGCATGTTGGGCCGTGGACGGGCGCTTGGGGTGGGCGAGGTGAAATTCACCGGCATGGTCACACCTGAGACCAAATTGGTCACCTATCACGTAGATTTCACGCGGGTCATCGACCGCAAGCTGAAAATGGGCATTGCCAATGGCCGGATGCTTGCCGATGGCGAAGAAATCTATGTTACTGAAAATATGAAGGTCGGGCTGTTCAGCGACTGATCAACCCAAAGGGGAAGGATACGCCATGCGCCGTGTCGTGATCACAGGCCTGGGGGTCGTCTCTCCCCTGGGCGTCACCGCAGGGGACGTGAGCGAAAGCTTGCGCCTGGGCCGGTCCGGCATTCGCCGGGAAGAGCGTTATGCGGAACTGGGCTTTCGCAGCCAGGTTGCGGGCATTCCCCAGATTGATCTGGCCGAAGCCATCGATAAGCGCCAATTGCGCTTCATGGGCCCGACCGCCGCTTATGCCTATCTGGCCATGCAACAGGCCATTGAGGATGCGGGGCTAAGCGAATCTGAGGTCAGCAATGAACGCACGGGCCTGATCGCAGGCTCGGGCGGTCCCTCCACCTCGAATTTCCTAACCGCTTTTGATGTGGTGCGCGACAAGGGCGCGCCCAAGCGCATGGGGCCCTTCATGGTCACGCGCTGCATGTCTTCGACCGTGTCGGCCTGTTTGGCCACGCCGTTCAAGATCAAAGGCATCAATTACTCCATCACCTCGGCTTGCTCCACCTCGCTGCATTGCATCGGCAATGCGGTGGAACAGATCCAATGGGGCAAACAAGATGTGGTCTTTGCCGGCGGCGGTGAAGAGGTCGATTGGACGCTCTCGTGCTTGTTTGACGCCATGGGCGCCATGTCGAGCAAATATAATGATGCGCCAGAAACCGCCTCGCGCCCCTTTGATGCCACCCGCGACGGGTTTGTGATCTCTGGCGGCGGCGGCATGGTGGTTCTGGAAGAGCTCGAACATGCCAAAGCCCGCGGCGCTAAGATCTATGCCGAGGTCACCGGCTATGGTGCCACATCCGATGGGGCCGATATGGTCGCCCCCTCCGGCGAAGGCGGCGAGCGGGCCATGAAACAGGCCCTGGCAACGCTGGGCGAACGCAAAGTCAGCTATGTGAATGCCCATGGCACCTCCACCCCGGTGGGCGATGTGATCGAGGTCGAAGCCATCCGCCGGGTCTTTGGCGAAGGCAATGTGCCGCCGATTTCCTCGTCGAAATCGCTGGCAGGCCATTCCCAAGGGGCCACCGGCGCGCTGGAAGCGATCTATTGCTTGCTGATGATGCAGGGCGGGTTCCTGCAAGGCTCGGCCAATGTGACCGAGCTGGATCCCGGCATTCAACCGGGCGAGATTTTGACGGAGACCCGTGAGGGTGCCGAAATTGATTCCATCCTCTCCAACAGCTTTGGCTTTGGCGGGACCAATGCATCGCTCGTTATGAGCCGTTACGACGGGTAACTAAGATGTCTGATTTGATGAAAGGGAAACGCGGTCTGGTGATGGGTGTCGCCAATGATCGCTCGATCGCATGGGGCATTGCCAAAGCCATGGCGGCCGAAGGCGCAGAGCTGGCCTTTACCTATCAAGGGGACGCTTTTGGCAAACGGGTCAAGCCTTTGGCAGAAAGCCTGGGCTCGGATTTTGTGCTGGATGTGGATGTCACTGACGATGCCAGCCTGGATACCTGTTTTGAGCAACTCGGGGCCCGCTGGGACCGGTTGGATTTTCTGATCCACGCCATTGCTTATTCCGATAAGAACGAATTGACGGGCCGGATCATCAATACCAGCCGAGATAATTTCGCCAATTCGCTGAACATCTCCTGCTACTCGCTGATCGATCTGGCCCGCCGCGCCGCGCCGATGATGACCGAAGGCGGCACCATTTTGACCATGACCTATCAAGGCTCCAATAAGGTGACGCCCTTCTATAATGTGATGGGCGTGGCCAAAGCGGCGCTGGAAAGCTCTGTGCGCTATCTGGCCAATGATCTCGGCCCGCAAGGCATCCGGGTCAATGCGATCTCGCCGGGCCCCATGAAAACCCTGGCGGGGGCGGCCATTGGCGGGGCGCGCAAGACCTATCGCGCCACCGAGGCCAATGCCCCTTTGCGGGCCAATGCCACCCTCGAAGCGGTGGGCGGCACTGCGGTCTATCTGGCCTCGCAATATGGCGCTTGCACCACCGGCGAGATCATCACTGTGGATGGCGGCTATCATGTATTGGGCATGCCCCAGCCGGAGAACCTCTGAACATGCGGCTCCGCAGCGCGCAGCGCTGCCGGGCCCAACGGGATGCGGCCCGATAGGGCCAAAATCCGGGCGGGAGCCCCCTCCCCCTGGCGCAAGCGAAAGGCCCGGTCATGGAGATCTATACCAGCAAAGCAGAGATGCGCGCCGCCCTGCCCGGTCTAAAATCTGCGGGCAGCCTCGCTCTGGTGCCCACCATGGGCTATCTACATGCGGGGCATATGGCCTTGGTGCGCGCCGCCCGCGCCGCCTGCGACAAACTCATCGTCTCGATCTTCGTGAACCCGACCCAATTTGGCGAGGCTGAAGATCTGGAAAACTACCCGCGCGATGCAGAGCGTGATCTGGAAATGCTCCGCGCTGAAGGGGTGGATGGGGTGTTTCTGCCCCAAACCTCCGAGATGTATCACCCCCAGGCCCAAACCATCGTGGAAACCACGGATCTGGCCCATCGCCTGCTGGGCAAAGTGCGCCCCGGCCATTTCCGGGGCGTGGCCACGGTGGTCACCAAGCTTTTCAATATCGTGCAGCCTGATCAGGCGTTTTTTGGCGAGAAAGATTACCAACAGCTGCAAGTGATCCGCACCGTGACCCGCGATTTGGATATGCCGGTTGCGATCACGGGCGTGCCGACCCAGCGCGAACCCGATGGCCTGGCCATGTCCTCGCGCAATGTGCGCCTGAGCCCAGAGCAACGCGCGAGCGCCCCGGTGCTCAGCCAGGCCATGGCCTGGGCGCAAGAGGCCCTGCACGCGGATCCACAGATCACCGCAGAAGCGCTGCGCGATGGCATCACCGCGCGCATCAGCGCCGAGCCTTTGGCCCAGGTGGAAAGCGTCGATCTTCAAGATGCCAGCAGCTTGGGCGATCTTTCCGGCCCGCTGGACCGCCCCGCAGTGATCCTGCTTGCGGTACGCTTTGACCCTATCTTACTGATCGACCAACGGGTGATCTCGCCCAAGTGATCCGCTGAGGGAGACCTTTATGAGCACGCAACCATCCCCCGAAACCCCAAAATCCGTGCGGCGCATCACCGTGCCCGAAATCGCCCGGCGCAAAGGTGACACGCCCATTGTCTCGCTCACCTCATATCACGCCCATACCGCCGCGATTGTGGACCGGCATGCGGATTTCATCCTGGTGGGCGACAGTCTCGGCATGGTCATGCATGGGATGGAAACCACTGTGGGCGTGCCGCTGGATCTGATGATCATGCATGGCAAAGCCGTGGTGCGGGGCACCCAGCGGGCGCTGATCGTGGTGGATATGCCCTTTGGCACCTATGAAGAAAGCCCCAATATCGCCTTTCGCAATGCCGCGCGGATCATGAAGGAAACCGGCTGCGGCGCGGTCAAGCTCGAAGGCGGCGCGCGCATGGCCGAAACCATCCGGTTTCTGACCGAACGCGGCGTGCCGGTCATGGCTCATATCGGCCTGACCCCGCAAAGCTCCCATGTGATGGGCGGGTTCAAAACCCAAGGCCGCGATGAAGACAGCTGGCCCCTGCATGAGGCCGATGCCAAAGCCGTGGCCGAAGCCGGCGCTTTTGCCGTGGTGCTGGAAGGCATGGTAGAGCCACTGGCCGCGCGTATCACCAAACAGATCGACATCCCCACCATCGGGATCGGAGCCAGCGCCGATTGCGACGGGCAGATCCTAGTGCTGGAAGATATGTTGGGCCTAAATCCCTGGACCCCGAAATTCGTCAAAGTCTATGGCCAGCTTGGACCGATGATCGAACAAGCTGTCAGCGATTACGCTGAAGATGTGCGCGATCGCAGCTTCCCCACCGAAGATCAGGTCTATCGCTAAGCCAGGATCCGCCGGGCCAATATGCCCAGCGCCCAAAGCAAGATCAGCGGCAGCACAATCAGGCGAAACACGAATATCGCCACAAGGGTGAGCGAGGCTTCAAAAATCTCGCCGCCCCGCTGCTGCACATCAGCAATCTCTGGCACCGCGTCAGACACCGCCTGCCCCGCCGCATCGCGGGTGTCGCGCAAGCGATCAAGAATACCGGCAATGCTCGAGGCATCCTTTGGGTCCGCCTCGCCCCCCTTCTGGCGCTCCACCTGTTGCTGAGCCTCGCTCACTGCAGCGGTGATCTCATGGGCTGAGCCATCCAATTGGGCCTGGGCCTCTTCCCGGGCGCTCTCGGTCCAAAAATGCCCCAGCCTGCCGCCCGGCCCATAGCCCAAAGGCAATGCCAAAGAGAGGATCAGCCCAAACAGCGCCAGCCCGCGCCCGAACCCGGCGGGAAGCCCGCGAATCCCAAGCACTGGCAGATAAAGCAGCACAAACCCCAGCAGGGCGATCCCGGCCCCAAGCTGGGCCATGGGCGCGAAAGCGATTTTCAACACGCCCGAGGCCGCGGCCAAAGCAAAAACCGCATCAGAGACCCGCGCCACGGTTTCATCCACCGGATCCAGGATCATCGCGGGCTGGGTGGTGACCGTGCCCACAAGCTGCACGCCCACTTCGGTTTCTTTCGCCACGGAAAGCACCGCATTGATGCCCCGCAGCACCGCGTAAACGCGGATGGCGCTTGAGAGCACCTCATCGTTATAACGGGCCGCATTGGCGGTAAAAATCGGCTGCCAGATCAGCACCGCACAAAACAGCGCGGCGATCAGCGGCCAATGACGCCAGCGGCCCGCCATGGGATTACATCACCCCTGGCACCACCAGATCTGGCGGGCGATGCCCATCGGCGAAGGTTTTGATATTGATGATGACCTTTTCACCCATCTCGATCCGGCCTTCTTCCGTGGCCGAAGACATATGGGGCAGCAACACCACATTGGGCAATTCGCGGAAGTCTTTGTTCACTTCCGTGCCATGCTCAAACACATCCAGCCCGGCCCCGGCCAATTCACCAGTGCGCAGCATCCGTGCCAAAGCATTTTCATCCACCACTTCCCCGCGCGCGGTGTTCACGATCACCGAAGAGGGTTTCATCAAGCGCAAGCGGCGGGCATTGATCAGATGGAAGGTTTCAGGGGTGGACGGGCAGTTCACCGACAAAATATCCACCCGGCGGACCATATCATCGAGATCTTCCCAATAGGTCGCGCCCAATTCGGTCTCGATATCCGCGGCCACCCGGCGGCGGTTATGGTAATGGATCTGCATGCCAAAGGCTTTGGCCCGGCGCGCCACCGCTTGACCGATTCGGCCCATGCCCAAAATGCCAAGGCGGCGGCCACCAACCCGGCCACCCAGCAGCGCCGTGGGCGCCCAACCGGCCCAATCCCCTGCTTGCATCAAAGCCAAGCCTTCGGGAATACGGCGGGTGACGCTCAAAATCAGCGCCATCGCCATATCGGCTGTGTCTTCGGTCACGACCCCAGGCGTGTTAGAGACCGAAATCCCCCGCTGGCGCGCAGAGGCCACATCAATATGATCCACACCCGAACCATAGCTGGCGATCAAGCGCATATCCGGCCCTGCTTGGGCCAACATGCCGGCATCGATCTGATCGGTGACCGTGGGCACCACCACATTGGCATTGCGCAAAGCATCGGTCAGTTCTTCGCGGGACATTGGGCTATCATCGGTACGCAATTTGACATCAAACAAATCGCTTAACCGCTTCTCTACCGGTTCAGGCAACCGTCGCGTAACAACAACACTTAAGCGGTCAGCGGACATGCGAACAATCCTTCTCATTTCTTCAGAGCGTTCCAATTGGCAAATTGTCGAAAACAAACCGGAGGCACAAGCAGTCATGCCCGCGCGCCGCAAGAAAACTGACCCCTCACACCGGCCAAACCCGGCCCCATCGCGCATTCGCGTGCTAAAGCGCGGCGTTCAACGGCTGGGTATGGGGGTTTTTGCTCTGATCATGATGCTTGCCGCTGCCCCTGCTCAGCAATTGGGCCCCGAGACCAACCAACCGTTGCCAAGATTCGTCTCAATGAAAGCAGGCGAGGCCAATGTGCGCCGGGGCCCGTCCCTGACCCATCGGGTGGATTGGGTATTTCACCATCGCGGCCTGCCCTTGATGGTCATCGCCGAACATGGCCATTGGCGTCAGGTGCGCGATCGCGAGGGGTTGGGCGGCTGGGTGCATTACGCGATGCTGTCTAGCAGCCCCACCGCAGTGGTCTCTTCGGATATGACCGAATTGCGCCGCCAGCCAAATTTCGAATCGCTGGTGGTGGCCCGGGCAGAGCGGGATGTGGTTCTGCGCATCAGCAGCTGCAAACCCAACTGGTGCAAGGTCAGCGCGGGCAATCATCGCGGCTGGGTGCAAGCCGCTGATCTTTGGGGAGCCACCGCCCCAGATGAAGATTAGGCATAGCTGCTTTGCGCGCCCCGACCGGCGATCTCTCTTCACAAGCTCAGGTGAACCCGTCACACAAGGCGCAACTGGGAGGGGAGAGACACTATGTTCAAAGCACTGATCATGCGCCAGGGCGAGGATGGCCTGGCAAACGCATCGATAGAGCAGCTCAATGACGCCGATTTGCCCGCGGGCGATGTCACCATTGATGTGGCCTATTCCACGGTGAATTACAAAGATGGGCTCTGCCTAAGCCCCAAGGGCGGCGGGCTGGTGCGCAATTACCCCCATGTACCGGGGATTGATTTCGCGGGCACGGTCTCGGCTTCCGAGGATAGCCGCTACAAACCCGGCGATCAGGTGGTGCTTACCGGTTGGCGTGTGGGCGAGGTTCATTGGGGCGGTTATGGGCAAAAAGCCCGGGTAAAGGCCGATTGGCTGGTGCCCCTGCCCGACGGCGTCACCGCGCGCCAAGCCATGGCCGTGGGCACAGCGGGCTTTACCGCGATGCTGGCGGTAATGGCGTTGCAAGATCACGGGCTTGCCCCTGATCGCGGGCCAGTACTGGTTACCGGCGCCGCGGGCGGTGTGGGCTCTGTGGCCAGCGCAATCCTAGCGCATTTGGGCTATGAGGTGGCTGGCGTCACCGGTCGCCCGGAAACCGCTGATTACCTCAAAGATCTCGGGGTGCAGCAAATCGTGCCCCGCGCGGAGATCAATGAAACCGTCAAGCGCCCGCTGGAGACCGAAACCTGGGCCGGCTGTGTCGATGCGGTGGGGGGCGACATGCTCGCCCGCGTTCTAGGACAGATGAAATATGGTGGCTCTGTGGCGGCTGTGGGCCTGGCGGGTGGGGCTGCTTTGCCCGCGACGGTGATCCCGTTCTTGCTGCGCGGGGTGAACCTGCTGGGCATCGATTCGGTGATGCAGCCCTATGACAACCGTCTGCGCGCTTGGCAGCGCATCGCCACGGATCTGCCCATGGACAAGCTAGAGGCCATGGTGGTGCCAGCGACGCTAGAAGATCTGCCCAAACTGGGCGCGGATATCCTAGCCGGTCAGATCAAAGGCCGGGTTGTGGTGGATCTGAACGCCTAAGCTTGACCCTTTGGCCGCGGGGCTAGATCCCCAGATCTGACCTTGGCGGCCAAAGGATTTTCGCAATGGAAAACAGCCCGATCATCTGGTGGGGCCGCCGGGATTTTCGCCTCGCGGACAACCCCTGTTTATGGGAAGCGGCGCAAAGCGGCGCGCCGATTATCCCGGTGTTTTTATGGGATGATCACATCCAGGCTTTGGGGGCCGCGCCCTGCTGGCGCTTGGGCAAAGCGATTGAGAGTTTCGCCGCCCGGCTAGAATCCCAAGGCAGCCGCTTGATCCTGCGCAAAGCCTTGGGGCCAGATGGCGCGCTTGGCGCATTGCAACCGCTCTTGCAGGAAACCAAGGCCCGGGCGGTCTATTGGTCCCGCGCCTATGAGCCCGCAGCCCAGGCCCGCGACGCCGCGGTGAAAACCGCCCTAAAAGCCAGCGGGGTTGAAGCGCGCAGCTTTCCTGGCCATGTGCTGTTCGAGCCCTGGCAGGTGCAGACCAAATCCGGCGGCTTCTACAAAGTCTTCACGCCCATGTGGAAAGCCCTACGCGGCACGGAATTGCCCCCGGCCCTGCCTGCGCCTGAACGTCTTGCCGCGCCGCAATGTTGGCCGGGCAGCATTCCTTTGGCCCAGTGCCAGCCAGGGGAAGCGATGCAGCGCGGGGCAGAGATTGTGGCCCCATATGCGCAGATCGGCGAGGCCAATGCGGCCAAGCAATTGCAAGATTTCTTAGATCACCGGGTTCAAGATTATCCGGTCCGGCGCGATCTGCCCGCCTTGAATGGCACCTCACAGCTGAGCGAGAATCTCAGCTTGGGCGAGATCAGCCCGTTGCAATGCTGGCATCGAGCCCAAGCCGCGCGGCAACGCCATGATGTCGGCGCCGAGGCGTTTTTACGCCAGCTTATGTGGCGCGATTTTGCCTATCACCTGACCCATCACAGCCCCCATATCCTGACCCGCAATTGGCGCGAGGAATGGGATGGTTTTGCCTGGAACAGCGATGAGACCCACCCCCATGTGCTGGCCTGGAAACAAGGGCGCACGGGCGTGCCCTTTGTGGATGCGGCCATGCGCGAGCTCTATGTCACCGGGCGCATGCATAATCGGGGCCGGATGATCGTTGGCTCTTATCTAACCAAACATTTGCTCTGTGATTGGCGCATTGGCCTGCGCTGGTTTGAGGAATGCCTGATCGATTGGGATCCCGCCTGCAACGCTATGGGCTGGCAATGGTGCGCCGGGTCCGGCCCCGATGCCGCCCCGTATTTCCGGGTGTTCAATCCTGAAACCCAAGCGGAGAAATTCGATCGCGATCAGCGCTATCGCCGCCGCTGGATCGCCGAGCTTTATGGTCGGCCCAGCCCCGAAGCGCTCAGCTATTTTGAGGCGATCCCCAAAAGCTGGGGCCTGGGCCCAACAGATCCCTATCCCGCCCCCATCGTCAGCGCCGCAGACGGACGCAAACGCGCCCTCGCCGCCTATGAAGCTTGGAAGTTAAAATCTTAGTGCCTTTGCGGAATTGATTTTGCCTTTTGTTAACGGCGGCTTAAGTTTTTGCGGCAGGACAGCAAAGGGGCGCTTTTATGATTTTGACGGACACCGCAGGCCAAGCAAACCTGCCACGCTATTTCAGCACAGTCTTTGCCCAGGCCAAAAACCTGCCCAAAGGGCGGCTTGATCTGATCTTGCCCGATGGCCGTCATTTCCGCGCTGAGGGGCCTGCGCCCGGCCCGGTGGCCGAAGTCACTGTGCATGATCCAGACCTGTTTGCGCGGCTTATCCGCGATGGGGATCTGGGCTTTTCCGAGGCTTATATGGATGGCGCATGGTCCACCCCGGATCTGCAAGCCTTTATGGATCTGGTACATGAGGCCAGCGATGCCATGCTGGATGGCTATCCCGGCATGGGCTTGGTGCGGTTCTATGAGCGTCTGCGCTTTCGCTTTCTGTCCAATTCCAAACGCCAAGCCCGCAAGAACATCAGCCATCACTATGATCTGGGCAATGATTTCTACCGGCTCTGGCTGGATAATACGATGACCTATTCCTCGGCCCTGTTTCAAACCGGCCAAGAAAGCACCGAAACGGCCCAGCTGGCCAAATATGCCCGGCTGATTGACGCAATTGGCGCCAAACCGGGGGATCATATCCTCGAGATCGGCTGCGGCTGGGGCGGGTTTGCGGAATATGCTGCCAAAGAACGCGGGCTGCGCGTCACCGGACTGACCATCAGCCAAGAGCAATATGATTATGCGGTGGCGCGGATCACTGCCGCGGGTCTGAGCGATCAGGTGGAGATCAAACTGCAAGATTACCGCGATGAAACCGGGCTCTATGATGGGGCGGTCTCGATCGAGATGTTCGAAGCGGTGGGCGAGCGCTATTGGCCGGTCTATTTCCGGGCGCTGCGCGAGCGGTTGAAACCCGGTGCGCAAGCGGCGCTGCAAATCATCACCGTGGAAGACAAACGCTTTGCCAGCTATCGCAAAAGCGTGGATTTCATCCAGAAATTCATCTTTCCCGGCGGTATGTTGCCAAGCCCCAGCGTGCTGCGCAGTGAAGTGGAAAAAGCGGGCCTGGCCGTGGGCAGCTTGTTTGAATTTGGCGAGAGCTACAGCCAAACCCTGCGGCGCTGGCATGACAGTTTCACCGAACGCTGGGATGATGTGGCCGATCAGGGTTTTGATGATCGCTTTCGCCGGATGTGGGATTATTACCTGACCTCTTGCGCCTCTGCCTTTCAATCGGGCGTTTGCGATGTGGTTCATATCACAGTGCAAAGCCCGCAGCCCCTGGCCCGGCAATAGCACTGGACCCGGCTTCGCGCGGCGGGTTAGGCCAAAGATGTTTGCTTAGCCAGTGAGTCCGTCATGTCGCGACTGTTTTTGCCTGCCTTGCTCTGTGAGCCCAAGATCATCGCTGTTTTGGGGCTCGACGCCGCCTCACGCGAGGCGGTGCGCCTGCCAGGCTATAGTCTGGCCCAAGCGGGCACCCATGGGTTACCCGGCTTGGCGAACCACCAAGGCGGCACAGTCAGCGGCGAAAGCTTTGCCCTGACGGATCAACAGCGCGAAAAGCTGGGGTTTTTATTCGCCATTGGCGGGCTGTCCTTCGTCTCGGGCCAGATCAATGGCCAAACAGTGGCCCTGCCCGCCAGCGAGGGCACAGACCCGGTTGACGCCGCCCATTGGACCCGCCGCATGGCCCCGGTTTGGGCCTTGGCCATGGGCGATTGCTTTGCCCTGCAAGGGGTGTTTTCCACAGCAGAGATCCGCGACCGGCTTGCGATGGTGCTGTCGCGCGCCCATAGCCGGGCCATGGCCCAAGTCGAAACCCGTCCCGATCACAGCGGGTTTTCCCAAGCCGATATTGCCTTTGAGCAGATCAAACAGCCCTATGTGGAATATTTCGCGGTGCAAGAGTTTTTCCTGCGCCACAAAACCTATGCCGGGGGCGAAAGCGATCTGTTGCGCCGGGCGGTATTTGTTGCCGCCGATGCCGTCACGGTCATGCCTTATGACCCAATACGAGACCGGGTGATGGTGGTGGAACAATTCCGCGCAGGGCCCCTGGCCAGGGGCGATGATCACCCCTGGCTGATGGAGCCGGTGGCAGGCAGGATCGAACCAGGGGATACGCCCGAGCAAACCGCCCATAAGGAAACCCTTGAAGAGGCCGGGCTGACCCTGTCAGCGCTGCATAAAATCGCGGGCTATTACCCCTCTGCCGGGGCGTTTTCCGAATATCTTACCTCCTATATAGGCATCGCTGATCTGCCCGATGGGGCCGAAGGCATGCATGGGGTCGCGGAAGAAGGCGAAGATATTCGCGCTTTGATCCTGCCCCGTGAAGATTTGATGGCGCGGATAGCCTCTGGTGAAATCCCCCATGGACCGCTTATGATCAGCGCATATTGGCTTTCTCTCAACCGTGCCAAGATTTTGGCTGGTTGAAACCGTCTCTGGCGCTGCCTAAGACAGTACAAAGCGAACAACGAGGACCCGCAATGGCCATTTACAGTGATCTCGCCGACGCCATCGGCCATACCCCCCTGATCCGCCTCAATAAGGTCAGCGAGGAAACCGGCTGCGAGATCTTGGGCAAAGCGGAATTTCTCAATCCCGGCCAATCGGTCAAAGATCGCGCGGCGCTCTATATCATCAAAGACGCAATCGCGCGGGGGGCTCTGCGCCCTGGCGGCACCATTGTCGAAGGCACCGCGGGCAATACCGGGATCGGTCTGGCGCTGGTCGGGGCCTCCATGGGCTTTAAAACCGTGATCGTGATCCCAGAAACCCAAAGCCAAGAGAAAAAGGATATGATCCGCTTGGCCGGGGCCGAATTGGTGCAAGTGCCCGCCGCCCCTTATCGCAACCCCAATAACTATGTGCGCTATTCGGAACGTTTGGCGGCGAAATTGGCCGAGAGCGAACCCAATGGGGTGATCTGGGCCAATCAATTTGACAACACGGCCAATCGCCAAGCGCATTTGGAAACCACCGGCCCAGAGATTTGGGAAGAGACCGGCGGCAAGGTTGATGGCTTTATCTGCGCCGTGGGCTCTGGGGGCACACTGGCCGGGGTGGCCATGGCCCTACAGCCAAAAGGCGTGACCATCGGGTTGGCCGATCCTGGCGGCTCGGCGCTTTACGGTCTTTACGCCGAAGGCGCGTTGAAAGCCGAGGGCGATTCCATCACCGAAGGCATCGGCCAAGGCCGCGTCACCGCAAATCTTGATGGTCTAACCCCAGACAAAGCCTATCGCATTTCCGATGACGAAGCCCTGCCTCTGATCTTTGATCTGCTCAAGGACGAAGGGCTGGTTTTGGGCGGCTCTTCTGGGATCAATGTGGCCGGGGCGGTGCGCTTGGCCAAAGATCTGGGCCCAGGTCATACCATCGTGACGATCTTGTGTGATTACGGCACCCGCTATCAATCTAAGATCTTTAACCCGGAATTCCTGCGGGCCAAAAACCTGCCCTGCCCCGATTGGCTCGCCTCAGAGCCTCGCGAAATCCCAACAGTGTTCGAGGATTAAGCGTGAACTGGCGCCTATGGCTCATCGGGGTGATCGCAACGCTCCTTTGGGCAGGCGCGCTCATCGCCCAATCAAACCCAAGAATTGATTACAAGGAATGGGAAAGCCTGGCCGCGCGGGTGGAACGGGTGATCAATTATGATCGTGCGCCGGACCAAACGATGGAACGGCTGCGCGGCGAAGTCGCCACATGGCGCGAAACCTTTATGGACGCGCAAGAATACCGTTCACTGCGCATCGGCACGGTCGAACGCCAGCTTGAGGCTTTGGGCGCAACACCCAGCGAACAAAGCGAGGCCCCTGCCCCTGAAGAGACGGCCGAAGCAGCGGAGGCGGAAGCTGACCCCGCCCCTTCCCCAGGCGAGAACAGCGTTTGGGCGCATGAGCGTCGCGTGGAACTGACACAGCATCTCGCAGATCTTGAAGAACCCAATATTCGCGCCGCCGAAGCCTTTGCCCATGCGGATGGGCTGGTGCGCGAACTGGACGCGGTGCTGCGCCAACGCAAGGCCGCTGTGGTCTTCGCCCGCGGCCCCATCCCGCTGAACCCGCTCAATTGGTCCGCTCCCATTGTCGAACTCGACGGGCATGTCACGGCCATTCCCATCGAAACGCTCGGTTTGCTGCGGGCAGCCGATGCCCGCGAAGTGTTCTTGCGCAACCTGCCCCTGGTGTCTGTCTTGCTTCTTTTGGGAGCATTCTTGCTGATACGCGGGCGAGTCTGGACCGCGGGGCTGCGCCGCGCTGCCCGCAATGTTGCCCCTCCGGCGATCAGTTTTCCGCTGCAGGCCCTGGTGATATTGGTCGAAGTGGGCTTGCCCTGGGTTGGCCTGGCGATCCTGCTTTATGCCGCAAGCCTGTCTAATCTTGTGGGCCCCTCAGGGGATGCGCTTTTGCTCGCGCTGCGCCATGGCGGGCTTTATTTGATCATCGGGGTTGCCTTTATTGGCCGCCTTTTTCCCGCCGGTGAAGAAGACCCAAGCTTTGTCGCCCTAAGCCGCCCACAGCAAACCCGCGCCCGCCGCACCGGTTTTCTCGCGGTCTATGTGCTGGCCCTGGCCATGGGCGCAGAAATGTTCCTGAGCCTGATTGAGGTCACCGACAACACCCAAGCCTTTTGGCTATTCCCCTTTTTCGTGGTGCTGGGCTTTTTGGTGTATCGTTTCTCACAGATGTTTTTGCTGGCGCAGCCTCAAGCGGCCGAAGAGGAGGAAGAGGAAGCTTCTTTCGCCCTGCGCTTGCTCGACATTTTGGCGCGTATTGGGATGGTCACGGGTATTCTAGCCCCCGCAGCCGCGGCCCTGGGCTATAGTGGCGTTGCCGCCGCCACCATCATGCCTGTGTGTTTTTCGGTTTTTGTGCTGGGCCTGGCCGCGTTTTTTGGCAATTGGCTCACCGAACTTTACACCGCCATGAAACGGCGCCCGCCGGATCACAGCGATCTGGCCCCCACCTATATCGGCATCGCGGTTTATGGCGCGCTTTTGCCTGTATTGGCCTTGATCTGGGGCGCCCGGGTTGCCGATCTCACCGAGATCTGGGCCGGGTTCCGCGAAGGTTTTTCCATGGGTGGGGTCAAAATCGCGCCTGCCGATATCGTGACCTTTCTCGCAATATTTGCTGTGCTTTATGGCACCACCCGGCTGTTGCAAGCCGCCCTAAGGGTCTCGATTCTACCCAAAACCCGCTTTGATATTGGCGCCCGCACCGCCATTGTCGCCGGCGTCGGCTATATTGGCATTTTCCTGGCGGCCGTGATCGCGATCCGCAGCACGGGGATGAATCTTTCCTCACTGGCGATCGTTGCCGGTGCCCTTTCCGTAGGGATCGGTTTTGGCCTGCAAACCATCGTGTCGAATTTCGTCTCAGGGATCATCTTGCTGATCGAGCGCCCTATTTCCAAAGGCGATTGGATCGATGTGAACGGCCAACAAGGCTATGTGCGGGATATCTCCGTGCGCGCCACGCGGATCGAAACCTTTGACCGCACTGATCTGATCGTGCCCAATTCCGATCTGATTTCCGGCACTGTTACCAATTGGACCCATGGCAATATGGTGGGGCGGATTATCCTTCAAGTGGGCGTTGCCTATGGCAGCGATCCAGCAAAAGTAGAGCGTATTTTACGCGAAGTGGCCGAAGCCCATCCGCTGGTGCTGCTCTCCCCGCCGCCTGGTATTTTGTTCATGGCCTTCGGCGCCGACGCCTTGGAATTCGAAATCCGAGCGATTCTACGAGACGTGAATTTCTCGCTCTCTGCGCGTTCAGAGTTGAACCATGAAATCGCGCGCCGTCTCGCCGAAGAGGGAATCGAAATTCCCTTCGCGCAGCGCGATATATGGCTGCGCAATGCCGAGGTTCTGCGCGATCTCGCAGACCCTGCAAAACCCGTGCATGAGGCTGCCAAAACCCCGTTTGAGAGCCGCCCGGCGCAAGTCTATCGCGATGAAGCGGATGTGGATGGAACTGGCGATGGCAGCGCGGGAGATGCCGATGGCGGAGATGGGCGCTAACTGCACCTATCGCCTTGCACCCCCTGAACAGTTTGTCTATGCGTGCTCCTCACGGAGAGGTGGCCGAGTGGTCGAAGGCGCACGCCTGGAACGCGTGTAGGCGGGTAACCGTCTCCAGGGTTCGAATCCCTGTCTCTCCGCCATTTTCCCCAACAGATATATCTTTGAAGCCCGGTAGAAATGCCTTGCTGGCGGGGCTCTTCTGGGCGCGCTTCAAGGCGCGCTCAGGCTCAACCCACGCAACAATTCCAGTGCATCATCGGTATTTTGCAACACTTTCAACGGCTCCATGGGACGCTGTTCCGGATCTTCCCCGCCCGCATTCTCCGCATCCGCGCGCAGCAACGCGCGCAGCGCGCTCGCCTGCTCTGAGGCCAGGGTATTTGCCCCGAAAACGGCCCCTGCCACCGGCACTGCGGGTAGATTGACCTGTCCTGCCTGCCCATCTGTTTGGGCGGAATTGCTTTGCCCTGGCCCATCCTCGGAGGGCGCAGGCAGGGTTTGCACCGCAAGGCGCGTATCGGGCGGCGCATGCTCTGCCAAAGCGGCGGCGCTGCGCGGCAAGCCCATATCTTGCAAACGGCGCAGTATCACCTCCAGGGTCTCTAGATCAGGCGGCTCTTTTCGAAATTGTTTCTCGCTGCGGGAAAGAAGCCCCAGGAACACATCGTGAGACGGCTGCTGCGCCGCCGCGCGCAGCAAAGCATCTCGATGCGCTAGAATGGGATAGGATGCGACAAAGCGCGAGCGGGAAAGCTGGCCCAGGATTTGCTCCCCATCAAGGATGGCCTGGGCATCACCGGCCGCGTGGATATAGGCCTCAAGCAGCGCAATGCTTTCTGAACTGCCGCGGGTTTCAAAAATAAGCGCGGCAATCTCTTCGCGTTCCTCTGGGCTGGGGCTTGCCTCTTGCGCCTTTAGACTTTGCGCTAGATCGGCCATCCGCGCGGCGCGATCAGATCCTTCCTCGCCTTGCAACTCGGGCACCGGGGGAATGACCGCTTCTTCACCGGGCACGGCTTGCGGCAGGCTGGTTTGATACTGCGCAACCCGCGCGCGATATACGGCGTCACGGATCGCTTCGGCTGAAACCAGATCATCAATGGCTTCAAAATTTGCCATGGCCACCCCCCCGAGCTGGGTTTTGAGCCATGGGGGAAGCGCCGCAAAACTGCGCAAAATCGTCTTTGTGGCGAGCAGCTCATCTGTTGGCAAAGCAAGCGGGCTGGCAACAAATCCCCAAAGCGCTGCCCCGGTGTCACAGGCCAATTGATCCGCAAAGGGGTTCGGCTCCAGCTGTCCGGGGTTTTCCACGATCTTGGCAAGCGGCATCAACACCTCTTCTTGCGCCTCGGGGATACGATAAGTGCGCAGAACATCTGCCGCTTCGCTGCCAAAGCCCAAGTAAATATAGGCGCGGGCCAATTGAACCGCGCCCTCCACCGCATCCGTTCCGAGCGATTGCCAAGGCCCTTTGGCGCGAAACCCTTGCAATAGCTCACTGGGCGGCTGCTCTGCATCCCCCCATTCATCCACCGTGAACAGATCTGCCGGACGGCAATTGCGCCGTTCCTCTGCCAACGCCGCCCGGTCTGGGTCGCGCAAAAAACCATCTCTGACGGATAATTGCTGATGGGCAAAACCACGCTCCGGCGCGGCCCGCAAAGCATCTCCGACGGACAAAGTATCGGGCCCAGCCAGTGACACCAGACCTTGAGAGGCCGCCGCAGCGATGCCTTCAACCAGTTCCCTCGCGTCGATCCGAGACCCAGCAGAAGGCTGCACCCCTGCAAACCCCAAGAGCTGCACGGCGCGCTGCGTCTGCCCGCCCTGCCCGGGCCAATCCTGAAAGCGGGTCAATGCCATCGGATCGATCGGCCGCCGGGCTTGGCTGGGCAATGGCCCTTGCGGGATCGGCTGATCGCCAGGCTCTGCTGCGATTAGGCCCTGCCCTGGGCGCCCTTGGGTCTTGGAAGGGCTCTCTTCAGCAACCGGTGCATAGGGCATCACTTGGCGCAGATCCGCCACATCCCCAAGCGGGCCAGGCACCTTGGAATGAATATCAATCACCAAGATATCAGGGCGCACCAAAAAAGCTTGGGCTGGACAATCACAAGCGGTGGAAAGGGTCAGTTCCCCGGGCGCGCTGCTCAGCGCGGTTAACCGCCGCTTTGGAATGAAATCAAACACTTTACCCGTGGCAAAACCGCGATCTGAGCCGCTAAGGCGCAGCTTGTACCCGCCAGGCTTTGCGATCAACTCCCAGTCTTGCGGCGTGCCCATATAGATGACCAAGCGCGAGAACCCATCATGCTCGCCCGAGCGTATTTCATAATCTTGCGCCCGCAAAAGCCCTGGCCAAAGCAGCGCGAAACAGATCACCACTACCCGGATCATGCGGCGTTCTGCTTGGCTTCGCGCAGGGCTTCTTCAAGATCGGCAAAGCTCGGGCGGTGATGCGAAGGCGTGTTTTGCCGCCCAACTTCGATGCAAATATTGGTGGCGTGATTGTGCAGATTGGCCACCAGAACTTCGCGGATCAACTGATAGAAATGATCATCCTCTTCAGTGACGGTTTTGATTCGCGCCGCAAATGGGCCCACCACCCCATAGGCTAAGAACACCCCCAAGAAAGTTCCCACAAGCGCGCTACCGATCAATTTCCCAAGCACTTCTGGCGGTTGGTTCACGCTGCCCATGGTTTTGATCACCCCCAAAACCGCAGCGACAATCCCCAATGCGGGCAAACCATCCGCCATCATTTGCAACGCATGGCTGGAATGCATCGCATGGTGATGCGAGGCTTCCATGCGCTTTTCCAACACCTCTTCGACCTGATGCGGATCATTGAAATTCATCGAGGCTGAACGCAGCGTGTCACAGATCAGCGCAATCGCTTCTTTATCCTTCAAGATCTTCGCATAGCGCTGAAAAATCTCAGAATCATTGGGGCTGTCGATATGTTCTTCCAGCGCCACAGGATTTTGCCGGGCCAGGCGGATCAATTCAAACAGCAGGCATAACAGATCGCGGTAATCGGCAGATTTCCATTTCGGGCCTTTGAAGACTTTGCCCACATCACTCAGGGAATGTTTCACCGAGGCGAAATCATTGGAAATGATGAATGCCCCCACAGCCGCGCCGCCGATCATCATCATCTCAAACGGTAAGGCTTTAATGATGATCGACATTTTGCCGCCAGCCAGCAAATAGCCGCCGAACACCATGCCGAACACCACAGCAATCCCAATAATCCCGAACATTTCGCGACTCTCCGAACCCGGTAACGGCTGGGAAAGTGACAGCGATTGGTTAAAGAACCGATGCGTTTGGGCAGGTTTTCAGCGTAAATACACCGTAGAGAGCAAATCAGAGATCTGCGCCAAGCTGCCGCGCAGGGTCCACAGGGCCTCTGGATCAAGCGCCGCCGCGTCCGAGAGTTCGAGATCTGTCTGCGCTCGGATCACCGCTTTGTAAAATGGGGATAATTGGCCACGATCTTCGGCGCCGGGCAAATGCCCTGCCAACGCCCGCATACGGTCCAACTGATATAGGACCGACCGGGGATTGCGCCCGTCCAGCGCCACCAGATCAATCACCGTGTCGCGATTGCTGGTGATCGTATAGCGACGGCGATGGGTCATGGCGCTATCGGCATATTCCACCGCCAGATCAAGCGCCCCTTCCGGGGCATCATCCTCGGTAAACTGCGCCAACACCGAGATCGTACCCGACGCGCGTTCCAATGCCCGCCCGAAGGACAAAAATCGCCAGCCTGTAAAGCGATACATATTGTCCTGCACCAGACCGGAAAAGCCCGTGACTTGCCGCAAAAGCTGGCCCAATCCGCGGGCAATCGCATCCTCATCAGCGGGTCCTGCGCCCTTGAGCTCATCGGCAGCCTTCAGCGCGGCATTTTGCAGATCGGTCAGCGCCACCCACCCATCTTCGCTAAACCGATCACGCACTTGCGCGGCGCTATTGACCGCTGCGCTAAGCATATCGAGCAAGCCTTCGGGGATCGCGGCCTCATCTTCGGCGCGCAACCGCGCCAGTGCCACGTCAATCTCGCGCAGAAGCGGCGCTTTGGGATCGGCGCTTTCGCTCAGCCGCGCATGGCGCGCGCGCAGCAAGCGCATGGTGCCCTCGGCGCGCTCAATATACCGGCCCAGCCAATATAGATTATCCGCCGCCCGGCTGGGCAAAACGGTCAAATCTCCGCGCCTGCGCGGTGCCACCCGCGCATCCGAGATGGTCGCCCCTTGGGCCGGGCGGTCCCGGATCACCCAAACATCAGAGACCGAGCCGCCCTGTTGCAGTGCAATCGCCGTGGGGTCTTCGCTGCGCCCGATCCGAGCATACCCGCCGGGCATAAAGGTCCAGCCGCGTTCGGTGCGGGCGGCAAAGATCCGCAAACTCATGGGCCTGGGCTGTAAACGCCCATCGACCAAGGCGGGGGTGGTGGACAGACGCACCGCCTCTTGCCCCACCAAAGCGCCGCCTTCCGCATCGATCCAATCATTGACCGATGCCTCTGATTGCGCGCGAAACTGCCCGCCCAGCACAGTGGCGGCCTCAGCATCAAAGGGCAGCCGGGTGGACAGGGCCGGGCCAATCATCATCCGCGCGGTATTCGCTTTCACATGGGCCCGTTCACTGGGCTGGCCGCACCACCAGGTGGCGATATTGGGCAGCATCAACGGCTCGCCCCGCAAGGCCTCGCAAATCCGCGGAATAAAGGCGAGCATAGCGCGGGTTTCCAACACCCCCGAGCCCAATGCATTGACCATGGAAAGCGCTTGTTGGCGCAG